>NZ_JAWIRR010000012.1:0-7949 GCF_036320065.1 Stenotrophomonas sp. SMYL8
TCCCCTTTGGGGGCCGTACGATCCTTTATCGACGTTCGTGTGCGGGATGGGGATCGCTCGACTCGTCTGTCGGCTAGTATCCGCAGATGCATGCTTGACGGTCCCTCCACCCTGGCTCCTACATACCGCGTAGGAGCCGGGAGGAACATACAAGCATGGCTCGACTCTACAAGAGTGGGTCAAGCCGCTTGCTTGATGCGCGCGCCCGGCAGTTCCACCAGGGTCTGGCCATTGTGGTCGAGCAGGCGCAGCGCGCCATCATGGTCTTCGGCCAGCGCGGTCAGGCTCTCCACCCAGTCGCCGTCGTTGGCGTAGACCAGGCCATCGCGCTCGATCAGCGCGGCGCGGTGGATGTGGCCACAGACGATGCCATCCAGTCCGCGCCGCCGCACGTCGTCCAGCCCGGCCTGCACGAAGCGTTCGATGTAGCGTTCGGCCGCACCGCTGCGCTTCTTCAGGAACTCCGACAGCGACCAGTAGCGCATCCCCAGCAGCCGCCGCACCGCATTCAACGCCTGGTTGCCGGTCAGAATGCGGTAGTACAGCCAGTCACCGAACTTTTCCTGCAGGCCACCGAAGTGGGTCACGCCGTCGTACTCGTCCCCATGCGCAACGAGCAGGCGACGGCCATCGGCGGTCACATGGATGGCGCGACGGCGCACCTGCATCGCTGGCAGCATCAGCCCGCACACGTGGCGCAGTGACGCGTCATGGTTGCCGGGGATGTAGACGATCTCGGTTCCGGCACGGCGCAGCGCGTGCAGGGCCTGGATGACTTCGCTGTGCGACTGGCGCCAGTTGGCGCGGCGATGCGCCATCCACCACAGGTCGATGATGTCGCCCACCAGGTACAACCGTTCGCAGCGCAGCTGCGAGAGGAACCGCGCCAGCTCGGTGGCATGGCAATGACGTGACCCCAGGTGCACGTCGGAGACGAACACTGCGCGCCGGTGCGGCGACAGGTTCGCCAGCGCGCTCATGCCGGCGTCCCCGCGTCGCGCAGGTAGCGTTTTCGCTTGTTCGGCCTGATCGCGCACAGGTCCACTTCAATCAGGCCGTCGATCGAATCACTGAAGTCCGGGTCGACACCGAAGGCAAGGAAACGGGCGCCACCGGGTTCGCACAGATCGGTGTACTGGCGATACAGCGTCGGCACGCCGGTGCCGAGTGCGGCCAGGTTGGCCTTGAGCACATCGAACGCGGCACCTGCATCCAGCTCGCCGAAACTTGGCGGCGCGACGAAGTACTGGAACGGGCGGTTCGATTCGGCCAGGCCGGCGGTACCGCTGTAGTAGCGCTGGTAGTACGCCACCAGCTGCTCGCGTGCATCGCGTGGCAGCGCTGCGCTGATCGACACGGCGCCGAACAGGTAGCGGATGCCGGGCCGGCACTGCAGGTAGGCGCCGATGCCCTGCCACAGGTAGTCCAGGCTGCGGCTGCCCCAGTAATCAGGCACCACGAAGCTGCGGCCCAGTTCCAGGCCTTCGGCGATGTGGGTGATGGCGTCGTCGGAATAGCGGAACAGCGACGCGCTGTAGAGCCCGGACAGGCCGTGCCGGGCCAGCGCGTGAGCACCACGCATGATCCGGTAGGCGCCGGCGATGCGCTGCGCGGCCGCGTCCCAGATCACGATGTGTTCGTACCGCGGATCGTAATCGTCCAGATCGCGGCTGCGCCCGGTGCCCTCGCCTACCTGGCGGAAGGTCAGCTCGCGCAGACGCCCCAGCTCCAGCAGCAGCGGCGAATCGGCGGTACAGGTCGCCAGCAGGATCTGCTTGCCGTCGGCGGTCTGGCCCAGCTGGGTCGCCGCGGCGATGCCTGCGGCCACCTGTGAAGGCGGCACCGGGGACGCCAGCGGCTCGGGGCCTGCTACAGCAGCTGCATCGCCCGCCGCCCCATTACGGCCCAGCGCATACAGCGCGCGGCGCACCGCCAGCAGCTGTGCGCCCGGGTCGCCGCCCTTGCCCAGCTGCATCGGCTCACCGATGCTCAGCCGCAGCGGACGGCCACGACGGGTGAACATCTCGCGCGCCAGCAGCGCGGTGCCCGCCGGCTTGAACAGGGTCGAGGCGCCGTAGAACAGCGCCGAGTTGCGCGCCTCCACACGCACCGGCAGCACCGGCGCGCCAGCGGCACGGGCAAAGCGGACGAAACCGCGCTGCCAGCGGCCATCACGGATGCCGCGCAGCGACAGCCGCGAGACCTCGCCGGCCGGGAACACGATCACGCACTGCTCGGCGGCCAGCGCCTCTTCGACGGCATGCAGGCTGCCACGCTGGGCCTTGCCACCGAGGATGCGTACCGGCAGCAGCAGGTCCTGCAGTGGCGCGATTGCCCCCAGCAGGTCGTTGGCCACGATCCGCACGTCACGGCGGATGCGGCCGACCGCGTCCAGCAGGGCGAGGGCATCCAGTGCCCCGGAGGGATGGTTGGCGACGATCAGCAGGCGGCCGGTGGCCGGGATCCTGGCCAGCGCGGCCGGGTCCACCTGGTACTGGCCGTCGATGAACTCCAGGCCGGCGGCGACGAAGCCGAAGCCACGCAGGCCTGAGCTGCGCTGCAGGAAGGCTTCGATCTGGTCCAACCGCGACCAGCGGCCGACGCTGCGCAGCAAGGGCCGGGCCAGTTGGCCACGGCGGCCATGGAACCAATCGGGGAAGCGTTGCTGGAGACGCTGTTCAAGTTCCTGCATGGCAGATCCACTCATGCCCGGCGGCCGGCTTGGCCGACAGCCTGCGCCCGGCAGGCGGCAGCCAGATGGCGGTTTTTGGGCAGAACGATGACGGCCGCACAGCCGCTGCCGGGCGTTGTGGCCCGCGCAGTCGGGGCCGGTAGCCGCCCGCTGCGTTGTCACGCTGGTGGAACACTGGGCCTCGAGGCTGAGCCCCAATCCCAGCCGGACGGCCCCTGCCGGGCCTACGCGGGCTTAACCACCGGCAACCGGTACAGGTTCACAATGCACAGGCGGCGCACCCCGTGTATCATTCGCGCCCATCTTTCCATCCGAATCAAGGGATATTACGCCTGATGTCCAGCTATCTCTTCACCTCCGAGTCGGTCTCCGAAGGCCATCCGGACAAGGTTGCCGACCAGATCTCCGATGCGGTGCTGGACGCGATCCTGACCCAGGACCAGCGCGCCCGCGTGGCCTGCGAGACCATGGTCAAGACCGGTGTTGCCATTGTGGCCGGTGAGATCACCACCAGCGCCTGGATCGACCTGGAAGCGCTGACCCGCAAGGTCATCACGGACATCGGCTACGACAGCTCCGACGTCGGCTTCGACGGCGCCACCTGCGGCGTGCTGAACCTGATCGGCAAGCAGTCGCCGCACATCGCCCAGGGCGTGGATCGCAAGAAGCCGGAAGAAATGGGCGCTGGCGACCAGGGCCTGATGTTCGGCTATGCCACCAACGAGACCGACAGCTACATGCCAGCCGCGATCCACCTGTCGCACCGCCTGGTCGAGCAGCAGGCCAAGATCCGCAAGAAGAAGAACTCGCCGCTGTCGTGGCTGCGCCCGGACGCCAAGAGCCAGGTCACCCTGCGCTATGAAAACGGCGTGGTCTCGGCCATCGACGCCGTGGTCCTGTCGACCCAGCACGCCCCGGGCATCAAGCAGAAGGACCTCATCGAGGCCGTCCGCGAAGAGATCATCAAGCCGGTGCTGCCGGCCAAGTGGCTGCACAAGGGCACCAAGTTCCACATCAACCCGACCGGCAAGTTCGAGATCGGCGGCCCGGTGGGCGACTGCGGCCTGACCGGCCGCAAGATCATCGTCGACACCTACGGCGGCTGGGCCCGTCACGGTGGTGGCGCCTTCTCCGGCAAGGACCCGTCCAAGGTCGACCGTTCGGCAGCCTACGCGGCCCGTTACGTGGCCAAGAACGTGGTTGCCGCCGGCCTGGCCGACCGTTGCGAAGTGCAGGTCTCCTACGCCATCGGCGTGGCTGAGCCGACCTCGATCTCGGTCACCACCTTCGGCACCGGCAAGATCAGCGACGACAAGATCGAGAAGCTGATCCGCAAGCACTTCGACCTGCGCCCGTACGGCATCATCAAGATGCTGGACCTGGTGCACCCGATGTACCAGCAGACCGCGGCTTACGGCCACTTCGGCCGCAAGCCGAAGGAATTCAGCTACCTCAACGGCGAAGGCGAGACCGTCAACGCCACGGCCTTCTCCTGGGAGAAGACCGACCGCGCTGCCGCCCTGCGCGCCGATGCGAAGCTGAAGTAAGAAACACGAAGGGCCGCTCACGCGGCCCTTCTGCTTCTGGTAGAGCCGGCCGCTGGCCGGCTTTTTCATGGCCTCCGGAAACAATCGCGTGGTTGCCGGCCAGCGGCCGGCACTACCGGTTGCCGATACAATCGCCCCATGTCGACCGAACTGAAAACCCACCAGCTGTCCATGACCGTGCTGATGTCGCCGGAGATGGCCAATTTCTCCGGCAAGGTCCACGGCGGCGCCATCCTGCGCCTGCTCGACCAGGTCGCCTACGCCTGCGCCAGCCGTTACGCCGGCAGCTACGTGGTCACCCTGTCGGTGGACCAGGTGATGTTCCGCCAGCCCATCGCGGTGGGCGAGCTGGTCACCTTCCTGGCCTCGGTGAATTACACCGGCACCTCGTCGATGGAGATCGGCATCAAGGTGGTGGCCGAGGACATCCTCAAGCGCAGCGTGCGCCATGCCAACAGCTGCTTCTTCACCATGGTGGCCGTGGATGAGGAAGGCCGGCCAACGCCGGTGCCGTCATTGCAGCCGGTCACGTCGGACGAGAAGCGCCGCCAGGCGGCCGCATTGATCCGCCGCCAGCTGCGCCAGGAAATGGAGCAGCGCCATCTGGAACTGCTGGCGTCGAACCCGCCGTCGCCGGAAGAGTGAGGTAGTGCCGGGGGGGGGGGGGGGGGCCGGCCCGCGGCGGCACGCAAAAATGAGGGTGCGGCGCGCGGGCCGGCCCCGGTCGGGCGCGGCGCCCCCCCCCCCCCCCCCCCCCGCCCTCCCCCGGCGCCCCCCCCCCCCCCCCCCCCGCCACTACCATTTCGAATTCGCCGGGCCACGCCCGGCGGATGCATTTCACCCGGTGTTCTGCACACCCTGCGAAACACCGTTCACGCAGGCCACCAGCGCGCGCAGCAGCTCGTCATCCTCGCGCCCGCTTTCGCGCCAACGCTGCAGCAGATCCACCTGCAGCACGCTGATCGGATCGACATAGGGATTGCGCAGACGGATCGACAGCGACAGCCGCGCATCGTGGTCGAGCAGCGTCTGCTGGTCCATCAGCGCCAGCAGCCAGTGCCGGGTCAGTTCCAGTTCGCGCTGTACCTGCGGGAAGAAGCGCCCGTGCAGGTCGCCCGACAACAGCGAGAACTGCTCGGCAATGGTGATATCCCCCTTGGACAGCACCATCGCGATGTCGTCCAGGAAGGTACGGAAGAACGGCCAGTCACGTGCCATCTCGCGCAGGGTCTGCTCGTGACCAGCATCGACCGCCGCCTGCAGTCCGCTGCCCACGCCATACCAGCCGGGAATGACGGCACGCGCCTGGCTCCAGGCGAACACCCACGGAATCGCACGCAGGTTGCCCAGTGCTGCGTCCTGACCGAGCCGGCGCGACGGACGCGAACCCAGCGTCATCCGCTCGATCACGTCGATCGGCGTGGCCGTGCGGAAGTAGTCCATGAACCCAGACTGGCCGACGAAGGCGCGGTACACCTCGCTGCTGGCCAATGACACCACGTCCATCACCGGTCGCCACTCATCCTCGCGGGGTTCGGCGGCACGCGGGCGCAGGCTGGCGCGCAACACCGCACCCGTAGCCTGTTCCAGCGAGCGCAGCGCCAACGCACGGATGCCGTATTTGCGATGGATCACTTCGCCCTGCTCGGTCACCCGCAGGCGGCCATCAATGCTGCCGCGGGGCGACGCATCAACCGCGTGCGTGGTCTTGCCACCGCCACGGCTGATCGAACCGCCACGGCCATGGAAGAAGGTCAGGCGGATGCCGGCCTCGGCCGCCACCTCCAGCAGTTCCACCTGCGCACGCTGCAGGCCCCAGCGCGAAGCAGCGATGCCACCGTCCTTGCTGCTGTCCGAATAGCCCAGCATCACCATCTGCACGTCATCGCGTGCACGCAGGTGCGCGCGATAGATCGGGTCGGCCAGCAGGTCACGCAGGGTCGCGGTGCCGCGCTTGAGGTCATCCACGGTCTCGAACAGTGGCGCAATATCCAGCGGCACCGAACCGCCCTCTTCCACCAAGCCGCCACGGCGTGCCAGCGCAAGCACCGCCAGTACATCGCTGCGGTCATGCGCCATCGAAATGATGTAGCTGCCCAGCGCATCGCCACCATGGCGCGCACGCGCATCGGCCATCACCGCGAACACCGCATCCAGTCGCCGGTTGCCTTCGTCGTCGCCCTTCGGCAACGGCGTGTCACCACTCGCATACGGCGCCAGCAGGCGCGTGCGGCCCAATGCGTCCAGATCGTCCCACGCCGCGTCGCCGCCCAGCACGGTGGCCAGCGCGCGCGCATGCACGCTCGATTCCTGGCGCACGTCCAACCGCGCAAGATGGAAACCGAACGTCTTCACCCGCCACAGCAGGCGCTGCACGGCGAAGCCACCGGCATGTTCGCCGCGGTTGGCGCGCAGGCTGTCGAGGATCAGCTGCAGGTCCTCGATCAGTTCATCAGGACCGGCGTAGGCGCCTTCGCCGTCATCCAGCGTGGCCTGCAGGCGTGCACGCATGCGGTCATTGAGCAGGCGGTACGGCATGTCGGCATGGCGCGGGCGCGACTGCACCTGCGGCAGCAGCTGCTGGTAGTGCGCCACGCACGCCTGCAGCGCATCGCTCACACCCACCCGCTCGGTAGACTGGCTGAGCAGGCTGGCCAGCTGCAGCAGCTCCTTCTGGTAGCGCGCGAGTACCGCCTGCCGCTGCGCATCCAGCGTATTGCGGATGGTATGGGCATCCACGTTCGGGTTGCCGTCCATGTCGCCGCCCACCCAGGTACCGAAACGCAGCAGGCGCGGCAGCGGCAGTTCTTCGCCATAGGTATCGCGCAACGCCTGCTGCAGCGATTCGTACAGCACCGGAATCACCCGGTACAGCACCTGCACCAGATAGAAGCCGACGTGCTCGCGTTCGTCATCGACGGTGGGCCGCACCGGCGAGGAATCGGTGGTCTGCCACGAAGCGGTCAATGCCATGCGGAAGCGCGCGGCATCGGCGGCGGCCTCACCCGGCGTGCGCTGGCCGTCGAGGTTGTCGACCAGGCTGGCCACCATCAACTGCTCTTTTTCCAGCAGCGCGCGGCGTACCGCTTCGGTCGGGTGTGCGGTGAACACCGGTTCAATGTCGATGCGTGGCAGCCACTGCGCCAGCTCGTCCAGGCCCACACCCTGCGCCTTCAGGTGCTGCAGTGCATCCTGCAGGCCATCGGGCTGCGCCCCTGCGGTACCGGCGCGCTGGTAGTCACGGCGACGGCGGATGCGATGCACGCGCTCGGCGATGTTGACCACCTGGAAGTAGGTGCTGAAGGCCCGCACCATGGTTTCGGCCTGCTGCGGCGTGCGCCCGGCCAGGCCATCGGCCAGCTCCGACAACGGCGCCTGGTTCTCGCGGCGGGCGATGGCGCGGGTGCGCACGCCTTCCACATCGTCGAGGAAGGCGGCGGAGACCTGTTCAACCAGCAGGTCGCCAACCAGCGCGCCGAGCCGGCGCACATCATCGCGAAGCGGAAGATCGGGGGAAGCAAACTCGATGCTGCTGCGGTACTCGTTCATCGGCGACGCACAGGCCTCGGTCAACGGATCCAGACCCCAAGCCTAAACCAGAACGGGCATCGTGCTGCGATGCAAAAATGGTTTCATCTGGTAGTGGCGGCCCGCGGCCGGCCCCACCCGGGGCCGGCGCGGGTTGTTATTAGCCGTGGCCGGCGCGGCCG
>NZ_JAWIRR010000012.1:7959-12329 GCF_036320065.1 Stenotrophomonas sp. SMYL8
ACCTCCCCGTGCGGGGGCCGGGTGCCTATGTGATTTTGGTTGCCCCGCGGGGCGCGCCCCCCCCCCCCCCCCACTACCGGGTCACGTCAGTGCTTCTTCTTCGCCTTGCCCTGCTCGGCCGGGCCGATGGTCTGCTCCAGCCAGCGCTCGCTTTCGGCCAGCATGGTCATGATCGACTCGCGTGCACGGTAGGCATGCGATTCGTTCGGCAGCATCACCAGACGCGCGGTACCACCCAGGCCCTTCACTGCGGCGAACATGCGCTCGCTCTGCATCGGGAACGTGCCGGAGTTGTTGTCGTCCACGCCGTGGATGAAGAGGATCGGATCCTTGATCCTGTCGGCGTAGTTGAACGGCGCCATCTTCTGGTAGACGTCCTGCGCCTGCCAGTAGTTGCGCTCCTCGGCCTGGAAGCCGAACGGCGTAAGCGTGCGGTTGTAGGCGCCGCTGCGCGCGATGCCCGCCTTGAACAGGCGCGTATGCGCCAGCAGGTTGGCGGTCATGAACGCACCGTAGGAATGGCCACCAATGGCGATGTGATCGCGATCGGTCACGCCACGGCGCACCACTTCATCCACGGCTGCCTGCGCGTTGGCCACCAGCTGCTCGATGTAGGTGTCGTTCGGCTCCTTGTCGCCTTCGCCGATGATCGGCATCGACGGGCTGGCCAGCACCACATAGCCCTTGGCCAGGAACGCCTGCGGGCCCCAGTAGCTGACCGCATTGAAGCGGTACGGCGAATCGGTCACCTGGCTGGCCGCAGCCGCACTCTTGAACTCGCCCGGGTAGGCCCACATCAGCAGCGGCCGCGGGCCGTCGCGCTTCGGGTCGTAGCCCGGCGGCAGCAGCAGGGTCGCGGTCAGGTCGACGCCATCCTTGCGCTTGTAGCGGATCTGCTCCTTCTGCACGCCCTTCAACTGCGGCAGCGGATGCGCGAAGTGGGTCAGCGCACGCGGCGCAGCACCGGCATCGGCCAGCGACTGCACGTAGAAGTTGGCCGGCTCATCCGGGCTCTCGCGGCTCAGCAGCAGCGAGCTGGCCTGGTTGTCCAGCAACGCCACCGGCAGCGCATAGCTCGGCGCCTGCGAGTGGAACAGGCGGGTGACCTTGCCCGTGGCAACGTCGAAGCGGTCCACGAACGGACGATCGCCTTCCGGCGATGCACCGGCACCGGCCAGATACAGGCTGCTGCCGTCGGCGCTGGTCTGCAGCAGCGAGCGCCCGCGGTCGTCGCTGGACAACAGCGGCCGGCCCGGATCGGAATAGCGGTCCTGCCCGTCGCGATCCCACAGCAGGCGCGGCTCGGCGCCGGCATTGTCCGGGGCGATCAGCCAGGTCCTGGTCTTGCGCGTCTTCCACCACGACTCGGTCAGCAGGGCCAGGTCGCCACGGCCCCAGTTGATGCCCACCAGACGGCTGCCGAGCTGGGCCAACGTGACCGGCGGCTTGTCGAACGGCGCAGCCTGCATCAGCACCGCATCGCGCACCTTGGCGTCCCTGTTCGGGTCGCCGCCGTCCTGGGCTTCGGCCCAGACCAGCGTGGCATCGGCATCACCACGCCAGCTGATATCGCGCACGCCGGTCACTTCAGCGTCGTTGCCGGTCGGCAAACCTTCCACCAGCGGACGCACGGCCACGGTGTGCACCAGCTTGCCGCTGGCACGGTCGATCACTTCAATGCGGCGCGGGAAACTGCTCACCGGCACCACGTAGGAATACGGCCGCTGCACCGGCTGGCGCAGCACGAAGCGGCCATCCGGCGACACCGCAAAGCCCATGAAGATGCCAGCTGCGCCGATCGCGCGGGTGTTGCCATCCAGGCTGACTTCCATCGGCTGGGTGGTGGCGTAGTAATCGAACTGGCGCGCGTCGGCCTCGTTCTTCAGCAGGTCCTGGTAGGTACGGATCGACACCACGCCGCCGCCCTGGCTGGTCTGCTGCACGGCCGGGCCGGTCGGAATGCCGTCGGCGGCCGGGGCCGCACCAAGGTTGGCCGGACGGGTGAACACCACCAGGCCGCGGCTGTCCGGCAGCCACTGGTAGCCACTGCCGATCACCGTGTTCAGGCCGGCGACCAGACGACGGGCGCTGCCGCCGGCCACATCCACCAGCCACAGTTCATTGGCGCCGCTGGCGGCGTCGACCTGGTTGAAGGCCAGCCACTTCTGGTCCGGCGACCACATCACGCTGGCGATCGACAGCGTGGCCGGCAGGCCGCTGATCTGCCGTTCCTTGCCGTCGGCCACGTTCATCAGCCACAGCTTCTCGCCGAAGCTGAAGCGGCTGTCGGAGAAGGTGCGCGGGTTGATGCGCAGGCCGGCCAGCTTCAGTTCCGGCTGCGCCACCACCTGGATCGACGGCAGCGACGGCATCTGCATCATCGCGGCGACATCGCGGCGTGGCGACAGGTACAGCGAGGGCGCGCGCGGCGCGTCCACCACCGCCTGCAGCGCCGCCGACGGCAGTTCGTAGCCGTTGACGCCCTGGGCCTGTACCTGGGCGGGCTGCGGGGACGCGGCCCAGGCCAGCGGAGCCACCGCCAGCAGTCCCATCGACAGGACCAGGCCGGTCCAGCGCCGTGTGCGGCGCGCGTGCATGCTCATCGTTCCACCTGTGTGATGCGTGAAAACACCGACCTTAACAGGCCGTGCACGTGATCCCACCTGCCGATGGTTGGGTCATCCGGATGTCACGCCGGGGCCGCGATATAATGGGGGTTCTCCCCTGCCGAGGGGCGCTGCGACCGGATCCCATGAGGCCCGGCCAGGCTCGGTAAGGTGGCTTTGTAACAACGGCGCCCGGCTAGATGCGAGCACCCGCTCGCCCACAACCGGAGCACACGAATGAACGCTGTTGCCAAGACCTTCTCCACCGAAGGTGATTACAAGATCCGCGACATCACGCTGGCCGACTGGGGCCGCAAGGAACTGGACATCGCCGAGCACGAAATGCCGGGCCTGATGTCGATCCGCCGCAAGTACCAGGCCGAGCTGCCGCTGAAGGGCGTGCGCGTGACCGGCTCGCTGCACATGACCATCCAGACCGCGGTGCTGATCGAGACCCTGAAGGACATCGGTGCCGACGTGCGCTGGGCCTCGTGCAACATCTTCTCGACCCAGGACCACGCCGCTGCCGCCATTGCCGCCACCGGCACCCCGGTGTTCGCCTGGAAGGGCGAGACCCTGGAAGAGTACTGGGACTGCACCCTGGACGCGCTGACCTTCACCCTGGCCGACGGCACCCTGACCGGCCCGGAGCTGGTGGTCGACGACGGTGGTGACGTCACCCTGCTGATCCACAAGGGCTACGAGCTGGAAAACGGCAGCGACTGGGTCAACACCGCCTCTGCCTCGCACGAAGAACAGGTCATCAAGAACCTGCTCAAGCGCGTCGCCAAGGAGCGCCCGGGTTACTGGGGCCGCGTGGTCAAGGACTGGAAGGGCGTCTCCGAAGAGACCACCACCGGCGTGCACCGCCTGTACCAGCTCGCCCAGGCCGGCACCCTGCTGATCCCGGCGATCAACGTCAACGACTCGGTCACCAAGAGCAAGTTCGACAACCTGTACGGCTGCCGCGAGTCGCTGGCCGATGGCCTGAAGCGTGCGATGGACGTGATGCTGGCCGGCAAGGTGGCCGTGGTCTGCGGCTACGGCGACGTCGGCAAGGGCTGTGCGGCCTCGCTGCGTGCCTACGGCGCGCGCGTCATCGTCACCGAGATCGACCCGATCTGCGCCCTGCAGGCGGCGATGGAAGGCTATGAAGTCAACACCATCGAATCGACCCTGGGCCGTGCCGACCTGTACGTCACCACCACCGGCAACAAGGACATCATCCGCATCGAGCACCTGAGCGCGATGAAGGACCAGGCCATCGTCTGCAACATCGGCCACTTCGACAACGAGATCCAGGTCGATGCGCTGGTGTCGTTCGCCGGCATCAAGCACGTCAACATCAAGCCGCAGGTGGACAAGTACATCTTCCCGAACGGCAACGCGATCTTCCTGCTGGCCGAAGGCCGCCTGGTGAACCTGGGCTGCGCCACCGGCCACCCGAGCTTCGTCATGTCCAACAGCTTCGCCAACCAGACCCTGGCACAGATCGACCTGTGGGCGAACAAGGACAGCTACGAGAAGAAGGTCTACCTGCTGCCGAAGAAGCTGGACGAAGAAGTGGCCCGCCTGCACCTGGAAAAGATCGGCGTGAAGCTGACCACCCTGAGCCAGGAACAGGCCGACTACATCGGCGTGCCGGTGGAAGGCCCGTTCAAGCCGGACCACTACCGCTACTGATGGCTGCGGGGGTGGGGGGCCCCGGCCGGCCCGACCCGGCCGGGAAAGCACGGGCGGGCGGCCGGGGGGGGCCCGGCGGGG
>NZ_JAWIRR010000012.1:12339-129332 GCF_036320065.1 Stenotrophomonas sp. SMYL8
CCAACATCGGGGCGCCGGTGCACGCCCCGATCACGCCCCCCCCCCCCCCCCCCGGGGGGGGGGGGGGGGGCCGCCCCGCGGCCGCCACTACCGGGCATGCAATGCACGGACGGGCGCCCTTGGGCGCCCGTTCTGCGTCTGCCTGCAGCCGTACACCACGTATCCACGCATGGCGTGGATCTACTGATCGTCCGGCCCCAGTAGATCCACGCCATGCGTGGATATCCCCCAGCCAACCCACAGTAGATCCACGCCATGCGTGGATGTTCCCCACCGGAGCGGGAACAATAGCCTCGGTCAAGGCAACACCCCTGCCCCGCGCTAGGATGCACCCATGACCCCGGCCATCAACCTGCTCAAGCGCGAGAAGATCGCCCACACCGTGCGCAGCTACGTGCACGACGCCCACGCCGAATCGTATGGGGGCGAAGCCGTCGACAAGCTCGGCCTCGACCCGGCCCAGGTGTTCAAGACCCTGCTGGCCAGCACCGAAACCCACGAGCTGCTGGTGGCGATCGTGCCGGTGGCCGGCCAGCTGGACCTGAAGGCGCTGGCCGAAGCGGCCGGCTGCAAGAAGTGCGAAATGGCCGCGGCCGATGCCGCACAGCGCGCGACCGGTTACCTGGTCGGTGGCATCAGCCCACTCGGGCAGAAGAAGCGCCTGCGCACCTTCCTGGACGCCAGCGCGCAGGCATTGCCCGCACTGCATGTCAGCGCCGGGCGCCGCGGCCTCGAGGTGGAACTGGCGCCGACCGACCTGCTGCGGCTGACTGCCGGCCACTACGCTGCCATCGGCAAGTCACGCTGATGCGCTGGCCGTGGTCTGCAGCGCCGATACCCCGGCTCGACGATGCACAGGCCGATGTGCTGCTGCAGGACCTGTTGTCGCGCGATGCAACGCGCATCGCCGATGCCACGCGTACGGTCGCTCGGCTGTTCAGCGCCTCATCGTTGGACGCGCTGGTGGCGCATGTGGATACGATCGAACGCAGCTGCCAAGGCATCACCCTTGGCGGCATGCTGATCAGCAACCAGGTGCACCTCAAGGCGGCCCTGCAACGGCTGCGCTACTGGCAGGCACGCGAAGGCTGCCTGTGCGCGCTCTACCCATCCTATGTGTTCTTCAGCCCCGAGCCGCTGCTGGAACAAGGTCACGTACAGCTGCGTGCACGGGGCGAAGCGGAGGACGGCTGGGGCGAATGCTACCGGCTGACGTGCACCTGCTGCGCGCAGCAATGGAGCGCGACCGAGCGCGAATACCACTACACCTGGTGGGAGTGGAAGCCCGAGCCCGCCCTGCAGACGCCTTAGTTGAGCTTGAACGTGACCGTGCCGCGTATCAGGCTCATGCTTGGTGCCTTGACTGCCGCTTCACGCTCGTAGCGCCAGTCACGCGCGTGCTTGAGCGCCGCCGCATCGAGCAGCGGGTAGCCGCTGGATCGGGACAGGATGATCGCCTGGGTCTTGCCCTGCGCATCCAGCAGCAGCATCAGCTCGACACCTCCCTGCTGGGCCTCGTGCATGGCGGCCGCAGGATACGTCGGGACCGACGAAAGTCGCCGCTGGTGCCAGCCTCCTTCCCGGGCAATCAAGGGCGTGCTGGAAGAGAGTGGGCAACGTGCAGGCATCTGCAGGTCGAAGCCTGCAGCCCCTTGCGAAGGCCGGGTGGTGGCTGGCGCACCACAGGCGATCGCCGACACGCTCTGCAGCAACGACTGCTGACGCGATAGCGCTGCAGCGTCATCCGCTTCCACATGGAACGTGCAGCGCCCCGACGTTGCCTGCGCCTGCAGTGAACCCACGCCGGCATCGCGGATCGGCGTCACGTCGGACAAAGCACCACAGGCAGCGCCTGCATCGTATTTTGCTGCAGAGCCCTCACACGCGGCCAGCAGGCCTGCGGCGACCCATGCGAACGGCATCCAACTGCGAACATCCATCCCTGTGCTCCCTGCGTTGATCCACCGCCATGGTAGCGCCCCGCTGCAATCTTCCCTGTTCACATGCCGACTGTCCGGCCGCAGCGTGGGCTCACGGCCGCCAGTTGGCGTTGTTCTCCCAGAACGCGATGGAGCGCTGGTACGCCTCGCGATCCAGCGGCACACCGGAACCGCCCTCCTCCACGCCCAGTGCATTGCGCATCATGGTGATCGGCGCCATCGGTACTTCTTCGGGTTCGGCGGTGTAGATGCAGCCGACGATGCCCCAGTCCGCTTCGATCGGTGACCCCTCCTTCGCCAGCTGCCCGGCGCTGTACAGGATCACTACCAGATAGTTCGCGCGCGGCGACTCCACGCCCTCGAACCAGCGCACCAGCACCGGCAGTTCCTCGCGGTTGCGCGCCTCATAGCCGCTGCGCAGCTGGTGGCGGTTGGCCTCGGTGACCGGCACCGTCAGGCAGCGCGTGCTGGTCCAGTTCTCGTAGACGAAGAGTTTGCAGAACGGTGCGTAGCCGTCGAGCACCTTCAGCGGCGCGTGCGCATTGAGGTGTGCCTCGAACTGCTCGGCAGTGCAGTCCTGGATGGTATTGGCGCGCGGCACGCGCGGAAACAGGCGGGGACGGGCGAAATCGGTGAGGACGATGGACATGGCATGCACGAACGGGAACAGGCCCTCAGGGTAACGGTCGATGCGCTTGAAGTCTGCTTCACATTTGCCGGCCACAGTGCGCGCACATCTCCCGGAGAGTCCTGCATGAACCGCTTCCGCTCCCCCCTGCTGTCCGGCCTGCTGGCCGTCCTTCTCCTCCCTGCCATGGCCCCATCTTCCGCGTCTGCCGCATCGTCGCGCGTGCTGCTCGTCGTCAGCAGCGAAGGCCAGGACCAAGGGAAGACCCGTCCGGGCTTCGAGATGGACGAATTCGCCCAGGCCTGGCTCATCCTCAAGCAGAACGGCTTCGACATCGACGTGGCAAGTCCGCGTGGCGGCGCCGTCGAGGCTGACAAGTACAACCCCTCTGAGGCCTTCAACGCAGCCGTCCTTGCCGATTCCCAGGCCATGGGCAAGCTTGCCGCGACCGTGCCCACTGCACAACTGCGTGCCAGCGACTACCAGGGCGTCCTGGTGATCGGCGGCAAGGGTGCCATGTTCGACCTTCCGGCCGACAAGGCCCTGCATGCCACGATTGCCGGAATCTGGCAGCAGGGAGGACTGGTCGCGGCGGTATGCCATGGTCCGGCCGCACTGGCGGGTGTTCGCCTTCCCGATGGCCGGGCCATGGTGGAAGGCCGCGCCATGACCGGATTCACGGAAGAGGAAGAAGCACTGTTCGGCAAACGTTGGGCGAAGGAATTCGCGTTCCAGCTTGAACCGCGCATGCGCGAGCTGGGCGCACGCTGGCAGGAGGCACCGCTGATGATGCCCAAGGTCGTAGTCGATGGACGCCTGCTGACCGGTCAGAACCCGTTCTCGACCGCCGCACTGGCTGACGCCTTCGTGCGCGCCAGCGGGCGTGTGCCACTGGCACGCCAGGCATGGCGCGATGAGCGCAGCATGGCGCTGGTGGAACAGCACCTGCAGCAGCGTGATGGTCAGGCGGCGCAGATACTGGCGCAGCGCCCGTCCGACCATCACGTCGAGCTGATCGGCATGCTGGGCTTCTACCAGCTGAAAGCAGCAAAGGACGCCACTGCAACCGCCGACGCGCTGTCCATCATGCAGCTGGCCAGCCCGCATATGGACGAGCCGAGGCTGCAGGTCGCGATGGCAGAAGCGCACTGGCGCCTGGGCCGGACCGATCTGGCCCGTTCGCAGGTACTGGCTGTGCTGGAAAAGCAGCCCGGTCTGGACGAAGCTAACGCTCTCCTGGCCCGCATGCAGCCCTGACCATGGACGCCGAGCGCCTGCGCCTGCTGTTGATTGAAGACAACCTGCCGCTGGCCTCGGCCATCATCGACATGCTGCAGGCGCATGGCCATCTGGTCGATTTCGCCGCTGGCGGACACGTCGGGCTGCAGTTGGCGCTGGCGTCACCGCCGGATGTGCTGCTGCTCGATATCGGGCTGCCGGGCACCGATGGTACGACGGTCTGCCGTCGGTTGCGCGAGTGCAGTGATCGGCACGTCCCCATCCTGATGCTGACCGCACGCGATGCGATCGACGACAAGCTGCAGGGCTTCGCTGCGGGCGCGGATGACTATCTGGTCAAGCCCTTCGACGATGCCGAGCTGCTCGCCCGCTGTCTCGCCCTCGCCCGCCGCCATCGCGTGGGTCAACCGAACCTCCTGCAGATTGGACCGCTGAGCATCGACCGCCGCAGCGGCCAGGCCTGGCGCGCGGGATTGCTGCTGGAGCTGGCACAGGTTCCGCAGCGCATCCTGCTCGTACTGGCCGAGGCCTGGCCACGAACCGTCACCCGCAGCGAGCTCGTTCAACGCCTGTGGGGGGATGAAGCACCTCCTTCCGATCCGCTGCGTTCGCATCTGTACCTGTTGCGGCAGGTACTGGACAGGCCGTTCGAAGGCGAGATGCTGCGCACCGTCCACGGTGTCGGCTTCCGTCTGGAAGCTTCGCCATGAAACCGCGGCCCACCCAGCACCTGCGCCGTCGACTGCTGATCACATTCACAGCCTTCGCGCTGTTCACCGCCACGGTGTTCGGCACCTACTCGCTGGTGTTCATGTATGTGGTGGAAGACAGCATCTTCAACGCCCAACTGGACCGTGAAGCACGGGCTCAGCTCGCCCGGCACGCGCTCGAAGGGGACTGGCGTACACCTGCCGATGCCGCAATCCAGCTGCATCGTTCACCCTCTACCTTCCCCGACGATCTGCGCAGCGAGTTCGCAAAGGAACCGTGGCGCTCGGAGTTCGCGGGTGTCGATGGTCGGCACTACCATCTCAAGCGGATCGATCCCCCGGCCGGCGCCCGCCCTGCTTGGCTTGTGTCGGAGGTCAGTGCGCAACTGGTGGTCCGGCCGATCCGCGATCGGGTCGTAATGCTGCTTGCCGGCACAGCACTGCTGGTCCTGATCGCGGCGATCTTCCTCGGCATCTGGCTCGCCCATCGCAGCACACGCTCGCTCTATGCGCTGGTCGAGGAGGTTGAAGCGCTGCAGCCGGAACCAGGCCCCGGCGTGCGCCTGGCAGCACGTTTCGACGATGACGAGATTGGCGTGCTCGCGCGCGCCCTGGATGGATTGTCCGCACGCGTCGCTGCCTTCGTTGCCCGCGAACACGCGTTCACGCGCGATGCCAGCCACGAACTGCGCACACCCTTGAGCGTCATCTCCAGTGCGGCAGGCCAGTTGGCCAGCGAGTCGGGCCTGTCCGAGCGTGGCCGCCAGCATGTGCAGCATATCCGTCTTTCGGCACTGCAGCTGCAGCAGGCCATTGCAGCGCTGCTGGCGCTGGCTCGCGAGGAAACCGCCAGCCACGGCGCTCCGCCGGTCAAACTTGTGCCGCTGCTGGAACGGGTGATCATCGAGCAGTCTCCGTTGCTGGCTGCACGGCCGGTCGAGGTACAGCTGACCGTGCCCGACGGGGCCACGCTGCGCGCGCCCGAGGCGGCCCTGCGCGTAGTCCTGGCCAATCTGGTCGGCAATGCGTTCGCGCATACCGCGCAGGGCCAGGTCCTGATTGCATGGCAGGACGCTCAGCTGCTGGTGCACAACACGGCAGGTGCTTCGCCCTTCCTTGGCAACTGGCCCGAGCCGCGGCCATTCGACAAGCGTGATGGCAGCGAGGGCAACGGTCTGGGCCTGGATATCATGCGGCGACTGTGCAGCCACTACGGGCTCGAACTGGTCATCCAGCACGGCGGTGGCGGGGTGATGGCCCGCTTGAGGGGGCAGCCAGCCGAGGCATGAAGCGCCTCCGCCGGTCCAGCCCTGTCAGTGCCGAGCTGTAGCGGCAGCTACAACGCCATCCGCTCGCGCAGTTCACGCGCCTGCCGGCGCGACACCTCCACCTCGCTGCCGTCGTCCAGTGCCAGGTCATAACCATCAGCGATGCTGGGCGTCACGCCTCGGATACGGCGCAGGTTGACCAGCGTGTTGCGGTTGGCACGGAAGAACAGATCCGGCGGCAGGCGTGCCTCCAGCGCACTCAGGCTGCGGGTCAGCAACGCGTTCTGGTCGCGGAACCACAGCCGCGTGTAGTTGCCATCCACCACCAGCCGGCGGATCTCCGAGACCGCGACGAACCAGCAGCGTTCGCCCTCGCGCACGAACACCTGGTCCTGCGCGCCCAGCGTGCTGCGCGGCTCCGACGTTTCGCCCGCCACCACCTCGCGCTGGCGCGCCCGCTGCAACGCTTCCAGCAAACGCGGTGCCTCGACCGGCTTCACCAGATAGTCCAGCGCGTTGGCCTGGAACGCGCGCACCGCGTAGGTGTCATAGGCGGTAACGAACACCACCGCCGGCACCGCCTCCAGCCCGTCCAGCACATCGAAGCCACTGCCGGAGGGCATCTGCACATCCAGCAGCACCAGGTCCGGCGCCAGTGTGGCGATCGCCTCGCGCGCGGCCGGCACATCGTCGGCCTCGCCCACGCACTGCACCCACGGCAGCGCCGACAACAGCGTGCGCAGCTCCTGCCGCGCCAGCCGCGCATCATCAACGATCAATACGCGCAGCACGCCACTCATTGCGGAATCTCCAGCAGGGCCTGCATGCGGTCGCCGACCGGCTGCAGGGTGAAACGACCTTGCGTACCGAGCTGCGCACGCAGGTAGGCCAGGCCGACGCCATGCCCAGGGGTGGGCTCGTTGGCGCTGCCCAGCGGATTGTCCACCTGCAGGCGCAGCACGTCATTGTCCAGCGTGGCACGGATCTGCACCTCACCGCCGCCGGGGCGGCTGGCGATGCCGTGCTTGATCGCGTTCTCCACCAGCAGCTGCAACGCCATCGCAGGCAGCTGCGCCTGCATGGCATCGGCATCGATCTGCTGCCGCACCTGCAGGCGCTGCTCGAAGTGGATGGCCTCGATGGCCAGATAGTCGTCGACCACCGCCAGTTCCTCGGCCAGCGTGACCTGCTCGCTGCGGTTGTGCGCCAGCGCCTGGCGCAGTGTGCGCGACAGGCGGGTGACCATGTCGCGCGCACGCTCAGGATCTTCCAGGATCAGCGCACGCAGGTTGTTCAGCGCATTGAACATGAAGTGCGGGTTGAGCCGCGCACGCAGCGCATCGCGTTCCAGCGCACTGCGCTCGGCTTCGGCGCGCAGGCGGGCCAGTTCCGCCCCGCGTATCCGGCGCAGGCTGTGCAGGCTTGCCCAAAGCGCTGCCCACAGGGCCAGCATCACCGCAGTGGTGTACCAGTAGAGCAGCAGCGCCTTGGGGCTGAAGTCGGCCGTCTGCCGCCCCAGGCTCACCCAGTTCCAGGCCAGCGCCGAGTGCAGCGCGATGTTCACCAGCAGCTGCGCCACTGCCGCGCCCAATGCCACCGACAGCGCCAGCCGCAGCAACAGCCCGGCCGTACCGCGCGCCCACCAGTCGGCACGAAGCGCCAGCGCACGGATGGCACCGCTGCATCCGAACAGGGCCAACGCCAGGCCCAGCGTGATCAACACGCCTGCGCTTCCGGCATCGCTGAAATAGGCTTGGCGCAGGCCGATTCCGGCAACGCCATAGAGCGCCCATACCAGCGCATTGAGCAGCCAGAAGCGTACCGTCGAGGAGGAATCCGGCATGTCCATTCCGAGGCGTGTTGAAACTCAGTGGTGGCGGTCGAGGAAGGCCTGCACCCGTTCCTGCAACCAGCGCGGATCATCCCACATCAGGAAGTGGAAACCCTGCGCGCTCATCGCGATCTGTACGCCCTGCAGTTTCGCGTACTGGGCCTGGAACACCGCCCGGGTGCCGGCCTCGGTGCCGCCCATCGGCTGGTAGCCGGCCCAGCTGCCCAGCACCAGCGTCGGTGCGGCGATCGAGGCGATGCTGTCACGCAGGTCAGTGGTCATCACCGCATGCATGGCATCGGCCGTGGTCTGGCGGTCGCTGTCTTCGCCCCAGCGCCGCAGTTCGGCCTGGCGCTGCGGATCGCGGGTCATCCCCGGCAGGCCCGCCTTCAACTGCGCCTGCCATTGCGCGGCGTCGGCGGCCAGCATGCCCTTGCGCAGCTGGTCGGCCATCGGCCGCACGCTGTCAGCGGTGGCCTTCGGGTCACGCGCGGCCGGCAGGAATGGCAGGGCGTCAACCACCACCAACGCGCTGACCGCCTTCGGCTCGGCCTGCGCCATCTGCAGGCCCAGCAGGCCACCGAGGCTGTGGCCAACCACCACCACCGGCCCCAGATGCTGGTCATGCAGGTAGGCCAGCAGCTGCCCGCGCATCGCCGGCAGGAACTCGACCGGGCGCGGATCGGCCGCGAGCGCACCGGCAAAGCCGGGCAGCTGCACCAGATGGCACTGCACATCCTTCAGGGCCAGGCAGGTCTCGCGCCACACCTCGGCGCTGCTGTTGAGGCCGGGAATCATCAGCAGCGGGCGGCCCTTGCCGACCACCTCGACCTGCACCTTGCCCGCCGCCGGGGCGCTGGCGGCGTGCGCCGAGCCGGAGCCGAGCACGGCCATCGCCATGCCGATCATCGCCAGCCGGGCCAGGGCCTTCATTGCATACCAGAGTGCCAGGAAGATCTTCATCGTCTGCTCCTTCGTCAGGTGGGTGGTGCCGGGATGGGCTCAGCGTGCCGCCGGCCATGGCGCCCGGGGGGCGATTTCGGAGCAGCGGCCGATCGCCGGGGCGAACGGTCGCAGGCGGCTGACGATGTACGCCCGCAGAAATTGACAACATCCATCTTGATGAAGCGATATACTAGTCCGCACCCGCCGCTGCCGCCCGTGCCATGACCGCCATCAGCTTCGAGTTCTATCCGCCCAAGACCGACGAACAGCGCAGCCAGCTGGACCGCGCCGCGGCCAGGCTGAAGGACTACGGTCCCGAGTACGTGTCGTGTACCTTCGGCGCCGGTGGCTCGACCCTGAGCTATACCTCCGAGACCGTGCGCCATCTCAACCAGCACCATGGCTTCGATGCCGCACCGCATCTGTCCTGCGTCGGCGGCACCCGTCAGGAAATCCGCGAGCTGCTCAAGCTGTATCGCGCCATCGGCTGCCGCCGCCTGGTCGCGCTGCGCGGCGATCTGCCGTCGGGCATGGGTTTCCCCGGTGACATGCGCTATGCCGCCGAACTGATCGACTTCATCCGCGCCGAGCACGGCGATGCGTTCCATATCGAAGTGGGCGCGTACCCGGAAACGCACCCGCAGGCTTCCGACGCACTGGCCGACCTGAAGCATTTCAAGGCCAAGATCGACGCCGGTGCCGATGCGGCAATCACCCAGTACTTCTTCAACCCCGATGCGTACTTCCATTTCGTCGACGAAGTGCGGCGGCTGGGCGTGCAGGTACCGATCACGCCCGGCATCATGCCGATCGCCAACTTCAGCCAGCTGCGCCGCTTCTCCGAACAGTGCGGTGCGGAGATCCCGCGCTGGATCAGCCGCAAGATGCAGGCCTATGGCGATGATGCAGAGTCGGTGCGTGCATTCGGCACTGAAGTGGTGGCCAAGCTGTGCCAGCGCCTGATCGAAGGCGGCGCACCCGGCCTGCACTTCTACACCTTGAACCTGGCCAAGCCGACCACTTCGGTGCTGAAGCTGCTGCAGGGCTGAAAGCACGGCGCGCAAGCGTGATCGGCGCTACCCTGCGAGGATGATCCGGCTTTCCTTCCTGCTGTTGCTGCTGCCGCTGTGCGTGCTGTCGAGCGCCGCCCACGCACAGTCCACGCGCCTGAACCGCTGCACCGATGCCCAGGGCCAAAGCGTCTACACCGACCGGCCCTGCGACAGCCTGGGCGCGCGGTCGCGGTTGCCGCCGCCTGCGCCCGCCGGCAATACCCTGCAGCGCGACACCCTGGGGGCACGCTGCCCGCGGCGGCTGAGTGAACTGGTGGACGCGCTGCGCGTCGGCATCGTCAGCAACGATGTGAATCGGCTGTCCTCACTGTATCTGTGGGGCGCGGTTTCCGATGCGGGCGCGCAGCGCATCCTCGGCCAGCTGGAATCCTTGGCGCGGCGGCCCCTGGTGGACGTGGTGCCGGTGTATCCGTCACAGGCGCTGCCGCAATCGCAGGATGAGGATCAGAGCCCTGCCGCGTTGGGATCCGACCCTGTGGCCTCTGTGGCGCGGCATCCCATCGGCCTGCGCCTGGAGCAGACGTTGCCCGGCAGCGCTTCGCGCGCGTCGACGGTGCTGGGGTTGCGGCGGCAGTACGGGTGTTTCTGGATCACGTTGTGATCGCGAGCATCCATCCACGCATGGCGTGGATCTACTGCCCCCATCCCACACGGTAGCGCCGGGCCATGCCCGGCGAGCGAAGCAGCCTTACTCCGGCCACAGCGCGCGAATCGCGGCGATGCCCTGCCCACCATGGCGACGCGCTTCGGCGATGTGACCGCGGCCCATGCCGCCCAGCGCATAGATCGGCAGTGACACCTGCGCGCGCAGCTCGGCGAACGCGTTCCAGCCCAGCGGCACGGCATCGGGATGGCTGGCCGTGGCCTGCACCGGGCCCAGCACGGCGAAGTCGCAGCCCAACCGCTGTGCGGCCTGCAGCTGCTGCAGGTCATGGCAGGACGCGGCCACCAGCTGGCCTTCGGGCAGCGGACGCTGCGACAACTCCAGCAGCTGCTCGCTGCCCAGGTGCACCCCAACGCCCAGTACGCGCGCGCGTTCGATATCGCGGTTGAGCAGCCACTGCACCCCGCTGCGACGATGCGTGCGCACGGCCTGTTCGACCATCGCCTGGCGCTGCGGATGTGCCGTCGGCAACCGCAGCTGGATGCGCTGCTGGCCCGCCGCCACCACACGCTGCAGCTGCTCATGCCAGTGCTGCACGCCGTCGGCGTCATCGGCCGGCGCCGGGGTGATCAGGTAGCTGTCGGGCTGGCGCAGCGCGGCCACCACCGGCAGATCGGCCGGTGGCATCGAATAGCGACCCAGTTTGTCCGGCGCCACCCAGGTAATGGCCTGGCCCTCGCGGCCACGTGGCGTCCCCTTCCAGCTGCGCACGTGGCGCACTTCCAGGGTCAGGTGCTTGTCCGGGTAGCGCTGCGGCACATCCATCAGCCATTCGCCGACATCGGCTTCGATGCCCAGTTCCTCGCGCAGCTCGCGAACCAACGCCTGCTCGGAGGTCTCGCCGGATTCACGCTTGCCGCCGGGGAACTCCCACAGGCCGGCCATGTCGCGGTTCTCGGTACGACGGTTGAGCAGCACGCGGCCACGGGCGTCGGTGATGACGGCGGCCACGACGTGGATCGATCGGGTGGGGGGAGCCATGGGGGAAGCATGCCCAGAACAGGGCGGCCCGCGCAATCTCGGATCGGGCCGGATCAGCCCCGCGAAACAGCCGCCATGAAAAAAGAGCCCCGCTTTCGCGGGGCTCTTCGGGGTCAGCTCAGCTGGCCGTGGCAGTGTTTGTACTTCTTGCCACTGCCGCACGGGCATGGATCGTTGCGGCCGATCTTCGGTTCATCGCGCTGCGTCTGTGCAATGCCCTGCTGGGTAGCCTGCACCTGCGCGGCTTCCTCGTCGGCGCTGTAGCCGCCCACGTCCTGGTGCTGGAACTGCGACTGGCTCAGGCGCGCTTCGGCCTGCTGGCGTTCGGCGGCTTCCAGCGCCTGCACTTCCTCGTCGCTGCGGATGCGCACGCGCGACAGCAGGGTCACCACTTCGCGCTTGACGTTCTCCAGCATGTCCGAGAACAGCTCGAAGGCTTCCTTCTTGTATTCCTGCTTCGGCTGCTTCTGCGCGTAACCACGCAGGTAGATGCCCTGGCGCAGGTAGTCCATGCGCGCCAGGTGCTCCTTCCAGCTCTGGTCCAGCACGGTCAGCATCACGTGCTTCTCCAGCGCGCGCATGGTTTCCTCACCGACACCGGCTTCCTTCTCGGCAAAGTGCTGGTTGACGCGCTCCTGCACCTTGGCGGCGATGGCTTCGGCGTCCAGCTCTTCGTGCGACTTGACCAGGTCGGTCAGCGACATCTGCAGGCCGAAGTCCGACTCCAGGGTCGCTTCCAGGCCACGCAGGTCCCACTGCTCGTCGATCGAGTTCGGCGGCACGAAGCGGGCCACCACGTCGAAGATCACGTCGTCGCGGATGCCGTCGACGTTGTCCTTCACCGACTCGGCGTCCAGCAGTTCATCGCGCTGTGCGTAGATCACCTTACGCTGGTCGTTGTTGACGTCGTCGAAGTCCAGCAGGTTCTTGCGTATGTCGAAGTTGTGGGCCTCGACCTTGCGCTGCGCCTTCTCGATCTGGCGGCTGACCAGGCGGTCCTCGATGACGTCGTCTTCCTTCATGCCCATCATGCGCATGGCCTTCTGCACCCAGTCGGAGGCGAAGATGCGCATCAGGTTGTCTTCCAGCGACAGGTAGAAGCGGGACGAACCCGGGTCACCCTGACGGCCCGAACGGCCGCGCAGCTGGTTGTCGATACGGCGCGATTCATGGCGCTCGGTACCGACGATGTGCAGGCCGCCGGCAGCCTTGACGGCCTCGTGGCGCTTCTGCCAATCGGCCTTGACCGCGGCCTTCTGTTCGTCGGTCGCGCCTTCGCCCAGCGCGTGGATTTCCGCTTCCAGCGAACCGCCCAGCACGATGTCGGTACCACGACCGGCCATGTTGGTGGCGATGGTGACCGCGGCCGGACGACCGGCATTGGCGACGATGGTCGCTTCGCGGTCATGCTGCTTGGCGTTGAGCACTTCGTGCTTCACGCCGGCCTTGCGCAGGTGCTCGGACAGCATTTCCGAGGTTTCGATCGAGGTGGTACCCACCAGCACCGGCTGGCCACGCTTGGCGCACTCTTCGATGTCGGCCAGCACCGCATTGAACTTGCCCTTGCGGTTCAGGAACACCTGGTCCGGGCTGTCCTTGCGGATGGTCGGGCGGTTGGTCGGGATCACCACCACTTCCAGGCCGTAGATGCTCTGGAATTCGAAGGCTTCGGTATCGGCCGTACCGGTCATGCCGGACAGCTTCTTGTACATGCGGAACAGGTTCTGGAAGGTGATGCTCGCCAGCGTCTGGTTCTCGCGCTGGACCGGCACGCCTTCCTTCGCTTCCACCGCCTGGTGCAGGCCATCGGACCAGCGGCGACCGGACAGGGTGCGGCCAGTGAACTCATCGACGATGACCACTTCGCCATCGCGCACGATGTAATCCACGTCACGCTGGTAGATCGCGTGCGCGCGCAGCGCGGCGTTCAGGTGGTGGACCACGGTCAGGTTCTGCGGCGCGTACAGGCCTTCGGTCTCGCCGTCGAGGATGCCGGCCTCGACCAGCAGCTGCTCGGCGTGCTCCATGCCCGCTTCGGACAGGTGCACCTGCTTGCCCTTCTCATCGACCCAGAAGTCGCCTTCGCCGTCTTCCGCTTCCTGCTTGACCAGGTTCGGCACGACGCGGTTGACGCGGATGTACAGCTCCGGGGAATCGTCGGCCGGGCCGGAGATGATCAGCGGGGTACGCGCTTCGTCGATCAGGATGGAGTCGACTTCGTCGACGATGGCGTAGTGCAGGCCGCGCTGGTAGCGGTCGGCCTTGGACAGCGCCATGTTGTCGCGCAGGTAGTCGAAGCCGAATTCGTTGTTGGTGCCGTAGGTGATGTCCGAGGCGTAGGCTTCGCGCTTGTCGCTGTGCGGCATGCCCGGGTACACCACGCCCACGCTCAGGCCCAGCCAGTTGTACAGCTTGCCCATCTGCGCGGCGTCGCGGCGGGCCAGGTAGTCGTTCACGGTGACCACGTGCACGCCCTTGCCTTCCAGCGCGTTGAGGTACACCGGCAGGGTCGCCACCAGGGTCTTGCCTTCACCGGTGCGCATTTCTGCGATCTTGCCCAGGTGAAGCACCATGCCGCCGATCAGCTGCACGTCGTAGTGGCGCATGCCCAGCACGCGGCGACCGGCTTCGCGGCAGACCGCGAACGCTTCCGGCAGCACCTTGTCCAGGGCTTCACCGTCGGCGATGCGCTGCTTGAACTCCGGCGTCTTGGCCTGAAGCTGCTCGTCGGAAAGCTTCTCGATCTCCGGCTCCAGCGCATTGATCTTGGCGACGATGCGGTTGAGCTGGCGCAGCTGTCGTTCGTTACGACTGCCAAATACGCGGGTAAGCAGGCTGTTGATCATTGAAGGAACCGGGTTGGATGGACACGACGCCCGGCCTCCCCCTTGGGATCCGTCCGCCGCAAACGAAACAGGGCGCCTGGCGCCCTGTCGATGGCAACACCCATTGTAGCTTGGGACGGCCGCAAGGGGTTTCAACCCTTTGGCGGCAATGGCATCCGAACACTCCCGGTAGTGCCGGCCGCTGGCCGGGTACGCGTCAGCGCATGCGCGCTGGCGCTCCCACGCTTCGCTGCGCGAACCGTGGGCCCCACTTACCTCGCCTCCACACCCCCGCGCCTACGGCGCTGCCCCCGTACTCCGGGGGCGGTAGTGCCGACGGCAGCCGGCACCCCAATGGGGCATCAGCCGCGGCTGACGCGGCCGACCGGCGTGTTGCCGCCGTCGCCGAGGAACTTGCGCGGGTTGACCACGTTGCCGTTTTCCCACACCTCGAAGTGCACGTGGGCGCCGGTCGAACGACCGGTGGAACCGGCCTTGGCCACTTCCTGCCCGGCACGGACCAGGTCGCCGACCTTCACCACCAGGCGCGAATTGTGCGCGTAGCGGGTGACGTAGCCGTTACCGTGGTCGACGTCGACCACGTTGCCGTAGCCGCCCTTCACGCCGGAGAAGCTGACCACGCCTTCGGCCACGGCCATCACCGGGTCACCGACCCTGGCGTGGAAGTCCATGCCCTTGTGGGTGGCGGCACCGCGGCCGAACGGGTCGGCACGGGTGCCGAAACCGGAGGTCACGTAGCTGTTGCGGATCGGCATGCGCGACGGCACGGCGTTCTGCTGCAGCTGGTGGTCGAACATCAGCGATTCCATCACCGACAGCTGGCGGCCTGAAGCAGCGAAGCGCTGCTCCAGCACCTGTAAGTCGGCGTTGACGTCCTTGACCGGGATGTCGCTGGTCGGGCCGCCGGCGTCGCCGTCACCGAGACCGGGGGTCTCGTTGAAGTCGAACTCGCCGTCTTCCAGCTTGCCCATCTGGGTCAGCCGTTCGCCGAGGGCGTTGAGGCGGGTGGCCTGGGCCTGCAGCTCGCCGAGGCGGGCCGCCAGCGCGTTGACCTGGGTCTGCGCATCGCGCTTGACCTTGGCCAGCTCTGCATCCTGGCGCTCGACCTTGGCCTGCAGGCGGGAATCATTCAGCGCGCTGGCGCCAATGCCGCCGGCAAGGCCGATAATGCAGCCTACCCCGAGCACGCTGCCCAGCAGGGCGCGGGGGCGGTCCTCGAAATAGAACCGCAAACGCGCGATCGGCGACGCTTTGGCCTGTCCTTCACGCGTTTTGATTACGATCTTTTTGAATGCCATCAGTGAGTTTTCATGTCTGAGCCGAAATCCAGCGTTCGCCCCGCGTCAGTGCCGAAGCCGGCGCTGGATGCGGTGATGGCGGACAAAAGCGGGAACCCGCTGCGGCGTGCCTTGTGGCTCGACGCGCTGGACCGTCAGTTGCGCCCCCAGTTGCCGCCACCTCTGCGCAGCCGTTGCCGGCTGGCCAATGTGGACGGGGAACACCTCGTTTTTCTCGTCGAGTCCCCGGTCTGGCATGCCAAGTTGCGGCTTGCCGAAGCCCAGTTGCTCGACGCGGCCCGTTCCATCGGGCTGAAGGCCACCAGGGTGACCATCAAGACTGCGTCTCCCACTCCCACGCGCTCCCCAGCGCTCGACAACCGGAATGGACCCCACGCAGTTTCAGCCGCCACGCACAAAGGGCTACGCGACGCCTTGGCTTGCCTGCAGGACGTTCCTTCGAAGCCGAAGAAGCGGTCCTGACGACAACGGAGCATCCGGCTCCGCTCCCCGTCGCGCGTGTCACCACGGCGTGAAACATTTCGGGGGCCGGGTCGCATCCTAGCTGCCATCCGGGGGCCTGTCGTTAGATTGTTGTTAAAACTACGTTAAATTCAGGCTTCCGATCCAACAGGTTCACAAAACCGTGACCTCGAACCGGCCTTGACGCGCGTCAAGCATGCTGAATGCGCCGGACACGCCTGAAACGACAACGCCGCCCTGGAAGGCGGCGCTTTTGTCTTTCAATTCAACGATCTACAGGAATCAGGCGTAGGCCGGAGTGGCATATTCCACCGGGTCCGGGGTGGCCGGCGAGTCGAAGCTGACCCATTCCCAGGCGGTGGCGTCGGCCATCAGCGCCCGCACCAGCTTGTTGTTGAGGGCGTGACCGGACTTGAAGCCTTCGTAGGCACCCAGCACCTGGCCACCGGCCAGATAGAGGTCGCCGATCGCGTCGAGGATCTTGTGGCGCACGAATTCGTCGGCGTAGCGCAGGCCGTCTTCGTTGAGCACGCGGAACTCGTCCAGCACGATGGCGTTGTCCATCGAACCACCCAGGCCCAGGTTGCGCTCGCGCATGTATTCCAGGTCGCGCATGAAACCGAAGGTGCGCGCGCGGGAGATTTCCTTGGTGTAGGCCAGCGTCGAGAACTCGATTTCCTGGCGCGACTGCTTGGCCGGGATCATCGGGTGATCGAACTGGATGGTGAAGCCCAGCTTGTAGCCCTCGTACGGGCTGAAGCGGGCCACCTTGTCGCCCTCGGTCACTTCCACGGTCTTCAGCACGCGGATGAAGCGCTTGGGCGCGTCCTGTTCCACGATGCCTGCCGACTGCAGCAGGAACACGAACGGGCCGGCCGAACCGTCCATGATCGGCAGCTCGGCCGAGGACAGTTCGACGATGATGTTGTCCACACCCAGGCCGGCCAGCGCCGACATCAGGTGCTCGACGGTCTGGATCTTGGCGTCGTTGCAGGTCAGGCCGGTGCACAGGGTCACTTCGGTGACCAGTTCGGCCTTGGCCGGCACTTCCACCACCGGGTCCAGATCCACGCGACGGAACACGATCCCATGGTTGACCGGTGCCGGGCGCAGGGTCATGTAGACCTTGTCACCGCTGTGCAGGCCAACGCCGGTGGCGCGGATCGTGTTCTTGAGGGTGCGTTGCTGGATCATGGGGGATGGGCCGGAAGTGACACATTAGATTAACACGCGCCCTCCCCTACCCTGGCTGAAACGCCAGTGAAGGCTGCCGGCAGGACGCACCGGCACGCCGCGGGGACGCGCGTGAAGCAGGGCAGCCGGACCCATCCTGGCCCGGCGCCCGCGTTTTCAGGACATGGTGGCGCAACCCGGGGAGGACAAGCCCCGGGCGCCCCGCTTAGTCCGCCTGGCGGCGCAGAAACGCCGGGATGTCCAGGTAATCGTTCGGCAGTTCCGCCGCCGCCGGGGCCGAAGCGGCCGGGGCCGAGGGAGCGGAGGCTGCCGCGGTATCGCTGCTGGCGCGACGCAGGCCCAGACCCATGCCGCCCACGGCCTTGGACACGGCGTCGCCGCCGTTGTCGAAGTCACCGAATTCCGGCTGGCCGGTGGTGGCATTGCGGACCAGCTTGATCGGCGCACGCTCGCCCGGACGCTGGGTCTTGCTGGCCGACACGCGGTTCAGGCCGGTAGCGACCACGGTCACGCGCACTTCGTCCTGCATGTCCGGATCCAGCACGGTACCGACCACCACGGTGGCGTCCTCGGAAGCGAAGCCATCGATGGTGCGGCCGATCTCGTCGAACTCGGCCATGGTGAAGTCGGCGCCGGCGGTGATGTTGACCAGGATGCCGTTGGCACCGGCCAGGTTCACATCGTCCAGCAGCGGGTTCTGGATCGCGGCTTCGGCCGCGGCCTGGGCGCGGTCATCACCACGGGCGGTGCCGGTACCCATCATCGCCAGGCCCATTTCGGACATGACGGTGCGCACGTCGGCGAAGTCGACGTTGATCAGGCCCGGACGCACGATCAGGTCGGCGATGCCCTGCACGGCGCCCTGCAGCACGTCGTTGGCGGCACGGAAGGCCTGGATCATGGTCGCGTTGCGACCCAGCACGGTGATCAGCTTCTCGTTCGGGATGGTGATCAGCGAGTCGCAGTGCTGGCTCAGTTCCTCGATGCCCTTCAGCGCCACCTGCATGCGGCGACGGCCTTCGAACGGGAACGGCTTGGTGACCACGGCCACGGTCAGGATGCCCATTTCCTTGGCCAGCTGTGCCACCACCGGCGCAGCGCCGGTGCCGGTACCACCGCCCATGCCGGCGGTGATGAACACCATGTCCGCACCCTGCAGGGCGTCCATGATGCGCTCACGGTCTTCCAGCGCAGCTTGGCGGCCGACTTCCGGGTTCGCGCCTGCGCCCAGGCCCTTGGTCACGTTGGTACCCAGCTGCAGCTGCAGCTTGGCACCGCAATTCTTGATGGCCTGCGAGTCGGTGTTGGCGGTGATGAATTCCACGCCGTCCACCGCCGAGTTGACCATGTGCGCCACGGCATTGCCGCCGCCGCCGCCCACGCCAACCACCTTGATCACCGCATTGGGTGCCATCTTTTCGATCAGTTCAAAATGCGCCATGTCCGTGTCCTCGTTGTATCCGCTTTGGCTGGCATGGGCATTCGGGCGTCCTGCCGTCCTGCTGCATGCCGACGTTGCGGCTGTGTGGGTTGTGTGTTGCCGGTGTTGCGTTGTGCTACGGGTACTGCGGGTGCTGCGCCCGGGCGATGCCCGGTGTTACGGGTTCCGCGTCAGAACTCGCCGCGGAACCAGGTCTTGAGTTTCTTGAACATGCTTCCAGCGCGCCCGGTCGGCAGCGACGGCCGCCGCGGGTGCTCGATCTGGCTGCCCATCAGCAGCAGGCCCACGCCGGTGGCATGCACCGGGTTGCCCACCACTTCGCCCAGGCCGGTGACGTGCTGCGGGATACCCACGCGCACCGGCATCTGCAGCATCTCCTCGGCCAGTTCGACCACGCCTTCCATCTTCGAAGCGCCACCGGTCAGCACCATGCCGGCGCGCACCAGTTCCTCGAAGCCGGAGCGGCGCAGTTCGGCCTGCACCATCTCGAAGATTTCCTCGTAGCGGCCCTGCACGGCCTGCGCCAGCGAATGGCGCGGCATGCGGCGCGGCGGGCGGTCGCCCACCGACGGCACCTGGATGCTTTCCTCGGCGGTGGCCAACTGGGCCAGGGCGCAGGCATAGCGCACCTTGATCTGCTCGGCTTCCGGGGTCGGCGTGCGCAGCATGTGCGCGATGTCATTGGTGACGTGGTCGCCGGCGATCGGCAGCGAAGCCGTGTGGCAGATCGCGCCCTGCACGAACACCGCGATATCGGTGGTGCCGGCGCCCATGTCGACCAGCACCACGCCCAGCTCGCGCTCGTCGGCGGTCAGCACCGCCACGCTGGAGGCCAGCGAGGACAGCACCAGGTCGTCCACCTGCAGGCCACAGCGCTGGACGCACTTGCTGATGTTGGCCGCAGCCGACTGCGCGCACACCACCAGGTGGGCATGTACTTCCAGGCGCACGCCGGTCATGCCGACCGGGTTGCGGATGCCTTCCTGCGAATCGTCCAGCACGTACTCGCGCGGGATCGCGTGCAGGATCTTCTGGTCGGCCGGAATCGCCACGGCCTTGGCCGCATCGAGCACGCGATCCAGGTCGCCCCAGGTCACTTCGCCGTCGCGGATCGGCACGATGCCGGGCGAATTCTTGCACTGCACGTGGTTGCCGGAAATCGAGGCATACACCGAGCGGATCTCGCAGCCGGCCATCAGCTCGGCTTCTTCCACCGCGCGCTGGATCGACTGCACGGTCGATTCGATGTCCACCACCACGCCACGCTTGAGGCCGCGCGACTCGTGCGAGCCGATGCCGATCACTTCGATCGGGTTGCCCGGCGAGTACTCGCCCACCAGCGCCACCACCTTGGAGGTGCCGATGTCCAGGCCAACGATCAGCGATTTGTCACCCTTGCGATTCATGTCCTTTCCTGCGTCCTGCTGGCTGGGGTCGCCGGCGTTTTCGCCGGCGTGGCCGGGGTACCCCAGCTCAGCGTGAAACCATTGGTGTAACGGAGGTCGGCGCGCTCGATCGGCGCGTCCTGACGGTTGAGCTGCGGCAGCACCTTGACGAAGCGCTGCATGCGCGAGCGCGCGTCGTCGCGGCCGACCACCACTTCGGTACCGTTGCTCAGCACCAGCGACCAGCTGCCGCGCGCATCCATCGTCACCCGGCGCACGTCGACGCCAGCCGGTGCGAACAATGCACGCGAGTCGCTGTACAGCTTCATCACTTCTTCGGTCTGGCTGTCGGGGCCGTCCAGTTCGGGCAGCGCCAGATCGGCCAGCTTCTTCGGCGTGGGGAACAGCTTGCCCTGCTCGGAAACCAGGCGGTCGTTGCCCCAGCGCGCGAACGGCTTGTGCTCGACCAGGGTCACTTCCAGCACGTCCGGCCACTGCTTGCGCACCTGCGCGCTTTCCACCCACGGCAGCTGTTCCAGTGCGTCCTGCGCGTCCTGCAGCTTGACCGCGAAGAAGCCCGCGTGCGCGTACGGCAGCAGCACCTGCTGCAACTGCTCGGCCGGCACCCGCTTGAACTCACCATGCACGCGCAGCTTCGCCAGCGGCCAGCGCTCGGCGCCGACCCAGCCATTGACCACGGCCACCACCGGCAGTGCAACCACCGACAGCGCCAACAGCCAGACGAAGATGCGCAGCACCGCGTTCATGCGTGCGAGGCCTCCAGGGTCTGTTCCAGCACGCGCCACACCAGCTCTTCGAAGCTGATGCCGGCCTGGCCTGCGGCCTTGGGCACCAGCGAATGGCTGGTCATGCCCGGCGCGGTATTCACTTCCAGCAGGAAGAAGCGGCCGCTGCTGCGATCGCGCATCACGTCCACGCGGCCCCAGCCACGGCAGCCGGCGGCACGGAACGCGGCCAGCGCGATGCGGCGGATTTCCTCTTCGTCGTCACCGTCCAGGCCTGGGCACAGGTACTGGGTGTCCTCGGCGATGTACTTGGCGTTGTAGTCGTACCACTGGCCCTTGGGCACGATGCGGATCGACGGCAGTGCGACATCGCCGAGGATGGCCACGGTCAGTTCGTCGCCCACCACCATCTGTTCCATCAGCAGCTGGCCGTCGTAGCGCGCGGCCAGCGCCACGGCTTCATCGAGGCCGGCGTCGTCGGTGACCCGGCTGATACCCACGCTGGAGCCTTCATTGGCCGGCTTCACCACTACCGGCAGGCCCAGTTCGGCTGCCAGTGCATGCACCGTGGTCGCGTCCACCTTCCGGTACTGCGGGGTGGGCAGGCCCAGCGACAACCACACCTGCTTGGTGCGGATCTTGTCCATGCTCAGCGCCGAGCCCAGCACGTTCGAGCCGGTGTACGGCACGCCGAAGGCGTCCATCAGGCCCTGCACGATGCCGTCCTCACCGCCACCGTTGTGGCCATGCAGGATGTTGAACACGCGATCGATGCCACCGGCGGCGAGCGCCTTGGCCAGCGCCGGAATGCCATCCACCGCGAACGCATCGACGCCGCGCGACTGCAGCGCTTCCAGTACGTTGCGGCCGGAGTCCAGCGACACCTCGCGTTCGCTGGAACTGCCACCGAGCAGCACGGCGACGCGGCCGAACACGGCCGGGTCGGTCACGCACAGAGGCGGGAACGTCAGCGCGCTCACGCCTCGCCCTCCCCCTTGAAGCCTTCCACCGCGATATGGGTGGCCACGGCACCGATGTCGCCGGCACCCATCATCAGCAGCAGGTCACCGTCCTGCAGCACGTCCGGCAGCACGCTGGCCAGCTCGGCGGCCTTGCCCACCACCACCGGCTCGCTGCGGCCACGCGCACGGATGGCGCGGGCCAACGCATGCGAATCGGCACCGGCAATCGGTTCCTCGCCGGCCGGGTAGACCTCGCTCAGCACCAGTGCATCGACGCTGGACAGCACTGCGGCGAACTTGTCGAACTGGTCGCGGGTACGGCTGTAGCGGTGCGGCTGGAAGGCCACCACCAGGCGCTTGTCGGCCCAGCCACCACGGGCGGCGGCGAACACCGCTTCCAGCTCGCTCGGGTGATGACCGTAGTCGTCGATGATGCGGACCTTGGCGCCGCTGGCGGTGGTCACTTCGCCCAGATCGTTGAAGCGACGGCCGACACCGGCGAAGCCTTCCAGTGCGCGCGCGATCGCGTCCGGTGCCACGCCCAGCTGCCAGCCCACCGCAGCGGCGGCCAGCGCGTTGAGTACGTTGTGCTTGCCCGGCAGCGCCAGCACCACTTCCTGGCTGGTGCCCTGCGGCAGGCGCAGGGTGAAGCGCATGCGCGAGCCTTCCTGCACCACGTTCTCGGCGCGCACGTCGGCCTGCGGGCTCATGCCGTAGCTCATCACGTGGCGCGGGGTCTTGGCGGCCAGAGCCGCGACTTCTGGATCGTCGATGCACAGCACCGCCAGGCCGTAGAACGGCAGGCGCTGCAGGAACTCGGCGAACGCCGCCTGCACGCGGGCAAAGTCGTTGCCGTAGTTCTCCAGGTGATCGGCGTCAATGTTGGTGATGATCGACATCAGCGGGTTCAGGCGCAGGAAGCTGCCATCACTTTCGTCGGCCTCGGCCACCAGCCACTGTCCACCGCCCAGCTTGGCGTTGGCGCCGGCAGCCAGCAGCTGGCCACCGATCACGAACGTCGGGTCCAGGCCGCCTTCGCTCAGCACCGCCGCGGTGAGACTGGTGGTGGTGGTCTTGCCATGGGTACCGGCCACGGCGATGCCGCGACGGAAGCGCATCAGCTCGGCCAGCATCGCCGCACGCGGCATGATCGGAATGCGCTGGCTGCGCGCTTCCATCAGTTCCGGGTTGTCTTCGCGGATGGCACTGGAGACCACCACGCAGTCGGTGCCCAGCACGTTGGCTGCGGAGTGACCGCGCATGATGCGCGCACCCAGGCTGGCCAGGCGACGGGTCGCCACGTTGTCGGCATTGTCCGAGCCGGACACCTCATAGCCCAGCGTCAGCATCACTTCGGCGATACCGCTCATGCCGGTGCCGCCGATGCCGACGAAATGCACGCGCGGGAACGCGCGCACCAGGTCGTTGGTGTCGTGCAGGCGACGGATCATGCGCGGCCTCGCGCAGGGCAGGCGCGGTGGCATGCCTTCTTCATACAGCTTCCTCAAGAATGATATCGGCGATGCGCTCGGCGGCATCGACCTTGGCCAGGGCACGCGCGGCTTGCGCCATCTGCATGCGGCGGGCGGGATTTTCGGACAGATCGCGCAGCAGTGCGGCAATGCCGTCGGCCAGCGTTCCGTCCTGCTTCAGCAAAACCGCCGCGCCGCGCTCGACCAGGTACTCTGCATTGCGGGTCTGGTGATCGTCGACGGCAGCGGGGAAAGGCACCAGCACGCTGCCGACACCCACCGCACACAGCTCGGCCAGCGTCGAAGCGCCCGCACGGCACACCACCAGATCGGCCCAGGCAAAGGCCTCGGCCATGTCGGCGATGAACGGCGTGATTTCAGCCTGCACGCCGGCCTTGGCATATGCCTCGACCGCTTCGGCATGCATTTTTTCGCCGCTCTGGTGGCGTACCTGCACCGGCACCGTGGCACCCAGCGCAGCGATGGCCTGCGGCACGCCGGTGTTGAGCGCACGCGCGCCCTGGCTGCCACCGACCACCAGCACGCGCAGCGGACCCTGGCGGTCAGCGAAACGCTGTTCCGGCGGTGCGATGGCGGCGATCTCCGCACGTACCGGGTTGCCGACGAACTCCTCGCCCTTGGCGAAGGTGCCCGGGAAGCCGGTCAGCAGCCGGCGCGCATAGCGCGACAGGATGCGGTTGGTCATGCCGGGAGCGCGATTCTGTTCGTGCACCAGCAGCGGTAGGCCATGCAGGCGTGTGGCCATGCCCCCCGGGCCGGACGCGAAACCACCGAAGGCGACCACCGCACGCGGCTGGCGCTTGCGGATGATCATGCCGGCCGCGCGCAGCGCGCGCATCAGCCGCCACGGCGCGCCCAGCAGGGCCAGCTTGCCTTTGCCGCGCAGGCCGGTGATGGCCAGCGTGTCGATCGGAATGTCGTGCTGCGGCACCAGGCGGGTTTCCATCGCACCATCGGCGCCCATCCAGGTGACCGGCACGCCGCGCGCGCGCAGCACGCGGGCCACGGCCAGGCCGGGGAAAATGTGACCGCCGGTGCCACCGGCCAGGATCATCACCGGGCGCACGTTATCGGTGGCTGCGCTCATGACAGCCTCCCGAAGGTCGGTTCGATGCGCGACTGCAGGCGGCTGGTACCGCGTGCGGCGTTCGCTGCAGCGGCAGCCGTCGGCTCGGCGCTCATCGGCACGCTGGCCGCAGCCGGTGCGGCCGGCGCGTCCACGGGTGCATCGGCCACGGCCTCGTCGCCACCGCCGATGCGCACGGCCTGGCGACGCTCGGCGCGCTTGAGCTCATAGGAGACGCGCAACAGCAGGCCCATCGCCACGCAGGTCATCAGCACCGACGAACCGCCGGAGGAGATCAGCGGCAGGGTCAGGCCCTTGGTCGGCAGGATGCCCAGATTCACGCCGATCGAGACGAAGGTCTGCATGCTGATCCACAGGCCGATGCCGAAGGCGATGTAACCGGAGAAGTGGCGCTTCATTTCCACGCAGCGCATGCCCAGCCAGAACGTGCGGCCGACCAGCAGCGCGTACAGGGCCACGATCACGCAGGTGCCGAGGAAACCGAATTCCTCGGCAGTAACCGAGAAGATGAAGTCGGTATGTGCTTCCGGCAGGTAGTACAGCTTCTGCACCGAGTTGCCCAGGCCAACGCCGGTCCACTCGCCGCGGCCCACGGCCATCAGCGCGTTGGACAGCTGGTAGCCGTCGCCCTGCTGGTCGGCCCACGGGTCGAGGAAGGAGGTGATGCGGCGCATGCGGTACGGTTCGATGATCGCCAGCGCGCTCATGCCGACCAGGCCGATGATCACCGGCATCGACATGCGCGGCATGTTCACACCGCCCAGCACCAGCATGCCGGCGGTGATCGCCAGCAGCAGGGTCGAGGAACCGAAGTCCGGCTGCAGCAGCAGCAACAGCACCAGCGCACCGGCCACGCCCAGTGGCTTGAGCATCGCCGGCCAGGTCGCGTTGACCTCGTCGCGGAAGCGCACCAGGTAACTGGACAGCCAGACGATATAGAGCACCTTCACCGCTTCCACCGTCTGGAACTTGGAGATGCCCAGATTGATCCAGCGGCGTGCGCCGTTGACCGTGCTGCCCAGGCCCGGTGCGAACACCGCCAGCAACAGCACGAAGCAGCCCAGCAGCAGCATCTGGTTGTACTGCTCGATGGACTTCAGTTCAGTGCGGGCGGCTACGACCGCCAGCACGATACCCACCGCCAGGAAGATCAGGTGGCGGTTGAGGTAGTAGAACGGGCTGCTCATCAGAGCGATCGAGCTGGACGCCACCATCACCACGCCGATGCCCGTGAGCGCGATGATCGCGCCCAGCAGCCACTTGTCGTAGCTGCCTTCGATGGCCTCAAGGCGTGTTGCCTGGCGGGACAGGTCGTTCATCTCAGCGCACCTTCAACGTGGCCAGGCCGATCAGCACGAGCACGACGGAGATGATCCAGAAGCGCACGATCACGCGCGGCTCCGGCCAACCTTTCAGTTCGAAGTGGTGGTGGATCGGTGCCATGCGGAACACGCGCTTGCCGGTCAGCTTGAACGAGGCGACCTGGATCATCACCGACAGCGTTTCGATGACGAACACGCCGCCCATGATCACCAGCACCAGCTCCTGACGGGTGATCACTGCGATCGTACCCAGCACCGCACCCAGCGCCAGCGCGCCGATGTCGCCCATGAACACCATGGCCGGATAGGTGTTGAACCACAGGAACCCCAGGCCCGCACCGGCGATGGCCGCGCAGATGATGACCAGCTCGCCGGCGCCCGGGATCTGCGGGATCTGCAGGTAGTTGGCGAACACCACGTTGCCCGAGGCGTAGGCGAACACGCCCAGTGCGCAGGCCACCAGCACGGTCGGCATGATCGCCAGGCCGTCCAGGCCGTCGGTGAGGTTCACCGCATTGGAGAAGCCGACGATCCAGAAGTAGGCGATGGCCACGAATCCGATGCCGGCCAGCGGCAGCGCGATCGATTTGAACATCGGGATGTAGAAGGTCAGCGCCGCCGGCACGTCGGCCGTGTAGAACAGGAACAGGCCCGCGGCCAGGCCGAAGATCGACTGCAGCAGGTACTTCCAGCGCGACTTCAGGCCGTTCGGGTCGCGGCGGACGATCTTGATCCAGTCGTCATACCAGCCGATGGCGCCGAAGCACAGCATCACCGCCAGCACCAGCCACACGTAGCGGTTGCGCAGGTCGGCCCACATCAGCACCGACAGGGTGATGGTGAGCAGGATCAGCGAACCGCCCATGGTAGGCGTACCGGCCTTGGAGAAATGGGTCTGCGGACCGTCCTTGCGGATCGGCTGGCCGCCCTTGAACTGGGCAAGCTTGCGGATCATCGCCGGGCCGAGCCACAGCGACAGGAACAGGGCCGTCAACGCGGCAAGGATGGCGCGGAACGTCTGGTAGTTGAACAGCCCGAACAGGCTCTCCAACTGCTGCAACCATCGAGCCAGTTCATACAACATGCGGGGATTCCTCTCCTTGCGCCAGCAGCGCTTTGACAATCGTGTCCATGGCGCTGCCACGGGAACCCTTGACCAGGCAGCGCACGCCGGCGTGCAGCTCGTCCTTCAGCGCCTGCGACAGCGCGTCATGGGTGGCGAAATGACGGCCGCCTTCACCGAAGGCGGTGGCGGCAGCGGCGCTGAGCGGGCCCAGCGCATACAGGCGCTTGAGGCCAGCAGCGCGCGCGCGGAGCCCCGCCTGCGCGTGCAGCGCTTCGGCGTCCGGACCCAGCTCGCGCATGTCGCCCAGCACCAGCCAACCCTCTTCCGGCGCGGCGGCCAGGGCGTCGATGGCCGCGGCCAGCGAACCGGGGTTGGCGTTGTAACTGTCGTCCACCAGCACCGCGCCGTTGCGCAGCTGATGGGCGATCTGGCGGCCCGGTACCGGCTGTGCTTCGGCCAGCCCGGCCGCGATCAACGCCAGATCGACACCGGCGGCCAGCGCCAGGCTGGCAGCGGCCAGCGCATTGCTGACGTTGTGGCGACCCGGCAGGCCCAGCACCACGCGGGCTTCGCCGGTCGATGCGACCAGGGTGAACTGGCTGCCCTGCGCGCCGGCGCGGATGTCGCGCGCGGTGATGTCCGCGGTGTGCTCCAGGCCATAGCGCAGTACGCGGCAGCGCGGCGGGGTGCCGACGAAGTGCTGTTCGAACCAGCGGCCGTAGGCATCGTCGACGTTGATCACGGCCACGCCATCGGCCGGCAGCGCGGCATAGATCGCGCCCTTGGTGACGGCGACGCCGAGCAGGCTGCCCATCCGCTCCAGGTGTGCCGGGGCGATGTTGTTGACCAGCGCATAACGCGGACGCGCGATGTCGGTCAGGTAGGCGATGTCACCCGGCTTGCCCGCGCCCATCTCGTAGACAGCGTAGTCGGCATCTTCCGGGGCATCGATCACTGCCAGCGGCAGGCCGATCTCGTTGTTGCGGTTGCCCGGGTTGGCGTAGACCACCTTGTGCGCATGACGGGCCACCTGCTGCAGGATCGACAGCAGCAGGCTCTTCACGCTGGTCTTGCCGTTGCTGCCGGTGATCGCGAACACCTCGGTATCACGGTCACGCTGCATGCCGGTGGCGATCTTCGCCAGCGCCAGTTCGCTGTCGGCCACCAGCACCTGCGGCAGTTCGATCGGCAGCAGGCGCTCGACCAGCAGCGCGCTGGCACCGCGCGCCTGCGCGTCGGCGGCAAAGTCATGGCCATCGAAACGCTCACCGCGCAGCGCCACATACAGGCTGCCCGGGCCGAGGCTGCGGGTGTCATTGCTGACCGCATCGATGGCCACGTCGTCGCCGTGGATCTCGCCGCCGGCCCAGTGTGCGATCAGCGAAAGCAGAGTGCGCTTCATGCGATGCCCTCCCCGGCCTGCGCGCTGAGCACACCGGCCTTGGCGGCCAACGCAGCGGCGGCCACTTCGGTGTCGTCGAAGTCATGGCGCACGCCATTCACTTCCTGGTACGGCTCGTGGCCCTTGCCAGCGATCAGGATGATGTCACCGGCACCGGCACGCTTCACCGCCAGGCCGATCGCACGCGCGCGGCTGCGCTGCACGGTCACGGCGGAGGCATCGGTGAATCCGGCCAGGATGTCGGCCACGATCACGTCGCCGTCTTCGCCACGCGGGTTGTCGTCGGTAACGATGACCTGGTTGGCCAGGCGCTCGGCGATCGCAGCCATCTGCGGGCGCTTGCCGGTATCACGCTCGCCACCGCAGCCGAACACGCAGAACAGCGTGCCCTGCAGGTGGCCGTGCAGGCTGTCCAGCGCCTGTTCCAGTGCGTCCGGGGTATGCGCGTAATCGACCACCACGGTCGGCAGGCCGTCTTCGCCGCCCAGGCGGTTCATGCGGCCACGGATCGGCTGCAGCGCCGACAGCACCTCGGCAATGCGCGGCAGCGGCTGACCCTGCGCGTGCAGGGTGCCGGCCACGGCCAGCAGGTTGTCCACGTTGAAGCGGCCCAGCAGCGGCGACTGCACCGCCGCGCGCTGGCCGTCGATGACCAGTTCGAAGGCAATGCCACGGCCGTCCAGCTGAAGCGCCTCGGCGCGCACGCTGGCATCGGTGGCACCGCGCGAGCTCAGGCCGATCGGTTGCACGCCCGCCGGGAGGCCGGCGAACAGCTGGCGACCGAACGCGTCGTCAAGATTGATCACCGCGGCCTTCAGTCCCGGGCGATGGAACAGCCGTGCCTTGGCCGCGCCGTAGCTGGCCATGTCGCCGTGGTAGTCCAGATGGTCGCGGGTGAGATTGGTAAACACCGCCACGTCGTAGTGCACCGCATCCACGCGGCCCTGGTCCAGCGCGTGCGAGCTGACTTCCATCGCTACCGCGCGCGCACCGGCATCACGCAGCTGCGCCAGCAGCGCATGCATCTGCAGCACCAGCGGCGTAGTGAAACCGGTCGGCTCAACCGAACCATAAAGTCCGGCGCCCAACGTGCCGATACTGCCACTGGGCGTTCCGAGCAGGTGCCAGGCCTGGGCCAGCAGCTGCACGGTGGAGGTCTTGCCGTTGGTGCCGGTCACGCCCACCATCGCCATCGCCCGCGACGGTGCGCCATGGAACTGGTCGGCCATCGCACCCATGCGCGCGCGCAGGCCCGGCACAGCGATCGCATCGTCCGGTGCCGGCAGTTCGACCGGTGCCGGCGGTTCGAACAGGATGGCGCCAGCGCCGGCCGCACGGGCCTGCTCGACAAAGCCCAGGCCATGCGCGCCGAAACCGGCGATGGCGACGAAGGCATTGCCGGGGCGCACGGCGCGGCTGTCCAGCACCAGGCCGGTCAGAACGGGATCGTGGCCCGCCAGGGCCACATCCGGAAGCAACTGCGAAAGCAACATCGAAGGACTCATTGCGTGCCTCCCGTAGCGGGCGGCGTCTGGGCTTGCGCGCTGGGCAGCGCAGCGTCGAATTCAGCGGCGGCATCCACCGGCAGCGCGGCCTCGGCCGGCGGCGCGGGCAGGATCGAGGCCGAGTGACCGACCTTGCCGGACTGCTGTGCGGCCAGCCACGACTGCAGGTCGTCCAGCGGCACGTCCATCAGGCGCAGGGTGCCTTCCATCACGTTGTGGTAGACCGGCGCCGACACCAGGCCGCCGTAGAACTTGCCGGCCTGCGGGTCGTTGATGACGATGACGGTCGCGAAGCGCGGATTGGTGGCCGGCACCACGCCGGCGAACAGCGCGTTGTAATGGCCGCGCTCGTAACCACCCGGGCCGGTCTTGCGCGCGGTACCGGTCTTGCCGGCCACGCGGTAACCCAGCACCGCCGCCTGCTTGGCGCCGCCTTGGGTAACAACCGTTTCCATCATCGCCACCACCTGCCTGGCGACGCTCTCATCGATGATCTGATGCGCTTCGTTGCGCTGGCCTTTGACAAAGGTCGGCGCGATCAATTTGCCGCCATTGGCCAGCGCCGAATAGGCGGTGGCGATCTGCAGCGGGGTCACATTCAGGCCGTAGCCGTAGGACATGGTGGTCTTGGTGGCACCGTCCCAGTTGGCCGGGCGCCGCACCACACCACCGGATTCACCCGGAAAGCCGCTGTGCGGCACCGAGCCATAGCCGAAGCGGCGCACGCCGTCATAGAACACCTGGTCCGGCATCTTCGCCGCGACCTTGGCCGCGCCGATGTTGGAACTGCGGGTGATCACACCAGTCACGTTCAACACGCCGTTGTTGCGCGGCACGTCGCGGATGGTGAAGCGCGCCACCTGCATGTAGCCCGGATTGGTGTCGATGACGGTGTCCTTGGTCACCGCACCGGCCTGCAATGCGGTGGCGATGGTCAGCGGCTTCATCGTCGAACCCGGCTCGACCAGGTCGGTCACCGCACGGTTACGGCGCGCATCGGGCAGCGCGCCGGTCAGCGAATTCGGGTTGTAGGTCGGCAGGTTGACCATGGCCAGGATCTCGCCGGTGGTCACGTCCATGATCACCATCGAACCGCCGGCCGCCTTGTTGGCCACCAGCGCGTTGCGCAGTTCCTTGAACGCCAGGTACTGGATGCGGCGGTCGATGCTGAGGGTCAGGTCCTTGCCCGGTTCGGCGGCGCGCAGCAGATCGCTTTCGACGGTCTCGCCCTTGCGGTTGCGGATCACCCGCTTGGCGCCGGCCTTGCCACGCAACCATTCGTCGAACGCCAGCTCCAGGCCTTCCTGGCCGCGGTCGTCGATGTTGGTGAAGCCCAGCACGTGCGCCATCGCCTCACCCTGCGGGTAGAAGCGGCGGAACTCGCGCTGCGCGGCCACGCCTGGAATCTTCAGCGCGACCACCTTCTCTGCCTCGTCCGGATTGATCCGGCGGCGCAGGTACATGAATTCCTTGTCCGACTTCTGCGACAGTCGGCTGCTCAGCTCATCCACCGACATGCCGACCGCCTGGGCCAGTTCCGGGATGCGCTCGGGCGAACGCAGCAGGTCCTGCGGGTTGACCCAGATCGAGGCGACCGGGGTCGACACCGCCAGCGGCTCGCCGTTGCGGTCGGTGATCATGCCGCGCGAGGTCTTGATCGGCAGCTCGCGCAGGTAGCGGGCCTCGCCCTGGCGCTGGTAGAAGTCGCTGTTGATGATCTGCACGTAGGCCGCACGGCCCACCAGCGACACCGAACACAGGCCGAGCGCCAACGCCACCCAGCGCAGGCGCTGGCGCAGGTTGAAGGCGTTGCGGGGGCGGTTGCGGCCGGTCTTGCTCATGGGCGCACCACCACGATGTCGGCGGCCTCGGGGAACTTCATGCCGAGCTTCTCGCGGGCGATGCGATCGACACGGTTGGCTTCGGCCAGGGTGGCCTGCTCCAGCTGCAGGCGGCCGAATTCCAGATTGATGTCATCGCGCTTGCGCTCAGCGCGCGACAGCTCGATGAACGTCTGCCGGTGACGGTGACGCACGAACACGACGCCGATCGCCGAGGCCACGGTCGAGGCCAACAGGATGATCAGCAGCAGCCGGCTCATGCATCGGCCTCCCGCTTCTGGGCCACGCGCAGCACGGCGCTGCGGGCACGCGGGTTGGCCGCCAGTTCCTCGTCGGTGGCCTTGATGGCACCGCCGATCAGATCCAGCGTCGGTACGAACACCTCCGCCTCGGGCAGGCGGCGGTTGGCCGGCGGCGCCTTGGCCAGGCGGTTCATGTACTGCTTGACGATGCGGTCTTCCAGCGAGTGGAAGCTGATGATCGCCAGGCGGCCGCCGGGCTTCAGCCGTTCCACGGCCGCATCAAGCCCGGCTTCCAGGTCGGCCAGCTCGCGGTTGATGTGGATGCGGATGGCCTGGAAGCTGCGCGTAGCCGGGTGGATCTTGTCTTTTCCGCGCGGCATCACCGAGGCGATCAACTCGGCCAGTTCGGCGGTACGGGAGAACGGCTGCTTCTCGCGGCGGGCCACGATGGCGCGCGCGATACGGCGGCTCTGGCGCTCTTCGCCGTAGGTCCACAGCACGTCGGCAATCTCGCGTTCTTCAACGCGGTTGATCCATTGTGCGGCGCTTTCACCGTTGTCCGGATCCATGCGCATGTCCAGCGGGCCGTCCTTGCCGAAGCTGAAGCCACGTTCGGCCACGTCCAGCTGCGGCGACGACACGCCCAGGTCGAACAGGACGCCGTCCAGGCCTTCAGCCGTCGCATCCCACTGCAGCAGCTGGGCGAAGCTGCCACGGAAGATGGACACGCGTGGGTCCGGCGCGAAATCGCGCTCGGCTACGGCGATGGCTTCCGGATCCTTGTCCATGACCAGCAGGCGCCCCTCGGGACCGAGCTGGGTGAGCACGCCACGTGCATGACCGCCACGACCGAACGTGCCATCCAGATAACGTCCGTTTTCGATCACCCTCAGGCCTTCAAGGACCTGGGTGTACAGGACCGGCAGGTGCACCGCCGGCGACTGCGACACCGGAAGGTGACCGGCCTGCGCTTCTGGGCGCATCCGGGCACCCCGGCTCACAACTTCAGGTCGAGCAACCCATCACCCAGATCCTCGTCAGACAATGTCTGCTGGATCAGGGCCCGATGCGCCTGCTCGCTCCACAATTCGAACTTGTCGCCCATACCGAGCAATACCGCCTTCTTCTCAATGCCCACCGCACCGCGGTGGCTGGCGGGGATGCTGATGCGACCGTTGCCGTCCAGCTCAAGATGGGCGGCCGAGCCGACCAGCTTCTGCTGCAACAGGCGCACGACGCGCTGGGTGTTGGGCTTGGACATCACGTCGTCGCGGACCCGCTCCCATTCCGACTCTGCATACAGCCACAGGCAGCCGGCTTCGAACGGGTTGTAGGTCAGCACGAGACGGTTGTTGCTGGCGCGCGCGACGAGGTCGCGGTAAGCGGTGGGAACCGCCATGCGCCCTTTATCGTCAACTGTGATGGCCGTCTCGCCCTGGAACACGACGCGTGCACCTATCCTTCGCCCGGTGAAACATTGAACCACGAAAACCCACAAAACACCCGGATTTCCCTCTGATGCCCACCTTAGCAGCGGCCGAAGGGTTGTCAACAACTTTTCAGCGGGGAAATCGCCAGCCACATCAATGGCTTGCAACAACCTTTAGAGAATTGTTCAAGGCTTATCCACAAGTTGCTGATCCGTCTCAATTTTTGAGATTGAACGGAAGTTCAGGGCTGTGGACAGCGCGTGAAACATCGGCCGCGCATTCATCCAAAACGGGCTGGAAGCGGCGCCAGACTGCGCAAACCGTGCACAATGAGGCCATGTGCCTGCTCGCTCTTGGCTGGATGCACCACCCGCGCTGGCGGCTGGTGATGACCGGCAACCGTGATGAGTTCCACGCCCGCCCGACGGCGGCGCTGGCCCCCTGGCAAGATGAGACCTCCGTCATCGGGGGGCGCGACCTGCGCTCCGGCGGCGGCTGGGCGGGCGTCGGTGCCGCAGGCCGGATGGCGGTGGTCACCAATGTGCGTGATCCGCTGGCCTCCCAGACCGGTCCTTCACGGGGCGCGCTGGTGGCCGACTTCCTGCGCGGCCGCGACCCGGCCGCCTTGCATATCGACCGGTTGGCAACGGTGGCCGGCGCCTACGCGCCGTTCAACCTGTTGCTGGCCGACGGCCACAGCCTGGAGTTTCTGGGCAACCACCCCGCCGAGCGGCAGAGCCTGGGCCCGGGCGTGCATGGCATGTCCAACGGTGCGCTGGACGCGCCCTGGCCGAAGACCCGGCGGCTGATGGCGGCCCTTGAAGCTTGGCTGCAGGAAGACCGGGTCAGATCCCTTTCGCAAAGCGAAAAGGATCTGACCCCGGACCTGACCCCGCTCTGGGCCGCCCTGGCCGACGAACATCGCCCCGCCGACAGCGACCTGCCCGACACCGGCATCGGCCTGGAACGCGAGCGCTGGCTGAGCCCCGCCTTCATCCGCGGCGACGACTACGGCACCCGCGCCAGCACCGTGCTGCTGATCGACGCCGACGGCCACGGCCAGATCCACGAGCGCCGCTTTGGCCCACAGGGCGCAGCCAACGGACAGAGTCACGTCATTTTCTGACCGGGTCGTGCCGGCCGCTGGCGGGAATTCCTTTCCAGCAGGGTAGTGCCGGCCGCTGGCCGGCAACCTCTGGATCTTTGGATGCGCCATGAAGCTGGCGGCCGGCGGCCGGCACTACCGGGCATCGCGTTGTCGCGATCCACGCGACGGCAGTCGTCATCGCAACGGGCTCGAAACGTCATTCAGCTTCCAACCGCGACCGCGATCCGCCCACGCCACAGGGGCTCCGGCGTCGCAGTCCGCCCACTGTGCCCTTTTCGCAATCGGCACTGTGTCTATAAATGTCGCCCCTGACCTCCCAGGGTGGTGGCGCCCGGCACCCCGCCGCGCGATCGACCGCAACCCCCATGGAGGCCCCATGCGCCGCATCCTCATCCTGATCGTCACCCACCTGCTCACCCTCGGCCTTGGCTTCGGCTTGGGCGTGTACTTCCTGCCGATCCTGATTGCCCCCGATGACCCGCCGGTCGCACAGGTGCAGGCCGCCATGACTGATGCCCCCTACCGCACCACCTTTCGCCGCGACCTCAAGGGCAGCGATGCAGTGCATTGGGCGGAAGGCAAAATCAGCGTCAGCCCGCGCCAGGTCGCCTTCGACGGCAAGATGGGGCCGGGCCCGGATTACAAGGTGTACCTGGTCCGCGACTTCGTCGACAACAAGGCCGACTTCCTGAAGATCAAGGCACAGGCGAAACGCATCGGTGAAGTGAAGACCTTCAACCGCTTCCTGGTCGATGTACCCGATGACGTCAACGTGGACGACTACACCACGGTCGTGGTGTGGTGCGAGCGCTTCTCGCAGTTCATCTCCGCCGGGCAGTACCGCACGCCGGGTTGAGGAACACGCGGCGTCGAGGTAGTGCCGGCCGCTGGCCGGCACTCTGTCCGCCCTGCAGGCATCGTGACGCTGCCGACCAGCGGCCGGCACTACCGATGCGCGGTTCACGCATATGGAAGAAGGAGGCGGAGCCGGCCGATAAGCCGGGTTCTGTCGTGGACAGTCATTCCTCTAGGCGTTACGTCACCGCAACGCTCAAGCAACCTACCCGGATCCAACGCGGGCCGCGCCAAAGGATCCCTATTTGGTCTTGCTCCAGGTGGGGTTTGCCGTGCCGGTCTGTTGCCAGACTCGCGGTGCGCTCTTACCGCACCATTTCACCCTTACCGGCCTTCCGAAGAAGACGTAGGCGGTATCTTTCTGTTGCACTTTCCGTCGGCTTGCGCCGCCCAGGCGTTACCTGGCACCTTGCCCTATGGAGCCCGGACTTTCCTCGGCACCCCCGAAGGGATGACGCGACTGTCTAGCCGGCTCCGCCAGTGCACATTCTAGCCTACGCACGCCCTTCCTGCCGTGCTGATCGCAGCGTCCGGTTCATCCATCCACGCATGGCGTGGATCTACCGACTCCGCTGCTCTGGAGGGTGCGGATTCCGCGTTGGTGGGTGCGGACCTTGGTCCGCACGATCCATCAACTGCCGTACAACGCCTTGCGCGGTGCGCCGGTCAGCTCGGCAGCCAGTTTGGCGGCAGTCGACGGCGGCAGATGCTCGCTCAGCTTGGCGTAGACGCGACGGCCATGCGCCAGTTGCGCTTCTTCGTCATCACCCGCGCCCTGCACCATCACCACGAACTCGCCCTTGCGCTGGTTCTCGTCGGCTTCCACCTTCGCCAGCAGGCCGGCCAGGTCACCATCGAGCACGGTCTCGAACAGCTTGGTCAGCTCGCGGGCCAGCACCGCCGGGCGCTCACCGCCGAAGATCGCCGCCATGTCGGCCAGCGATTCGGCGATGCGGTGCGAGGATTCGTAGAACACCATGGTGCGTACTTCACCGGCCAGCGCCTGCAGGCGGTCGCGGCGGCCGCTGGCCTTGGCCGGCAGGAAACCCTCGAAACTGAAACGGTCGCTGGGCAGGCCGGCCACGCTCAGCGCGGCGATGGCAGCACAGGCGCCGGGAATCGGGCTGACCTTGATGCCCGCCGCGCGCGCAGCACGCACCAGGCGGAAACCGGGATCACTGACCAGCGGGGTGCCGGCATCACTGACCAGCGCCAGCGATTCGCCGGCCTGCAGGCGCGAGACCAGGCGCTGGGCCAGGGTCTCTTCATTGTGTTCGTGCAGGGCCACCAACGGCTGCTGGATGCCGAAATGGGACAGCAGCTGGCCACTGCGGCGGGTGTCTTCAGCACAGATGGCCGCCACCGACCGCAGCACCTCCTGCGCGCGCGGGCTCAGATCGGCCAGGTTGCCGATCGGGGTGGCGACGACGTACAGGGTTGGCACAGTCATTTCAGCGGTACTCACGGGGCAAGGGTAGAATCGTAGCGTGTACCCGGCCAAGGCCGCTGCCCTCATCGCATGGACCCGATCATGAACAAGCCCGCCGCACGGATCTCCGCCCTGTCGCTGTCGCTGATGCTGCTGGCCGGTTGCGCCACCACCAGCCTGACCAGCACGCCCGATTCGCCGGCCCAGAGCCAGGCGCTGGCGCTGATCGAACAGGGCAAGCCGCGCGACGCCGCGCTGCAGCTGGAAGGCCTGGCCGCCACCCTGCGCGGCGGCGCTCGCAGCAATGCGCTGGCCGACGCGGCCTGGGCCTGGCACCTGGCCGGTGACAGTGCGCGCGCGCGCAGCCTGCTGGGCCAGCTCACCGCCCGCCAGCTGTCCGGCGCCAGCCTGCAGCGCTACCAGCTGACCGGTGCCGAGCTGGCACTGGCCGACAAGCAGCCGGCGCAGGCCCTGGCCCTGCTGAAGGACCACGGCGACAACGTGCTGCCGGCGCTGCGTACGCGCTGGTATCTGGCCCGCGCCAACGCGCTGCAGGGCACCGGCGATGCCTTCGGCGCCGCCACCGAACGTGCACGCGCCCATGCCAGCCTGACCGGCAGTGCGCGCAGCGAGAACCAGGCCGCCATCGCCGGCCTGCTCGGTACCCTCGACGACGCCACTTTGCGCAGCCGTGCCGCTGCCCTGCCGGCCAACGATCCTCTGTACAACTTCGCCGGCCGTGCGCTGATCGCGCGCGGCCTGCCGCTGCCGCGCCCGTTCGACCGCGATGGCGCGGCCCAGTTTGATACCAGCAAGCGTCCGCCGGCGATGAGCGACGGTTACCGGCCGCCGGCCAAGCTGGCCGTGCTGCTGCCGCTCAGCGGCCGCCTGGCCACCGCCGCGCAGCCGGTGCGCGATGGCCTGTTGAGCGCCTACTACGGTGAAAGCCGTCGCCGCCCGGACATCAATTTCTTCGACACCGCTGGCACCCCGGCTGGTGCCCTCGCCGCCTACGACAAGGCCGTCGCCTCCGGTGCCGACTTCGTGGTCGGCCCGCTGGGCCGCGACGAAGTGGACGCCGTGTACGGCCGCCAGCAGCTGCAGGTACCGGTGCTGGCCCTGAACCGCGGCAAGGATGCACCGCCGGCCGGCAGCGCTGGTTTCTCGCTGGCACCGGAAGACGACGGCATCGTCGCCGCCGAGTACCTGCGTGGCCGCGAGCGCAACCGCGCGCTGGTGATCAGCAGCAACGACGACACCGGCCGCCGTTCCGCCGCCGCCTTTGCCCAGCGCTTCGCTCAGCGCGGCGGCCAGGTGGTGGCCACGGTCAATGTCAGCGAAGCCGTCGGCGATGTCGGCGCGCAGGTGCGCAATGCCGGTCAGGTCGATGCCGTGTTCCTCGCCGTGCGCGCCCCGCAGGCCCGGTTGCTGGCGCCGCAGCTGGCGTTGGCCGGTGCCGGTGGCGCGACCCGCGTCGGCACCTCGCAGCTGACCGTCGGCAGCGGCAAGGTGGAAGAAGACGTGGCGCTGGACGGCATCGTCTACCCGAACGAAGCCTGGAATGTGCGCAGCGTGTCCGGCCTGCCGTCGGCCAGCCAGGTGGCCAGCGCGCTGCCCAGCGCTCGCGGCGCCGCTGGCCGCCTGTTCGCTTTCGGTGCCGATGCCTGGAAGATCACCGCCTATCTGGACAAGCTGTCCAACGAGGGCGGCCTGGACGGTGCCACCGGCACCCTGTTCCTGGACAGCAACGGCAACATCCTGCGCCAGCCGGCATGGTCCACCTTCAATGGCGGCCGGCCGATGCCGATCGTCGGTGGTCGCTGAGCGCAGCCAACGTGGCTCGGCGGTGGAAGCCGCCGCCGAGCTGCATCTGCAACAGGCCGGACTGCAGCCGCGTGCGCGCAACGTGCGCTATCGCGGCGGTGAACTGGACCTGGTGATGGACGACGCTGGCACCGTGGTGTTCGTGGAAGTGCGCTATCGCGCGCGTTCCGATTTCGGTGGCGGCGCCGCCTCGGTCGATGCGCGCAAATGCCGCCGCCTGGCCCATGCCGCGCAGCTGTACCTGCAGGACAACCCGGCGCTGGCCAATGCACCCTGCCGTTTTGATGTGGTTGAAGCCAGCGGTGAACCGCCGCAGCTGCGGTGGCTGCGTGATGCGTTCCGGCTGGATGACTGCTGATGGTTACCGTCCGCTCTGGTAGAGGCCGACTTTGGTCGGCGCTTCTGTGCCAACCAAGGTTGGCACCTACCGAAGAGGCAATGGCACGCTCTGGTAGTGGCCGACCTTGGTCGGCGGTTTCGTGCCAACCAAGGTTGGCACCTACCAAGGCAGGGCCAACGGTGGCATCGACCCTCCAAGCGGCGGTGTTCGTCTTCGTCTGCGCCGCCAGCCATCCGTTGCTGGATGCGATGACCTCCGGCGGCCTCGGTGTCGCCCTGGCCTGGCCATGGAGTGAGCAGCGCTTCTTCGCGCCGTGGCGACCCATCCGCGTTTCACCCTTCGCCCCGCAGTTCTTCAGCGCGCGGGGCGTGGCCACCCTGCTCTCTGAACTGCGCTGGGTGTGGCTGCCACTGGCTACCGCCGTTGTTGCCTGGAAACTGATCCAACCCGCTCCTGCTGCCCCACGAGATCCGTCATGAGTCCTGCCCTGCCTGCTGCCCTGGTTGCCGAACTGTCTGCCCTGCTGGGCGCGGAGGGCTGGCGCATGGATGACGGCGCGCTGGAGGCGAACGCGCAGGACAACTCATGGCGTCACCAGCGCCCGGCGGCGGTGGCGCTGCCAGCCGACATCGAACAGGTGCAGGCTTTGGTGCGGGCCTGCCGTGCGCATGGCGTGGCCCTGGTCGCACGTGGCGCTGGTACCGGCACCACCGGCGCGGCGGTGCCGCTGCCCGGCAGTATCGTGCTGTCGTTCACCCGCATGGACCGCATCGTCGAGATCCGCGCCGGTGACCGTTGCGCGGTGGTGCAACCGGGCGTGCTCAACGGCGCCCTGCAGCAGGCGCTGGCCCCGCATGGCCTGTTCTGGGCGCCGGATCCATCCAGCGCCGAGATCTGCAGCATCGGCGGCAACCTGGCCTGCAATGCCGGCGGCCCGCGCGCGGTGAAGTACGGCACCAGCCGCGACAACGTGCTGGGCCTGGTTGCCGTTACCGGCACCGGCGACGTGATCCGCTGCGGCGGTGCCTACACCAAGGACGCCACCGGCTATGACCTCACGCATCTGCTGGTGGGCAGCGAAGGCACGCTGGCACTGATCGTAGAAGCCACGCTCAAACTGACCCCGTTGCCAGTCAGCCAGGCCGGCCTGCGTGTGCTGTACCGCGATGCCGATGCTGCTGCGGCCGCCGTGTCGCGGTTGATGTCGCAGCCGGTGGTACCCACCCGTCTGGAGTTCATGGACGCACGCAGCCTGGAGCTGCTGCGGCTGAATGGTGCCGACGTGCCGGAGGCTGGTGCGATGCTGCTGGTCGAAGCCGATGGTGACCACGACACCCTGCCCTACCTGCTGCAGGCACTGGCCAGCGCCGCTGAAGGCGACGGCATGATCGAACTGGATGTGGCGATGGAAGGTCGTGCACGCGATCAGCTGTGGGCCGCACGCAAGGCGCTGTCGCCCGCGCTGCGCAGCGTTGCGCCGGGCAAGATCAATGAGGATGTGGTGGTACCGGTATCGCGCATTCCGGATCTGGTCGCCGGGGTACAGGCGCTGGCACGCGAGTACACGTTGACCATCGTCACCTTCGGCCATGCCGGCAACGGCAACCTGCACGTCAACATCCTCTACCACCCGGATGATGCCGACGAGAACGCGCGCGCGCACGCCGCGCTGCCAAAGATCTTCGAGCTGACGCTGGCGTTGGGCGGCACGCTGTCGGGAGAACACGGCATTGGCCTGGCCAAGCGAGATTTCATGGCGAAGGCCTTCACCGCAGAAACGCTGGCGACGATGCGAGCGATCAAGGCCGCGCTGGACCCGGGCGGCATCCTCAACCCCGGCAAGGTGCTGCCGCCGGTGTAGTGCCACTGCCAATGTGTTGACGACGACCCGCAGGAGCCCTCCCCAGCTGGAGGCGTCGCACTGTACCCGCTACGGACCTTCACGCTGCCAGCCGTCAACTGAAGCTCCATCCGGTGTCCAGTGTGCTTTGCAACTTGTTGCATGGGAAAACTGCTCCTTTGCCAGGAACATATCGCCAACAGCACCACACAGCTCTGACCCGCGCCCGCCGTGAGCGCCAGCTGCCTGGTCCAGCGAGCCTGCAGTGACAGCACCATCGGCCTCTCTGTGAGCCGTTGGCAACCGCCGAACGGGTTGGGTCGAAGCAACAGCGCCCACGCCCTGCGAACAAGGATGCCGAGATGTACAAGCCTCTCTATCCCCATGTCATCACCACTCTTGGCGAAGCCGCTGCGCGCCTGCCACATGACCTCGCGCCGATCCTGGAGCAGGCCCTGGCAGCGGTCAACGATGCGCGGTCGCTGGCAACGGTCACGTGTGAGTCCTGCCTGCAGCAGCGTCGCGGCAGGCAGCCGCAGGCTGACTGAGTACTGGGTGTGCAGTTGCAGGCAGCTTAGCGACATCTGCAGAGCCGAGCCCATGCTCGGCTGCCATGGGGCACATCGCGATGAAAGCCGCGCTTCGCGCGTGAGCCGAGCGTAGGCTCGGCTCTGCAGCGTCGATGTCATCCAGCAACCGCGCACCGATACGGCAGCACCCGGTCATGCCCGGCGGTTTCAGTCGCGTGGCAGCGCCGGGCCATGCCCGGCGTCATCAATCAGACGAAGTGCTGGTATCCGCCGTCGGCGGCTTCGCCATCCACATGCACGCCCTGCCCTTCGGCAATGCGACCGATGCGGGTGAGCGGCACGTCCAGCGATTCGGCCAGGTAGTGCAGCGCGTCGCGCTGGTCGGCGGCGGCGGTGAAGCACAGTTCGTAGTCGTCGCCACCGCGCAGTGCGCAGTCGCGGGCGCCATCGCGGCTGAGCAGCTCGCGCAGCGCGCGCGAGATCGGCAACGAATCGGCATCGACATGTGCAGCCACGTTGCTGCGCCTGGTGATGTGACCCAGATCGGCCAGCAGGCCATCGGACACATCCACCGCCGCGTGCGCGAACGCACGCAGGCGCAGGCCCAGGGTCACACGCGGCGTCGGCCGCAGCAGGCGCAGGCGCAGGCTTTCGTAGTCGGCCAGCAGCGTGGCGGTGGCGATGCTCAGCGCAGCTTGCTGCCATAGGCGCAGCGCACCGGCGGCATCGCCGAGCGTGCCGCTTACCCAGATGTCATCGCCCGCCTGCGCGCGGTCGCGACGCAGCGCCTGGCCACGTCCCACCTGGCCCATCGCGGTCACCGACAGCGACAACGGACCGCGCGTGGTGTCACCGCCGATCAACGCAATGTCGTGCTGATCGGCCAGGGCGAAGAAGCCATCGGCGAACGCATCGATCCAGTCTTCGGAGGCTTCCGGCAGCGACAACGCCAGCGTGCACCACGCCGGGCGCGCGCCCATCGCAGCCAGGTCCGACAGGTTGACCGCCAGGGTCTTCCAGCCGATGTCGAAGGCCGGGGTTTCCACCGGGAAGTGCACGCCGCTGTTGAGCGTGTCGGCAGTGACCACCAGTTGCTCATTGGCACGCGGCTGCAGCAGCGCAGCGTCGTCGCCGATGCCGAGCAGGATGTCGTCGCGCTCGAGGGTACGGGCGCGGATGCGGTCAATGAGGGCGAATTCGGCCAGGGACATGGGGCGTTCCCGCTGTTGTACGTGCCGCGCGGTGCGCGGTGGGCGGTAGTGGCGGGGGGGGGGGGGGGCGCCCCCGCCCCCCCCCCCCCCCCCGCGCCCGGCCCGGCGCCCAGCGCGGCGGGGGGGGCGGTCGTGCGCGCCCGTGCGGTCCAACACCTCTACCCCGCCCGCCCCCGCCCCCCCCCCGGCACTACCACAGGTGGGTCAGTGACCCGATTCGACCTTCCGCCATTCCACGGCGGCACGATCCAGCACGCCGTTGACGTAGGTATGGCCATGCTCGGAACCGAAGCGCTTGGCCGATTCGATGGCTTCGTTGATCACCACGCGGTACGGCACGTCCAAGCGGTAGCGCAGCTCGTACGCCGCCAGGCGCAGCACCGCGCGTTCGATCGCGTCCACTTCTTCGATGCCACGGTCCAGGTACGGGCCGAGCGCTTCGTCGATGTCGCGGCGGTTGTCGAGCACGCCGTGCAGCAGCGCCTCGAAGTACGCCAGGTCGGCGATTTCGCGGGCCTGCTCGTGGGCGAACTGGGCGATCAGCGACTGGGCGTTGCCGCCGGAGATCTGCCAGGCGTAGATGGCCTGCACAGCACGACGGCGCGCGCGCGAGCGCAGCACCGGATCGACGCCATCACGGCGGACGGGTTTACCGGAGGGCTTGCCCTGGGTGTTCTTGTTCATGGCAGCTGCTCCAGAAGATTGACCATTTCCAATGCGGCGAGTGCGACTTCCTCGCCCTTGTTGCCGTGGCTGCCGCCTGCGCGGGCCTCGGCGTCTTCAACGCGTTCCACCGCCAGCACGCCGTTCAGCACCGGCACGCCGAAGTCCAGCTGCACGCGCATCAGGCCTTCGGCGCAGCGATCGGCCACGTGCTCGTAGTGGCGGGTATCGCCACGGATCACGCAGCCCAGGGTAAGGATGGCGGCGTGTTCGTGGGCGGCGGCCAGGCGCGCGGCCACCAGCGGCAGTTCCCAGGCACCCGGCACGCGGATCACGTCAATGTTGGCTTCGGTGATGCCGTTGCCAGCCAGGCTCTGGCGGGCGCCAGCGACCAGCGTGTCGGTGATGCGGGCGTTCCAGCGGCTGGCCAGGATGGCGAAGCGCGCCGATTCGGGAGTGCGAAGATCGCCTTCGAAGTGGCTCATATGCGGCTTGGGGGGACTCGATAAGGGGGTAATTCTAGCGTGGATGGGCCCCGGCCGTGGCCGATGGGGGCCCGGGGGGGGGGGGGCGGGGGGGGGGCCCCCCCCCCGGGGGGGGGGGGGGGCCCCCCCCCGGGGGGGGGGGGGGGGGGGGGGGGGGCGGCGCGCGCGCCCCCGGCACTACCCATTACAGGGTCACCGTCTCCACCACTTCCAGGCCGTAGCCGGCCAGGCCGATCTGGCGGCGCGGGGTGCCCAGTACGCGCAGCTTGCCCAGGCCCAGGTCGGACAGGATCTGTGCGCCAGCACCATTGCGGCGCCACTGGCTCACGTCCTTGTCCTTGCCCGGTACCACCGGCGCCGGCTGCTGCCGCAGGCGGGCCAGCAGGGCCTCGCCGTCGCGCGGGGCCGACAGCACCACCATCGCGCCGGCGCCTTCGGCATCGATCGCGCGCAGGGCATCGGTGGCAGCCACGCCGAAGTCATCGCGGCGCCAGTGCAGCAGGTCGGCCAGCGGGTTTTCCACCTGCACGCGCACCAGGGTCGGCGTTTCGGCATCCGGGGTGCCGCGCACCAGGGCGAAATGCACGTCGTGGGCGATGCGGTCGCGGTAGGTGACCAGCTTGAACGGGCCGAACTCGGTCTCGATCTCGCGCTCGTCCACACGCTCGACGGTCTTTTCGGTGGCCAGGCGGTAGGCGATCAGGTCGGCGATGGAGCCCATCTTCAGACCGTGCTCGCGGGCGAACACTTCCAGTTCCGGGCGGCGTGCCATGCTGCCATCCGGGTTCAGGATCTCCACCAGCACGCCGGCCGGTTCCAGCCCGGCCAGCATGGCCATGTCCACGGCCGCCTCGGTGTGGCCGGCGCGGGTCAGCACGCCGCCCGGCTGGGCGATCAGCGGGAAGATGTGGCCCGGCTGGTGCAGGTCCGACGGCTTGGCGTTGGGCTTCACCGCGGTACGGATGGTGTGCGCGCGGTCATGCGCCGAGATGCCGGTGGTGACGCCCTCGGCGGCCTCGATGCTGACCGTGAAATTGGTCTGGAACTGCGCGGTATTGGCCTGCACCATCGGCGCCAGGCCGAGATCGGCGGCGCGGGTGCGGTTCAGCGGCAGGCACACCAGGCCACGGCCATGGGTGACCATGAAGTTGATGTCGCTGGCCTTGACCAGCTCGGCGGCCATGATGAGGTCGCCTTCGTTCTCGCGGTCTTCGTCATCGACGATGACGACCATGCGGCCCAGGCGGATGTCTTCCAGGATCTCCGGAATCGGGGCGAAATTCATGCTGCATCTCCATGCGGGTGCTGACAGTTGGCCGGCACACTGATCAGGCGCTCCACGTATCGGGCCACCAGGTCGATTTCAAGGTTGACCGCACTGCCCACGCCTGCGGCGGAGAAGGCGGTGTTGGCCACCGTGTGCGGGATCAGGGCGACTTCAAAACCTTCATCGTCCACTTCGTTGACGGTGAGGCTGACGCCGTCCACGCAGATCGAGCCCTTCTTGGCGATGTAGCGGCGCAGCGAGGCCGGAGCTGCGAAACGCCAACGCTGGGCACGCGCGTCTTCGTGGATGGACAGCACCTGGCCGAGGCCGTCGACGTGGCCGCTGACCAGATGGCCGCCGAGGCGGTCGGTCGGGCGCATGGCGCGTTCCAGGTTGATGACCGCACCCTCGCCCAGCTGGCCCAGCGTGGTCAGGCCCAGGGTCTCGGTGGAGGCATCGGCCTGGAAGCTGCTGGCGTCGAATGCGATGACGGTGAGGCAGACGCCGTTGATGGCAATGCTCTCGCCCATCTGCACGTTGTCGAACGGCAGAGTCCCGACATTGAAGGTGAAGCGGACATCGCCGCCGATGGATTCGCGTGCGGCCAGACGGCCGACGCCTTCGATGATTCCAGTAAACAAGTAACGTTCTCCGCGAAAAGTGAGCGAAAAACGCCGCAAGGCAAACAGGCGCACGCAGGGCATGAGCCCTGTGGCACCGTCTTCTTTCATCCGGACTATGACCGTCGGCTCCGGCATTGGACCGGATCTGCTGACCCCCGGCCGTGGGCCGGGGCGCTCGCGGGCTCGTGCTTGCGCACCTACCGCCGGTGGGGAATTGCACCCCGCCCTGAAGACGTTTGTGTACCGGCGAACCGGCGTGGCTAGTGTACCAGCCCGTGCTGAACGGGGTCGGATGCCACAGCTGTGACGGCCGTCGCTCGCAATTTGTAAAACTTTCATTAAAATTCTGCCCCGGACGACATGAGGTCGCCACGGGCAGCCCGCTGGGCATGCCCGCCAAAGGACTGAAATTCACAGGAATTCCCATGCGCAAGATGCTGATCGTGGCCGCCCTGCTGGCCGCCGCCCCGCTCTCGGCTTCGGCCGACGCCCTGAGCTACACCTACGTTGAAGGCGGTTGGACGCAGGTCAAGGTTGACGACAACGCACTGGACGACCCGAAGGTCGACGGCGGCTACCTGCGTGGCTCTGTGGCCATCGCCGAACAGGTCTACGTGTTCGGTGGCTGGTCGCGCACCAGCAAGACCTATCACTACAGCGACGGTTCGCTGAAGGTTGAACTGAATCAGCCGGAGCTGGGCATCGGCTACCACATGCCGTGGACCGACCGCGTCGACTTCACCGCCGACATCGCCTGGGTGCGCCAGAACGCCGAGCTGACCGATCGTTATGACGGCTACAGCGACCGCTACAAGGACCATACCAACCTGGCCCGCGCCACCATGGGCATCCGCGGCAAGCCGTCGCGCATGACCGAAGCCTGGGCCAAGGCCGGTTACATGGACGGCGGCAACAACTACAAGGGCACCTGGGTCGGCACCCTCGGTGGCCAGATCAACTTCACCAGGACCTGGGGTCTGGTGGGCGAGATCTCCGGCTACCGCGACGTCACCCAGTACTCGGCCGGCGTCCGCGCCAGCTTCTGATCCAGCGATCGCTCCTCGTCGTGCGATCGAACGGGCCCCGCAAGGGGCCCGTTTTTTTGGCCGGCATACACGACCTCGTGACCCCATCGCGCCATCGAAAGTCCACGCAGATGCGCTAGGCTTGCGCGCCTCTGGAACAGGAAAACACCGTCATGAAGACCCCCACCCGTACTCTGCTGGCCAGCATGCTGCTGTGCGCCCCGCTGATCGCCACGGCCGCCCCGGCCACGCTGTCGCCCGAACAGGCGTTCGACCTGTATGCACGCACCCTGCTGGAAGACGACGCGACCGCCACGCGCGCGCTCAACGACGCACTGAAACCGGCATTCGAAGGCCAGGACGCTGTGACCCCGAACCCGGGTGCGCTGGCCAAGGCATTGGCCGAACCCTGGCAGACCGTACTGGCCAGCACCGGCGCCAAGGTAGACGCTGCAGCCACCGAAGCGCTGTATGCCAAAGCGCTGCGTGATTCGAAGTGCCGCGCGACCAAGAGCGTGATCGAAGACAACGAATACGTTGAAGACCAGAAGCTGGCGCGGATCACCTACAGCTGCCAGCTGCCCGACCTGGGCAAGGTGCGCCCGCTGTTCGCCGCCAGCCTTGCATCCCACGCTAGCCCGGCCTCGCGCAAGCAGTTCACCGATGCCTACACGCAGGCGCTGCAGAGTGGCGCGCGCGTGCCGGTCATCGGCACCTTCACCCTGTACCCGGCCAAGGACAACGGCTACTGGTACAGCGGCAACTTCGATGACCTGGTGGGCACCGTGGCCGGTGCGCTGGCACCGTTCGAGGACTGGATGCAGGACGCGCAGGCGGCCAACGCGCCGAAGGTGACCGGCGTACCGGGCTGCGACCTGTTGCTGCAGCAGCATCGTGCCTGCGTGGCGAAGGTCGCACCGGACCAGATCAGCGGCGTGGACGCCATGGCCGAGGAACTGAAGGCCAAGGCCCAGGTGCAGTCTGCCGATGAGATGACGCAGGAATGCAAGGCGCTGCGCCCGATCGCCGAGATGATGTGGACCGACGAGTGCGCGTGAGCCTCGTGTAGAGCCGAGCCCACGCTCGGCTCATTGTCGCCGACGACGAGGGCGGCCGCACTTTCAGAACCGTTGCATGGCCCTGCGTGGCCTGCATGGTCAATGCTGTTGCCCTCTTCCATCGGGGCAACCGCATGAAACACCGCACGACGTCGACCATGGTCATGTTGCTGACGCTGCTGGCGCTTGTGGCGTGCGGGCAAGCCAAAGCTCCCAAGTCCAGGATTACGACCTTCTCGGTCATCCCAGCGGTTGCCTTCGAGTCAACCCTGCTGAGCGACAGGCAGCTGGATGCGTGGATGAGCGAAGACGACGACTGCCACGCGTTCCTGATGTATCACGATCAGTGCGCAGTGCTGGTATTGCCGCATGAGTACGACGACGGTTTTACCCGTCACCAGCTGCGATTGAAGGCGAGGAAACTGCCGGGCGAGGCACTGCGCGCGTACTGCCGCAACCTGCATGGGCTGTGGAAGCAGCAGTGGAAGGGCCAGTGCCCCGTCGGCGAAGAAGACGACGAGGAAGCCTGACGACAAGGGCATCGCCCCTGCTTCGCGTCATTCCCTCACGGGCGCAGCAGCAGCCTGATGTCCTCACCGACCTGACGCTGGTCAACCACGCGCAGGCGGCGCTGCTGGTCCATGGCATCGATGCCGAGGCCAGCCAGCAGCGGGCGACCGGTATCGCCCAGCAGCGTGGGCGCCTGATACAGCAGCAGTTCGTCCACCCAGCCGCCGTGCAGCAAGGCACCGGCCAGCGTCGCGCCGGCTTCGGTATGCACCTCGTTGATGCCGCGTTCGGCCAGCAGTGCCAACACCGCGCCAAGATCGAGACGGCCGTCAACACTGGGCACGCTGGCGAATTCGGCATCGGCCGCATCCGGTGCACTCACTGCAGCATCGTGCAGGTACAGCGTCGGTGCCCCGCCCTCGCGCACGCGGCTGCATTCGAGCGAACGCAGGCGCGAATCGAGCACCACGCGCAGTGGCGGCATCACCTCGGTGTCCGCCAGGCGCACGGTCAGCATCGGATCGTCGGCCAGCACGGTTTCGGCGCCGGTCAGGATCGCACCTGCGCGCGCGCGCCAGTGCTGCACGTCTTCGCGCGCGGCCGGGCCGGTGATCCACTTGGAGCTACCATCGGCCATCGCGGTGCGACCGTCGAGGCTGACCGCCAGCTTCACCCGCAGCCACGGCCGGTTGCGCTCCACACGCGACAGGAAGCCCTTGTTGAGCTCACGTGCCTGCGTCGCCATCAGCCCTTCAGCGACTTCGATGCCGGCATTGCGCAGCAGATCGAAGCCACCCCCATCGACCTTCGGGAACGGATCGCGCATCGCGGCAACGACGCGCGACACACCCGCTTCGATCAAGGCCAGCGCACACGGCGGTGTGCGCCCGTAGTGCGCACAAGGCTCCAGGGTGACGTAGGCGGTGGCACCGCGCGCCTCGCTTCCTGCCTCGCGCAGCGCGAACACTTCGGCGTGCGGTCCACCGGCACGCTGGTGCCAGCCCTGCCCGACCACGCGTTCGCCGTGGGCGATCACGCAGCCGACCATCGGGTTGGGGCGGGTGGTGTAGGCGGCACGCTCGGCCAGACGCAGTGCGTTGGCCATGTGCAGGTGGTCGAGAACGGAGAACGGGGCGGTCATGCGGCCATGGTAGCGCCGTTGGTGGCGGTGTAGATCCACGCCATGCGTGGATGGGCGCCACTGTGCCAACCAAGGTTGGCACCCACCGAAGCAGATATCTGTGCCAACCAAGGTTGGCATCTACCGGGGCGTCAGCCCTTCTTCTTCTTGGTCAGGGCGATCACGTCGCCCAGCAGCTGCAGCTGTTCGGTACTGGATGGCAGGTCGCGCTCCAGCTTCTCGATCTCCTCGCGGAAATCGGCCACGTCCTCGAAGCTGCGGTAGACCGACGCGAAGCGCACATAGCCGACATGGTCGAGCTTGCGCAGTTCGTTCATGACGAACTCGCCGACCTTGATCGAGGGCACTTCGCGCTCGCCGCTGATGCGCAGCTGGTGGACCACGGCGCGTACCGCCGCTTCGATCTTGTCTTCGGCCACCGCACGCTTCTGCAGCGCGCGGTCGAAGCCAGCGCGGACCTTTCGCTGGTCGAATGCTTCACGGGTGCCATCGCTCTTGACGATGGCGGGCAGTTTCAACTCCACCGTTTCCATGGTGCTGAAGCGCTCGCCACAGGCTTCGCATTCACGCCGACGACGGATCGTCGCGCCGTCTTCGGAGACGCGCGAGTCGATGACCCGGGTATCGGCATGTTGGCAGAAGGGGCAGTGCATGGAACGCCTGGCTCAGGAAAGTACCTATTGCCACGGTCATGGCAGCGTCGCAAAGGTACCTGAGAAAGGGCCCCGCAGCAAATGCTGTCTGCGCGGAAGTGCCTGCATTTCGGCCGAACAGAACCGCCAGCGCGGTCAGCGCTGCGCGTTCAACCGGGTGCCGGCGGCGCCGAGGCCGCGCGCGCCCAACGCAGCCACGCCAGATGCCCTGCCATCACCAACAGCGGCGGGCCGAACCCGAAGAAGGCCAGGGTCGAGATCTCCCCGCGCTTGAAGGTGAAGTACAGCGTGGCGGCGACCACGCCCAGCGCGGCCAGGCTTCCCAGCGCCAGGCCTATCCAGGCGACAACCGGCGATTGGCGCAGGCCGGTAACACCGCGCCACAGGAACAGGCCGCTCAGCCACAACCACGACAGCAGGCCGATGATCCCGGCCGACGACCACAGCAGCAGGATCCTGTACTCGTCACCGGTCAGGTACTTGCCATCCCATACGACCATCAGACCCAGCACGGCACCCGTGCCTCCGGCGGCCACCGTGGGCAGGCCCACCAATAGGCCGGCAATGGCCATCCAGCGTTTGTGCAGACGCTCATCCATGCGTTCGGTTTCCTTCCCTGGGCCGCATCATCCGCAGCGTTTGATCCACACCAGCATCGCAGCCGGCACCAGCATCGACGGGCCCAGCAGCAACAAGCCGAGGCCTTCGCCGTGCACGGCGATGCCCCACCACAGCGCCAGCCCCAGCGGGGGCAAGGCGGCGAGACCGCCCGCCAGCAGCATCCACCACCAGAGGCGGTGCACGTGCAGCCCGGCACGCCCCTGCAACAGAAAACCCGCGCTCAGCCACAACCAGGCCAGGCAGCCGGCAATGCCGGCCAGGCCCCACAGCGGCATCACCGTTACCGAGACCAGCGTGCCATGACCAAACTGGCCCAGCCCCATCAGCAACAGCATCGTCGCCGCCGCGCCGCCCATCGCCAGGCTGGGCAGGCCGAACAGCACCGCCAGCGCGGCGTAGAGGTACTTGAGGTGGCGCTCATCCATGCGCGGTTGCTCCGATACCGGGGTCAGAGCCCTTCCCTGCGGGAAGGGATCCGACCCCTGCTTCGATCCGACCCCTGCTGCGATCAGCCGTAGACCGGGTACTTGCGGCACTGCGCGCTGACGGCGTCGCGCACGCGGGCGATGACGGCGTCATCGTTCGGTGCGTCGAGCACGTCGGCGATCCAGTTGGCCAGGTCCACGCAATCCTGTTCGACGTAACCACGGGTGGTCACCGCCGGGGTGCCCAGGCGCAGGCCCGAGGTCACGAACGGCGAACGCGGATCGTTCGGCACCGAGTTCTTGTTGACGGTGATGTGGGCCTTGCCCAGCGCGGCTTCCGCGTCCTTGCCGGACACGTCCTTGCCGATCATGTCGACCAGCATCAGGTGGTTCTGGGTGCCGCCGGAGACGATCTTGTAGCCGCGCGCGATCAGCGTGTTGGCCATCGCCTGGGCGTTCTTCACCACCTGCTGCTGGTAGGCCTTGAAGCCCGGTTCCAGCGCTTCCTTGAAGGCCACGGCCTTGCCGGCGATGACGTGCATCAGCGGACCGCCCTGGATGCCCGGGAACACGATCGACTGCAGCTTCTTGACCAAGTCTTCGTCGGCGCCCTTGGCGACGATGATGCCGCCACGCGGGCCGCGCAGGGTCTTGTGGGTGGTCGAGGTGACCACGTGCGCGTGTTCCAGCGGGCTGGGATAGACGCCAGCAGCAACCAGGCCGGCGACGTGGGCCATGTCGACGAACAGGTAGGCACCGACCTTGTCGGCGATGGCGCGGAAGCGCGCCCAGTCGATCACCTGCGAATAAGCCGAGAAGCCAGCCACGACCATCTTCGGCTTGTGCTCCAGGGCCAGGCGCTCGACTTCGTCGTAATCGATCAGGCCCTGGTCGTTCACGCCGTACTGCACGGCGTTGAACAGCTTGCCCGAGGCATTGACCTTGGCACCGTGGGTGAGATGGCCGCCGTGCGCCAGGCTCATGCCGAGGATGGTGTCACCCGGCTGCAGCAGGGCGAAGTACACGGCCTGGTTGGCCTGCGAACCGCTGTGCGGTTGCACGTTGGCGTAGTCCGCGCCGAACAGCTGCTTGAGGCGGTCGATCGCCAGCTGCTCGGCGATGTCCACGTATTCGCAGCCACCGTAGTAGCGCTTGCCCGGGTAGCCTTCGGCGTACTTGTTGGTCAGCTGGCTGCCCTGGGCTTCCATCACCGCCGGGCTGGTGTAGTTCTCGCTGGCGATCAGCTCGACGTGGTCTTCCTGGCGCTGGGTCTCAGCGGCGATGGCCTTGGCCAGTTCGGGATCGTAGGATTCGATGCGGACGTCACGCGGGAACATCGGGTACTCCAGCAGGCAGGGAAAAGGGGGTACGGCTCAGCCCCCGATTGTAGCCCCGCGCCGGGCTGCCGGGGCCGAAACGGACGGGGCCGGCATCCCCGAAGGAATCCGGCCCCGTATGGTTTCGATTGATGGTGTGGGGTCAGAGCCCTTTCCGCTGGAAAGGGATCCGCCCCCCGGCCGCGATCCTCAGCGGCTGCTGAGCACGTACTGGGCGATCACACCGGTGGCGATGGCGACCAGCAGCATGTTGCCGCGGTCGTCGCGGATCCAGTGATGGCCATGCGGCGGGCGACGCAGGTGGTAGCGCGGGTAGTCGTTCACCACGTAGACCGGGCCGCGGTAGTAGTCGCGATAGCGGTGACCCACCTTCCAGCCGTAGCCGGGGCCATTGGCCGGGCGATAGACCACGCGCGGCGGTGCCGGGCGGTAGTAGCGGTCATGGTCGCGGTGCCATTCACGGCGGTCATGGCGGTAGTCGCGCCGGGCTTCACGGCGGTCGCGCTCCCAGTCACGGCGGTCATGGCGCCACTCGCGGCGATCCTCGCGCCACTCGCGGCGGTCATGGCCACGGCGGTGGTCGTCGTCGGCGAAGGCCGGGGCCACGGCACCGAGCGCCAGTACAGAGGCCACGGCGCTGGCCATTACTCGATTGATGCGCATGTCAGACCTCTGCTTGGGTGGGTGGTGAGCCCATATTGCGCACCCGATCTGAACCGTTTCCGGCTGGAAACGCTTCCTGCTGCAGGACTGTGACGCGGTATTCAGGCCGCGGCCAGCCCGGCGCCCCCTCCCGGGCGCGGCCCGGAACCGGTTCCGGCTATAATTGGCGGTATTCCATTTCAGTCTGTGCCCGCTGCCGCAACGGGAGGTTCCCGTGACGGGTCGGGTGCAGGACCGCGCCTACGGAGACCGCATGTCCTCGCAATACATCTACACCATGAACCGCGTGTCCAAGGTGGTCCCGCCCAAGCGGCAGATCATCAAGGACATCTCGCTGTCCTTCTTCCCGGGCGCGAAGATCGGCCTGCTGGGCCTGAACGGCGCCGGCAAGTCCACCGTGCTGAAGATCATGGCCGGCGTGGACACCGATTTCGAGGGCGAAGCCCGCCCGCAGCCGGGCATCAAGGTCGGCTACCTGGCGCAGGAACCGGAACTGGACCCGACCAAGACCGTGCGTGAAGCGGTCGAGGAAGGCGTGGGCGAAGTGCTGCAGGCCCAGGCCGCGCTGGAAGCGGTGTACGCCGCCTACGCCGAGGAAGGCGCCGACTTCGACGCGCTGGCCAAGGAACAGGAGCGCCTGGAAGCGATCCTGGCCGCTGGCGACGCGCACACCCTGGAAAACCAGCTGGACGTGGCCGCCGATGCGCTGCGCCTGCCGCCGTGGGATGCCATCGTCGGCAAGCTGTCCGGTGGTGAGAAGCGCCGCGTGGCGCTGTGCCGCCTGCTGCTGCAGAAGCCGGACATGCTGCTGCTCGACGAACCGACCAACCACCTCGACGCCGAGTCGGTGGAATGGCTGGAACAGTTCCTGGCGCGCTACACCGGCACCGTGGTGGCGGTCACCCACGATCGCTACTTCCTGGACAACGCCGCCGAGTGGATCCTGGAACTGGACCGCGGCCGCGGCATTCCGTGGAAGGGCAACTACACCGACTGGCTGACCCAGAAGGATGAGCGCCTGAAGCAGGAAGACAACCAGGAAAAGGCTCGCCAGAAGGCGATCCAGAAGGAACTGGAGTGGTCGCGCCAGAACGCCAAGGGCGGCCGCACCAAGGGCAAGGCCCGTCTGGCCCGCCTGGAAGAGCTGCAGTCGGTCGATTACCAGAAGCGCAACGAGACCAATGAAATCTTCATCCCGCCGGGCGAGCGCCTGGGCAATGCGGTGATGGAGTTCAAGAACGTCTCGAAGAAGTTCGGCGATCGCCTGCTGTTCGACAACCTGAGCTTCCTGGTGCCGGCCGGCGCCATCGTCGGCATCATCGGCCCGAACGGTGCCGGTAAGTCGACCCTGTTCAAGATGATCACCGGACAGGAAAAGCCGGACACCGGCGAGATCGTGGTCGGCCCGACGGTGAAGCTGTCCTACGTGGACCAGAGCCGCGACGCGCTGGAAGGCAACCACAACGTCTTCCAGGAAATCGCCGGCGGCCTGGACATCCTCAACATCAACGGCATCGAGATCCAGTCGCGCGCCTACATCGGCCGCTTCAACTTCAAGGGCCAGGACCAGCAGAAGATGGTCGGTTCGCTGTCCGGTGGTGAGCGTGGCCGCCTGCACATGGCCAAGACCCTGCTGCAGGGTGGCAACGTGCTGCTGCTCGACGAACCGTCCAACGACCTGGACATCGAAACCCTGCGTGCGCTGGAAGATGCGCTGCTGGAGTTCCCGGGCAACACCTTCGTCATTTCGCATGACCGTTGGTTCCTGGATCGCATCGCGACCCACATCCTGGCGTTCGAAGGCGACTCGCACGTGGAGTTCTTCCAGGGCAACTACCGCGAGTACGAAGAAGACAAGCGCCGCCGCATGGGCGACGACGCTGCGCCGAAGCGCCTGCGCTTCAAGGCGCTGAAGTAAGGCAACAGGAAAGGCCGCGCTCGCGCGGCCTTTCTCCTTCTGTGGGTCGCCTGCTTGCTGGCGACACCTTTGCGAGACGCCCCATGTCCCTGTTCGAGCGCCTGTTCCAGCTGCAGCAGCACGGCACCACCGTGCGCACCGAGCTGCTGGCCGGTGTCACCACCTTCCTGACGATGTCCTACATCGTCTTCGTGAACCCCGAGATCCTCGGCACCACCGGCATGGATGCGGGTGCGGTGTTCGTGGCCACCTGCCTGGCCGCCGCGCTGGGTTCGGCGGTGATGGCGCTGGCCGCCAACTTCCCGGTCGGCATGGCACCGGGGATGGGCCTGAACGCGTTCTTCGCATTCACCGTGGTCGGTGCCGCCGGCCTGCCGTGGCAGCAGGCATTGGCGGCGGTGTTCATCTCCGGCCTGGTGTTCCTGGTGCTGTCGCTGACCGGCGTGCGCGCATGGCTGGTGTCGGGCATTCCTTCGTCGCTGCGCTCGGCGATCGTGGCCGGCATCGGCCTGTTCCTGGCGATCATCGCGCTGCAGAAGTCCGGTGTGATCGTCGGCAATGAAGACACGCTGGTGGCGCTGGGCCCGTTGAACACGGCGCCGCCGCTGCTGGCGCTGGCGGGTTTCCTGTTGATTGCGGTGCTGGAAGCACGCCGGATCCGCGGCGCGATCCTGATCGGCATCCTGGCAGTGACCGGCGCCGGCTGGGCGCTGGGCGACGTGCAGTACCAGGGCCTGGTCTCGCTGCCGCCGAGCCTGGCGCCGACCTTCCTGCAGCTGGACCTGCCGGGCCTGCTGCACCATGACGGCGGCGCGCCGATCGCGGTGCTGCTGCAGGTGGTGCTGGTATTCGTGCTGGTGGAAGTGTTCGATGCCACCGGCACGCTGTACGGCGTGGTCGGTCGCGCCGGCCTGCTGAAACTTCCGGGCGCGCAGAAGCGCTTCGGCCGTGCGCTGCTGGCCGACAGCACGGCGATCGTGGCCGGCTCGATGCTCGGTACCAGCAGTACCACCGCGTTTGCCGAAAGCGCCTCGGGCGTGCAGGTAGGTGGCCGTACCGGCCTGACCGCACTGGTGGTATCGGCACTGTTCCTGGCCGCGCTGCTGTTCTCGCCGCTGGCGGCGATGGTGCCCAGCTATGCCACTGCGCCAGCACTGCTGTTCGTGGCCGGGCTGATGCTGCGTGAGCTGGTGGAAGTGGACTGGAGCGACCTGACCGAATCGGTGCCGGCCGCGCTGTGTGCGCTGGCGATGCCGTTCACCTACTCCATCGCCAATGGCCTGGCGTTCGGCTTCATCGCCTATGCCGCACTGAAGGCCGGTACCGGGCGCTGGCGCGAAGTGCATCCGGCGGTGTGGCTGGTGGCGGTGCTGTTCACCCTGCGCTATGCGTTGGAATAAGCGGTAGGTGATGCCGGCCAGCGGCCGGCACTACCGGGCGGTGGTTCACCTGCCGCGCACGGTGCTCTGGGATGATGCGGGCATGGTTCGGCCTGACCTTCCCGCGGATCCGTCTTCGCCGTTGCGCCGCCGGTTGCTGCGCGCGGCAGTGCTGGCACCGCTGGCCGCTGCGCTGACCACCCTGCCCGGCTGCTCGTTGCCGGTGCAGGTCGATGGCACCTTCCTGCAGCCGTGGCGCAGCCACCTGCAGTGGGGCCTGGCCGACTGGCAGCGATCCTTGAAGCTTGCACGTACGCTGAGCTGCCGGCAGCTGGTACTGCAGTGGACCGGCATCGTCGGCGGCAGCGATGGCGACTGGTCGTTGCCGGACAGCAGCCTGCGGCAGCTGTTCACCGCCGCCAGCGAGAACGACATCCGCATCCGTGTCGGCCTGCCCTTCCAGCAACGCTGGTGGCAGGCCATTGGTGCCGACGATGCCACGCTGCAGGCCTTCCTGGCCGACAGCCTGGCGCACGCACGCCAGTGGTTGGCACAGGCGTCCTGGGCGCAGCAACCCGCCTTCGGGGGCTGGTACCTGCCCTACGAACTGGAGCAGTACCACTGGGCCGATCCGGCACGCCAGCAGTGGCTGGCACAGTGGCTGCACGGCCTGGTACAGGCCACCAGCGCACGCGGCGGTGACTGTGCGATCTCCTGTTACTTCAGCCGCCTGCAGACCGATGGCAACCTGATCACGCTGTGGCAGGCGGTACTCGCGCACGCGGCCGTGCGGCCCATGGTGCAGGACGGCGTGGGGGTGGCCGGCGCCGGCAACGTGCAGCAGCTGCAACCGCTGCTCGATCATTTCCACGCACACGGCATCGGTTTCGATGCGATCGTTGAACTGTTCCGCGAACTGCCCGGCGGCCCTGCCGACGGCAGCGGATTCAAGGGCGAAACGGCCGATGCCGCGCGCATCCAGCGGCAGCTGGCCTGGGCACGCGACAGCGGTGCGCAGCACGTGCTGGTCTATGCGCTGGAGCCGTGGCTGACCCAGGACACGCCGCAGGCCGCGGCGCTGCGACGACGCTGGGGCCTGCCTCAGTAGTAGAGAATGGCGGTGGCGAACAGGCCCTTGGCGCGCTGCGTATCACCGCCGCCGATCGCAAAGCGGTACTGCACGGTCAGATCCAGGTAGGAACGCGGCGTGTTGTAGTGGTCCTCGCGGAACCAGTAGCGCACGCCGACGCCAGGCCCTGCGCCAAGTGACCAGCTGCGCTGCGTATCGTTGAGCGCGAACGACTGCGCCGGGAACGGCGGATAACGGATGTCGCGCACGCGCGAGCGCTGGTCCAGCCAATCGGCGCCAACCACGACATAGGGTGTGACCACCCAGTGCGTCTGCCCGGCACCGAAACGGAAGCTGCGCCCGGCGCGCAGTTCACCGGCAGCGAACCACTGTTCGCGATGCAGGCGCCCGTTGGCGTCGCCGATCCGCCGCACCGGCGTGCCGTTGGCATCGAGCGCGTCGAGGGTGAAGGTGGCACCGTTGTCGTCCCAGGTATATCCCCCCTGCGCATAGCCACTGACCATCCACCACTGGTGCACATCGGTGCGCAGATCGGTGCCGTGGTAATAGCCGTAGGTCAGGTAGGACATCCATCCACCGGAACCGCTGGCCAAGCGGTAGCGCGCCAGCGTGCTGGCTTCCAGTGGCCGGTTCAGGGCCAGCTGCAGGCGGCACTGCACCGCTGCCGATGCGGGGTAGACCTCGCCCTGGCGGGTGGCACTGCCCAGGAACTGGCGGCGCTCGATGCCGGCGCTCAAACCGGTCTGGCCAAAGGCGTAGCGCAGGCCGAACGAGGCGATGGTGGACGGCCAGCCGGTGGTCGAGCGCGAATGACTGAGGCGCTCGGCGCGTGCACGCGCATCCGGCGTTGATTCGCCGGTGCACGGATCCACCGCACGGATCGACTCGTAGGTGCCGCCCTCGTCGTACAGCGTGTTGAGCAGGCGTGCGTAGAGCTCCAGCGTGCCATGCTGGTCGTTGAAGGCCGGGAGCCGCCAGAACGCCTCCAGCGCACTGAACACCGAATCGCCGGGCGTACTGATCGCCGCACCGCCGACATTGGTTGCGGCCTGGCGCGCACCCCGGAAACCCGCCGAGGCGACCACGCCCCACTCGCGTGAATAGTTGGCGATGGCATTGCGTACGTTGTAGCGCTGATGCTCATCCAGCGGCAGCTCACCGACGTCGGCGCGGTCGATGGCGCTACGCAGCAGTGACACCGCCTGTGGATGATCGCCGTTGGCTGCGCTGGCGTAGGCCTGGTCGAGCACCACGCTTTTCGGTGCCTTGCCCGTGGCCTCGGCGGCACGGAAGTCGGCCAGTGCGCGCGCCGGTTCGTCGGCCTTCTGGTTGAGGTAGCCGCGTTGCATCAGCGCCCCCGCGTCATCAGGACGCTGCGCCAGTGCCGCATCCAGGCGCTGCCGTGCTTCGTCCTGCTGTGCGCGGTTGCCCGCTGCCAGCGTGGTGGTCAGCAGGGCTTGCAGGTTCGCGTCGTCCGGTGCGAGTTGCACGGCCTGCCGTGCCTCACCGATGGCATCGGTGTAATCCTGGCGCGCGTAGGCAGCATAGGCACGCTGTGCGGCACCGCCGTCGCCCTGCAGGTCGGCCGGCATCAACTCGCAGACATTGCCTGTGTCGCCCGACTGGCAGTGCTGGAACGGCGCCGGATAGGTCTGCGCGCTCATACGCGGAAGCTCGCGACTGGAGCGGATCGCCCGGCTGCGTTGCTCGATGCCCTGCTGCAGAAGCTGCCGTGTCCGTGCATCGCCTTCAGCTGGCGGTACCGCCGCCTGCAACGGTGCCAGCAGTGCAGCAGCGCGTACCCGATCACCTGCGGCCAGTGCCGCATCCACCGCCAGCAGTCGCACGTTGCGCTGCTGCGCGGTTGATCCCGGCGTGGCAAGCGCGGCGTCGAAATCTTCATTGGCCCGCAACGTGCTGCCCTGGCGCTGGCGCAGGTAACCGCGCATGACCCGTGCATTGAGGTCGTTGGCATCTACCTGCAATGCCTGATCAGCACTGTGCTCAGCGTCGGCCAGCTGATCGCCCTGCAGCTGCGCGGTGATCAATAGCAGCCGGTATGAAGCCACGTCGGGGGCCAGTTCCACGGCAGCGTGTGCCTGCTCAATGGCGGCGGCATCCTCGCCTCCGGACAGCGATTGATAGGCCTGCTGGGTCTGCAGCAGGGCGCGTTGGCGACCCAGTGCCACGCGCCGCGCGCGCAGCGCCTCGGCATTCGGTGCACCCAGCTGCAGCGCGGTGCCGATGGCGGCGTCGGCCTGTTCGGGCTGTTGCTGTGCCTCCAGTGCCGCCACCCACAGCAGGGCCCATGCGCCCTGTTTCGGCTGCTGCCGGAACGCCTGCTCGGCCTTGCTGGCGGCGATGCCCATCTGCCCGGCGCCGTAGGCCGCATAGGCTTCGGTTGCCAGCATGTAGGCCTGCCGGTTGTTGCGGTCGGCCGCTGTTGCGGGTGCACGCGGTACCGCTGCGCTACGCGCCGCACCTGTGGCCGTCCTGGGCGCAGCGGCGGCCAGCGCCGGCAAGGCCGGATCCTTCATCCCCGCGTCCAGCGCACGCCGCGCCTGCTGCTGCGCTTCTGCACCCCGCCCCAGTTTCTGCAGCGCATAGATCTGCAGCAGGCGCAGCCGCACCACGTCCGGGCGCAGCCGGATCGCTTCAGTGGACTGCTGGTAGGCCGCGGAGTAGTCACCACGCTCATAGGCGGCAAACGCCTGTTCGGCGATACGGTAGGCAGCTCCAGACAATGGCAGCTGCGCATCGGCCTGGGCCTGTACCGATACGCTGGCCGTGGCCAACGCGACGGCAATGACGGTGGACAGCAGCGTGGTCTTCATGCCGGCAAGGCTCCGGGAGGCGGTGACTGCAGCGCGGCCGCACGTCGACGCTGCTCCTGCATGGCCTGGGCCACGGCCTCCTCGGTGGTGATGCCCTGCTTGACCAGGTAATCGCCGATGCGGCCGTCGCGCTGCGGCATGTAGTCGTCCAGTGCGATCTCGAAGCGCGCGTGGTCGATCAGGCGCATCTCCACCAGCAGGTCGCCCAGCAAGGGCACGTTGTCCAGGTGCCACTGCCGGTCGCCACCGATCAGGCGCAGGCCCGCGTTGATTTCGCTTTCGCGGGCGATGCTCTGTTCGACGTGCTCGCTGCGGGTTTCCTGCTTCAGCAGCGCCAACGCCTCTTCGGGCAATGGGCTGGCGACGGCCAGCCGCAGGGTGCCTTGCTGGCGCGGTGGCAGCGGCAGCATGCGCCATTGCACGCAGGCATCGGCACTGACCGGGAACTGGCAGGCGCGCAGGTAGTCCACGTCGATGACCGCGCGTGGCAGGTCGCCCTGGAAGGCGATCGCCTCGGCCAGCGTTTCATCATCCAGCCAGCCCTGGGTGAGCAGGATGCGGCCCAACGGCTGCTGGCGGCCTGCCTGCTGCTGATCCAGCGCCTGCTGCAGGCGTTCGGGTTCCACCGCCTGCCAGGTGCTCAACAGCTCACCGAGCTGCTTGCGGGTCTGCACCAGCTGCGCCGCATCCGGGAAGTCGTGCATGGTCTTGTCCCAGACCATGCGCTTGCCGAACAGCAGGTAGGCCAGGAACACCTTCCACGCGCGTGGGGTGGCCATGAAATTGATCATGTTGCCGACCACCATGCGCGGGATCGACATCAGCGCATGCTCCCAGCCATACAGCCGGTTGACGAAGTAGAAGCGCTGCACGACGCGGGTGGCCAGCGCCGCCGTGGTCAGCAGCGCCACGTTCATCTGCCAGGTACCGGCCTGGAACACGCTGGGAAACTGCATCGTCCACAGCCCGGTCATCTTCAACAGCCAGAACAGCAGCAGCTGCAGGAAGATGACGTAGGCGATGATGCTGACGAACGAGGTGATGATGCCCTTGCGGTCGCGCGCCAGCAGGTACTTGGTGGCCAGCGAGCCGCGCCAGCCCAGCGACTCCCAGCTCTGCAGGCCGATGCCCAGCACCCACCGCGCCTTCTGCCGGTACGATGCGCGGAAGTTGTCGGGGAAGTACTCGCGCACGCACAGCGCCATCTGCTGGGTGCGCTCGCGTACCGGGCCCCAGCCGAACCAGGACGGGCGACGCACGCGGAACTGCACCGGGAAGCGCGCGAAGATCGACTGCATCCCCATCGCCGCCAGCCGCGCACCGACGTCGTAGTCCTCGGTGAGGCTGTCGGTGTTGAAGGGCTGGTTGTCGGTCTGCGCGCTCAGTGCCAGCAGCGCGCGCCGCGAGAAGCAGGTGCCGACGCCCGCCGACGGCACCATGCCGGAAACACTTTCACGCACCACCAGATCCTTGGCATGCCATTCGGCAAACTCGTCCATGTAGACGCCGGCCACCAGTTCGTACCACTCGCGGTCCAGCGAGGTGACCGGCAACTGGATCATGTCCTTGCGCGGCAGCAGGTAGTTGTAGAAGCGCAGTTCCATCGGGTGCAGCACGTCCTCGCTGTCGTGCAGGATCACCCCGGCGAACTCGATGTCGTGGCGTTTCTCGTAATCGAAGATGGCCAGGATCAGCCAGTTCAGGCAGTCGGCCTTGCTGGTCGGCCCGTCATGCGGCACTTCCACGCGGCGCAGGCGCTTGTAGCGGCGGCGCATGCGCTCCACTTCGTCGATGGTCTGCTGGTCGTTGGGATAGGTGCCGACGAACACCACGTACTCACGGTAGTCGAGCACGTTGATCATGTTCTCCACCATCTGCGCGATGACGTCGTACTCCATCCACGCCGGCACCATGATCGCCAGCGGCTGTTGCGGCCGCTGCATCAGGTCTTCCTGGGTCAGCGGCCGGTACGCCTCGCGACGCTTGATGGTGAGCGCCCGCCAGCTCTCGCGCACCCAGTACCAGACATCGATGAACAGGTCATCGAGGCTGGAGATCAGGATCAGCACGGCCACCGCCGCCGCCGTGGTTTCCAGGGCAGCGTAGTAGTTGGCCAGCTGGATGTTCCAGAACAGACCGTCCACGGTGGATCAGTGCCCTGTGTTGGCGGACTTGCGGCGGCGCACCTGGGTAACGCGGGCGGCCAGCAGCGCGAACACGATCACGCCGACCAGCAGCAGCAACCAGACCATGTGCCGTTCCCACTTCGATTGCGGATTGCCGTCCTGTGCGATACGCGTGCCATAGGGATCCTGGCGGTCGAATTCGCGCACGGCATCACTGCCGTCGAGCACGGCGAGATCGCCGCGCAGCAGCCGGAACGGCGCGCCGAACGACGGTGCCTGCGCACCGAGGTCGCTGTAGAGCACGCCCAGCTGGCCACCGGACGACACCACCTGCACCACGGCAGCACGATCCAGCCCGCTGACATCCAGCAGCGGCTGCGGCGTGCCGCCGATCAGCAGACGACCGTCCTTCAGGCCGGCCACATCGACACCCGATGGCGCCACACCGAACGCCAGCCACGGTGCGCCCGGGCTGACCGCCGCACCGGCATCGACCACCTTCAGTTCCGACGCCTCCGGCGAGGCACCCACTGCACTGGCCACCGCAATCACCTTGCGCAGCGATGCCGGTGCATCCTGCAGCCACGTGGCCGGCACGAACACCTGGTTGCCGCGCGACAGCTGACTGCTGGCGCCGACGAAATCACTGCCCAGCGACCGCTTGGCCAGGGTCAGGTGGCTGCTGGGCAGGATCGAGACCGGATAGGCGGTGGCCGGATCGTGGCAATAAGGTCGTGCCGGCTGGCGCAGGAAGCTGACGCGGATCTCGTTGCGCGCCGACAGCGCGTAGGCCGGCACCTTGGCCACCAGCCGTTGCGGCTGGCCATTGGCCGACAGCACCTTGCCGCCCAGCAGGTAATCGTTGAAATGGATCGTGGCCACCGCGCCCTGCCCGGCGGCGTTGGGCGCCGCCGAGACATCGATCACCACTTCCTCGGGCAGGCGCCCATCGGCCGACAGCACGCCGAGGTCGAAGGTGGCACTGCGGTCCGCGCGGGTGACCACATCCATCGTACCGGCGATGTTGCCGAGCCGGCTCAGCAGCACCTGGTCTCCGTCCAGCTTCGGTGTTCCCGCCGCGCTGACCTGCAGGCTGCGGCCCAGCGCATAGCTGCGCCACTGTTCGGCGAACAACCCGGCGACCTTGCCCGCCGCCGCCGGGTCGACCACCAGCGTCGGACGGCCAGCAACGGCGACCACGCTGACCGATGCGTTGGCCGTGGGCTTTTCCAGGCCGCCCATATCGGTACCGCGCCACGCGGCGAAGGCAGCGCCCGCATCGGCACCCGTAGCCGCAACCTGTACGGCCAGCGCGTCCAGTGCCGCGCGTACGCCGGCCCGCAGCGCATCACTGCCGATCATCACGTCAGCGGCCAAGGGCCCGCTGTCACGCAGCGACAGCAGCGCGCCAACTTCAGCCAGATCCTTGATCACATGCGCACGCTCGCCCGTCGCCAGCGCAGCGTAGGCCGGCACGCCCTGCAGGCTGGCCGGGATGCTGATGCCGGTCAGGTCGACACTGTCACCGACCTTGGGCAGCGCCACCACCTGCACCTGCTTGCCACCGCCCTGCAACGCGGTACCGATGCGCCAGGCGGCGTCGTAGGCGGGCGCCTGCAGCGCCTTGCCGTCCACCAGCAGGCGCACCTGCGGTGGCAGCGCGCCCCAGGCCTTGGCCACGGTGTCCACGGCGCGGCCGTCGAAGCGGTAGCTGAAACGCGAGTCCGGCGACAGCCGCAACACGTTGGCCGGCGCGCTCTGGTCGGCACATTGGTAGTCGGAGACGATCGACCACCAGCCGACGCCGACCCGCACGAAGCCGTTCTGGCGAGGTTCGCCATCAATGGCCAGCAGCTGGCTGGCGTCGCCCTGCGCATCGGTGATCGAGCGCGCGGCGATCGGATCGCCATCGACCGACCACAGACCGGAAGTGCGCCCGGCGTGGCCGCGCACATAGCGCCCGTCCAGCTGCAGCTGCGCATCGCGGGTGGCGACGCCGGCCGGCACCGGCAGGTAGACCTCGCGCTGGCTCTCCTGCCCGCTGAGCACCAGCGGCTGGCGGAAACCGAGTTCACGCAAGGTCATCTGCCGGTTGACCGTGCTGTCGCCGCTCCATTCGGCGAACTGGCCGGCGACGCTGTCGGCGGCATGGGCACTGGCAACCACGCCCGACAGGACGAACGCGGCGGCGGATGCAAACAGGGGAGAGCGGCCGGTCTGGGTCATGGCGTCACTTCGCGTGGATGGGAGTGGGCGGCACCGCTGTTGCGGAGGCCGGGCGAGAATTCGGGAAGGGGCGTGCCACGCAGGGCGGCGACGATGCGCGCGCTGGCACGGCCATCGCCGTAGGGGCTGGCGTCGGGATCGAAGCGGGTCGGGTGCGGTGGTTGTGCCAGTGCCGCGTTGACCGCCTCGACAATGCGCGAGGGCCTGGTGCCGACCAGCGTCACCACTCCGGCCTCGACCGCCTCCGGGCGTTCGGTGACGTCGCGCATGACCAGCACGGGCTTGGCCAGCGCAGGCGCTTCTTCCTGCACGCCACCGGAGTCGGTGAGGATGACGTCGGCGCGCTGCATCAGGCGCACGAAGCGCAGGTAGTCCTGCGGCGGCACCAGGTGCACGTTGTCGAGATGGCCGAGGTGGGCGTTGACCGGGCCCTGTACGTTCGGGTTGAGGTGCACCGGGTACAGCACCTGCAGGTCCGTGCGTCGCGCCAGCTCGGCCAGTGCGCGGCAGATGTCCTCGAAACCCTGGCCGAAGCTCTCGCGGCGGTGGCCGGTGACCAGCAGCAGGCGACGATCGGGGTCAAGCATGTGGAAGGGTTCGTCAGCCCGCGCACGCAGCGCCGGGTCGGCATCCAGCCGCTCTACGGTCTGCTGCAGGGCATCGATGACGGTATTGCCGGTGACCAGGATCTGCCCGCCCAGGTGTTCACCGGCCAGGTTGGCGCGCGAGCTGGGCGTGGGCGCGTACAGCTGGTGGCCGACCACATCGATCACCCGCCGGTTCATTTCCTCCGGCCACGGCCGGTTGATGTCGCCGGTGCGCAGGCCGGCCTCGACATGGCCGATCGGAATGCGGTGGTGGAACGCGGCCAATGCGGCGGTCATCGCCGTGGTGGTATCGCCGTGCACCAGTACCCGGTCCGGGCGAACCTGCGTGTAGAGCGCGTCAAGCCGTTCGAACAGCTTGGAACACAGGCCATTGAGGGTCTGGTTGGGCACCATGACATCGAGGTCATGGTCGGCGGTGATCGCGAACAGCGACATCACCTGGTCCAGCATCGCCCGGTGCTGGCCGGTGATGCAGACCACCGATTCAATGTCCGCAGCCTCCGCCAAGGCCCTTACCAGCGGCCCCATCTTGATCGCTTCCGGTCGCGTGCCGAACACCGACAGGACCTTCATCGCAGCGCTCCGAAAGGCCGGCGCGAGGGAATGCCAGGAGCTGTAGCCACGTCTGGATCCTTTCGGCGTTCCCGTCCAACACCCGCAGGCAGGAGACGGTCACCTCATGAGGAAACTCCAAAATCGCGACATACATCACATTCGAATGATGGTACGCGCGTCGTGGCATTGATCTTCATCGTTGGAAGATCAAGACGCAGTCAACGCCGCCCGTGGAACGGGCGACGTTGCGGTGGAACGCAGCAGTGGCGCGGCCTGCGGCCGACTTACTCGTACTGGATGGTGAAGGTGGCCTGGCCGTTTGCGACACCTGCACCCACCGTGCCGGCCTGGGTCTGCACGTAACGCGCGCGCAGCGGCAAGGTCATCGTGCTGGTGCCGGGCGTGGTGGTACCGACGTTGACAGTCTGGCCGAAACGCACTTCGCGCTCGGTGCTGCCATCACGCTGGACCATCTGGATGCCGATGCGGGTGGCACTGTTGGTGGCCGCGCTGAGCTTCAGCACGCCCGGCATGTTCGAGCTGTCCTGGTCGGCATCCAGGCGGATACCGATCTTGCTCTGATACTGCGCGACATTGCTGCCCTGGCAGTTCAGGCGGATCTCGAAATCGCGATCGACAGCCTTGGAACCGACACCGGTGAACGTGGTGTTGGGCACGCTGCCGAAATCGACGGCAATGTTGCGACTGCCCGCCTGCACTTCGCAGGTCGGGCTGACCACGGTGGTGCCCGAGCCCCTGAAGGTCGAGGTCAGCACTGGCTTGCTGGGACCATCACCATCAAAGTAATACGTAGTGAAGCGACCATTCGGCGCGATCACGCCCGAACCCGTCTGTGCGGCAGTCTTGATCAACTGGATGCGGAAGCGACCGCCGATCAACGTAACACTGCTGCCACCGCCGAAGCTCAGCTGATGGGGGTAGTAGACCTGGATCGATCCCGAATCACGGAACAGTTTGATGCCCACGCCAGGAACATCGGTTTCATACGTATCCGAGAAGCCCGGCACCGGGCGCTTCTGCGCGGCGTTGACGTACTCACCGATCGAACGGCCTCCGGACCAGTAGTCGCAGCTGGCAACCCGATCGCGCTGAGTGATCGATTCACTGATCTCCTTGATCACGCCGCCGACCGGGGTGCTGGGCAGAATCACGATCTGGCCCATGTCCATGGTGACGTCCTGTGCGGTGAACCAGCTTGAGCTGATACGGCACGCGGCGCTGGCCTGCTGCGCAAGCAACACGCCACCGAGCACGGCCATGGCAGCCAATGCCTTGCGGCCACGGGAAGAAATCATCGGCATGCTGCCTCCAGCGGGATGAAGCCGGTCTTGGACGCATCGGCGCCTGCCGGAACCTGGTAATCGACGGTGCAGCGCTGGTCGGCGCCGGCGCCCCACTCCACCAGCAGGCTGCCCTGGTTCTTCTCGCTGCGCACGTACAGGCGGCCGCCCTGGCTGACCATGCCCACCGGCTGGCCCTGCTCGTCCTTGACCTGCGCACCGAACGGCATGGTGCGGCCATTGGTGTTGCGCACCTGGATCAGCAGCGCGTTGCCCTTGCGGGTATCGAAGCGCAGGTAGCTGATGGCACCGGCGAACGGCGCGATCGACTGGCTGGTGCTTTCCAGCTCGACGTCGTGGGCCATGCCCTGCGGGTCGAGGGTGACGGTGTTGAGGCGGTACGGCGACACGTACGGGACCACCGCGTAGCCGCGGCCGTCGACGCGCAGGCCCGGGGCGTTGCTGACGATCGCATCGCGTGCGCCCGGCGCTTCCACCAGCACCATGGTGTCGCCACGCTGCGGGGTGAAGGTGAAGCCACCCGGATGCACGACCACGCTGCCGTTGGCACCGACCGACGCCTGGCGGAAATCGCGCGAGTGGCTGTAGGTCGCGTTCAACGCGCTGTAGCGGCTGCGGTACTCCGCACTGCCCACCGCGGTGGTGCCACCTTCGCGGGAGTCGGACAGCGCCACACCGTAGCTGAAGTTGTTGTCGATGCCGGTCGAACCGGTGATGCCAACGCGGCTGTTGTCGTAGCCACCGCGCTCGCGCACGCCGAGGTCGGCGCTGAACGACACCGGGTGCGAACCACGACCCAGCGGCACGCTCATCGACAGCAGGTACTGGGTATCCGAACGGCCGAGCACGCCCTCTTCGGTGCGCAGCGCCGAGAAGCCGTAGTTCACCGAACGCCAGGCGTTGTTGTAGCCCACCTGATACTGCTTGGAGGTGCCGGGGCGGTCGTAGAAGTCACGCACCGAGCCGGTCACGTACAGCGCGCCGCCGCGACGGCCCAGCGGCTGGTTCAGCGTTACCTGGAACTGGCTGCGCTGACGGCCACGGGTGGTCGGATCGATGCCGCGCTTGTCCGAATCACGGCCATACAGCGCGTCCTGCAGGCTGTAGAAGCCTTCGGTCGAATAACGGTAGGCGGCCAGGGTCAGGTTGGTCCCGGTCTCGCCGATCATGTTGCTGTAGCTCAAGCGCACGCTGGCACCGGTGTGGTTGCCGTAGTGGTCGAACGTCGTACGTGCGTGGGTGACGTCAGCGGCGAACGCGCCAACCGGCGTGGACAGGCCGACGCCGTACAGCAGCGACAGGTAGCCATCGCTCAGTGCACTGCCGCCGTACAGCGTCAGCTGGTTGCCGATACCGCGCTGGTAGGTGCCCTGCACCAGCCACGGCTCATCGGCCAGCAGCTTGTTGCGCACCTGGCCGGCCGTCAGCGAGTAGCGCGACACGCCTTCGCGCAGCATCTGCGGCACCGAACCGAACGGAACCTTGAATTCGCGGCGGCGGCCATCGGCCTCGATCACGCTCACTTCCAGGTCGCCGCCGTAGCCGGTCGGGTACAGGTCGTCGATGACGAAGCTGCCCGGCGACACGGTGGAGGAGTAGATCAGCTGCTCGTTCTGGCGCACTTCGATGCGTGCGTTGGTCTCCGCGATGCCGCGCACGACCGGCGCGTAACCGCGCAGCGAATCGGGCAGCATGCGGTCGTCGCTGGCCAGGCTGGCACCGCGGTAACCGATCGAGTCGAACAGTTCACCGGTGGTGTAGGCCTCACCGATGGTGAGCATGCCGCGCACCTGCGGGATGCCGCGCTGCGCATAGGTGGCGATGCTCTGCCAATGGCGGCCATCGCCCTCGGACCAGGTCAGGTTCGAATCGTGGCGGAACTGCCAGCCACCCAGGTTCAGGCCGGCGTTGAGGCCGAGGTAGGCACTGCGGTTGCGCTGGCCACCTTCGACACGGCTGTCGCTGTCGATGGCATTGAAGCTGTAGCCGACGAAGCCGGCATTGATACCGCGGTCCCACAGCGCCGGGTTGACGTAGCCGCGTGCCTCACGGCGCAGGAACACCTGCGGGATGCTCAGGTCGTAGCGCAGGTTGCCGCTGTCATAGACACCATAGGCATTGGCCATGCGCTGCTGGACCGGCACGCAGCTGGTCTTGTCGGTCGGCACGGACGGATCCTGCTGCAGCAGCACGGCTTCGCTGTCCACGCCCATTTCTTCCAGCATCGGCAGCGGCAGGCAGGCGTCGACACGGCCCTGCGCATCGGCCTTGAACTGCAGATCGCGACGGCCCTGCCAGGCACCGTTGACGTAGACGTCGACACGGTAGTTGCCGGCCACCATCGGGTTGCCGTTGCTGAAGGCCGCCAGATCGACCTGCTTGGCCTGGCCAGACAGGAAGCTGGAGTTGAACTGGGCCGATTCCGGTGCACGCGCATTGGCCGCACCACTCTGCGCCATCAGCGCCTGTTCGCCGAGATTGGCCGGGGCAGCCAGCGCCCATCCTGGGCAGGCCACGCCAGCAACCAACAGGCAAAGCGCCTGATGGATCGACAATGTCAATCTGTTTCCGATCACACTGACATTCCTTCAATTCGCCGCACAGCGGCGGTGGCGGGATGCGCAGGCCCAAGGCCGGCGCGGCGCGTTCAGCCCCCGGTGCTGCCGAGGCGGATGGTGTGTTCCACCCGGCCGCCGTAGTCGTTGATGGTGATGAAGCGGACCTGGTCGGTGCCCGCCGGTGCGGCGAACTCCAGGCTCTGCTTCGGCGCGACCATCGCGCCCTTGTCCTCGACGGCCTTTTCACTGCTGCCGGTCACGGCATGTACTTCGGCCAGAGTGACGTGGAAGGGGCTCGGGTTTTCCACCCGCAGACGGTCGCCCGTGCGGGTCCAGCGCAGCGCTGCCGGCGCGTCGTTGGCGACGCCCTTCAGGCCCTGCGGCCGGTAGAAGAGCTTCAGGCGCGAACGGAACGCGACCTGCAGGTAATTCTGTTCGCCGCTGTCGGCGTTGTCCGGGGACGGCGGAACATCCAGCACGTTGAGCCAGAACACCGACTCGCGGTCGGTCGGCAGCTGCGCGCCGGAGAAGATCAGTCGCAGCGCCTGGCTGCGGCCCGGTTCGACGCGCGCGATCGGCGGCGTCAGCACGAACGGGGCATCGCTGGTGTCGGCGGTCTGGTTGGCGTCGCCGCTGTCGATCCAGGCCTGCACCAGCGCCGGCGAATCGCCCACGTTGTCGACCTGCACGGTGACTTCGCGCGCCTGCGCCGGATAGATCACTCGCGTGCCATTGACCACCACGCCGGCCAGAGCGTTCTGGCAGAAGGGCAGCGTGAACGCTGCCAGCAGCAGCGCCCGGGGAAAGAATGCTTTCATCGGAAGTACTACGCTCGAGGTATGTGGCCAGGGGCCGCGATGCACTGGCCGGCGCGTACGCCGGCCAGTGCGGGTACGACTACGATCAGTTGTAGATGATCGTGTACTTGACGCTGCTGGTGACGTCGCCCGGGGTGGCGGCGGCAGTGGCGTAGTACTCAGCGTAGTAGTTCAGATCGGCCGAGCCGTCGGTGCCGACGGTGACCCACTGCGAGTTGGTCTGGGCCTGGCCAGCGCCTGCAGCCTTGATCGGCAGGACCTGGTTGTTCGAACCCAGCAGCTGCAGCTGCACGTTGGTGGCAGCGTTGGCCGAAGCCTGGTTCAGCAGGCGGCCGGTGTTGAAGTCAACGGTCGAACCCGGCTCGAAGTAGGTCGCGACGTTGCCGGCGCTGCACTTGGTCAGGTTGATGGCGAACGGGGTGCGACCGGCAACGTTACCGGCGGCGGCCAGGGTGTTCTTGGACACGGTCGGCAGGTTGACGGAGAAGTCCTTGCCGCCCGGGGTCGAGATGGTGCAGGTCTTGTCGGTCACCTTGCCGTTGAAGGTGATGGTGCCGTCGGCGGCGTTGGCGGCCAGCGGAGCGGCGGCCAGCATCAGAGCGGCGATGATATTGATCTTGTGCATTCGCTTTTACCTAACCCTACTGAAGAGATGAGAAGTAGAGGAGGAAGCAAGGAGCACTGCCGGGCTATCAAGACCCATCCTTGCGTCTCACCTGTGGCCGGACTCGGACATACCTTCCCCTGAATCCGTGACGCAAGTATAGGCACAACTGTGATGAAAGTCTCATTATTTTTCTGAACGCCAATTCATTGACGCCTCAAATGTGACGTGGTAGGCGGAATGAGAGCCCGGCGGGCGTGGGGGATTTGACGGCAAGGCGATCAGGTCACAAACGACCCTGCATGACGCTTCCCGTGGCGCGTTCGGCATGCGCGAAAACAGGCCTTTTTCAGGTAGAAATCGCCTTATTTGATGCGCATCACTCTTTCTTGGTGATGGCCCTAGCAGATTCGGATTTGTCCTATTAAAGACGGATCGAACCTGTCGCTAACTAGGACACACCGAACCAGAGAACGTGTCATGAGGAACTCCATTCTGCTGTGTGTGGCCCTGATGTCCGTCAGTGCGCTGGCCCAGGCCAGCAGCGGCAGCATCCGTTTCAGCGGCCGTATCGCCGAGCCGGGCTGCACGACGAACCTGTCCCAGGGTGAGCTGAGCCTGGCCGCCTGCCCGCCCTCGGCCAAGGGCTCGACGGTGGCCGTGACGGCGCTGGCCGATGGCCAGGCCGCGACGCTGCGCGACGGCAAGCGCCAGGGCCAGAAGCTGTCGGTGTCGGCCAGCGCGATGCGCGCCGGCGATATCGCCTTCTCCGAGCGTTACAGCGTGCAGGCTTCGAAGCAGCAGCCGCTGCAGGGCGCCTACCTGGTGGTGGTCGACTACCTGTAAGCCGACGTGTTTACGCCGGCGGCAGCTCGAACACCTGGCGTAGATAGGCCAGGTAGCCCGGGTCGTCGCACATGCTCTTGCCCGGCGAATCGCTGAGCTTGGCCACCGGCTGGCCGTTGCAGCGGACCATCTTGATGACGATGTTGAGCGGCGTTGGCCCCAGATCATTGGTCAGGTGGGTGCCGACGCCGAAGGCGACCTGGCAGCGACCACGGAAGTAGTCGTACAGGCGCATCACCTTGGCGATGTCGAGCCCATCGCTGAACACCAGCACCTTGCTGCGTGCATCCACCCGGCGCTGCTGGAAGTGCGCCAGCATGCGGTCGCCCCAGTCGAACGGATCGCCGGAGTCATGGCGGACGCCGTCGAACAGCTTGCAGAAGTACATGTCGAAGTCGCGCAGGAACGCATCCAGGCCGACCACGTCGGACAGCGCGATGCCGAGGTCGCCGCGATACTCGCGTGCCCACGACTCCAGTGCCGCCACCTGCGAATCGCGCAGGCGCGGGCCCAGCGCCTGGAACGCCTGCAGGTACTCATGGGCCATGGTGCCGTGCGGGGTCATGCCGTACAGGCGGGCGAAGTGCACGTTGCTGGTGCCGACCAGCTGCGGGCCGAGCGCATCGCGCAGCAGCGGCAGCAGACGGGCATGCCAGTCACGCGAGTAGCGGCGGCGGCTGCCGTAGTCGGCGATGCGGCACTGCTCGAACCCCGGGGTATCACGCAGCAGCGCGGCCTTGGCCTGCAGGCGGCGCTCGCCCTCGGCGAAGTCGGCGGTGGTGGTGTTGCGGAACCAGACTTCGTTGATGATCGCCAGCAGCGGCACTTCGAACAGAATGGTGTGCAGCCAGGGCCCGGTGATGTCCAGTTCGATCTCGCCGGGCACGGTCTTCGACGCGCGCAGCTGGATGTACTTGCGGTCGAGGTGGAACAGGCCGAGGAAATCGGCGAAGTCCGGCTTCACGAAGCGCAGGCCACGCATGTAGTCCAGCTCCGCGTCGCTGAAACGCAGGCTGCACAGGTGGTCGATCTCTTCGTTGATCTGGTCGATGTAATGGGCCAGGTCGATGCCGGGCGTGCGGCACTTGAACCGGTACTGCACCTGGGCGCCGGGGTGCTGGTGGAGCACCGCCTGCATCATGGTGAACTTGTACAGGTCGGTGTCGAGCAGGGACTGGATGATAGGCATGGGGCGGATTATGCGCCCGGCAGGGTGAACCGGGGTGCCTGCGGCCACACTCAGCTCACGGGAAACAACATTGGTAGATCCACGCCATGCGTGGATGCTCTTGCGGCGCTACAGCGCCTTGCGCAGCAGCTTCGGCACCAGCATCAGCGCGTGCGCCCAGATCGCGCCCCACACCGCTACCCGCACCGGCAGCGAACGCTGCCTGGCCTCGAACTTCTGGAAATAGCGCCACAGGCCCTTGTGCTTGTGCCATTCAACGAAGAACGGCCGCGAGCGGCTGGAGACGCCACGAACGTGGGTGACCTGCAGGTCATTGGCGATCGCCACCACTGCTCCGGCTTCGCGTGCACGCCGGCACAGGTCCAGGTCTTCGGCATGCAGACGATAGCCGGCGTCCCAACCTCCGATGCAGTCGAACAATGCACGCGGCATCATCAGCAGCGCACCGGACAGCGCCGGCACCCGCTGCAGCGCCTGCTGCGGGTCACGCGGCACCGCCAGCTTCGAGCCCTTGCCCGGCGAGCGCAGCATCATCAGGAAATCCGGGTCGCGGCGGCGCACGGCTTCGTCGGCATGGCCCTGCTCGTCCACCTGCTCGACACCGAGCAGGCAGTCGCCCAGTCCTTCCGCGCGGCTGCGCAGTGCGGCCAACGTCTCCGGTTCGACCATCAGGTCCGGGTTGATGAAGGCCAGCCATGGACTGTGCGAATCGGCCACGCCCTGGTTGTTGGCGGCGGCAAAGCCGGGATTGTCCGGATTGCCGACGAAACGCACGCGCGGGTCGTGGCTGGCATGGCGCTGCACGATATCCAGCGTGCCATCCATCGAGCCATTGTCGATCACCCGGATCTCGGCCACGTCCTGCGCCTGGCGCAGACGCGAGAGGCAGGCGTCGATGGTGCTGCCGCTCTGGTAGGTGACGACGATGGCGGCAATGGCAACATTCAAGCAGGAGGCTCCGGCGCGGAAGACGAGACGAACAGGTCACCCTGTTCCTTCGGCATTATCGCCTGCCGCATGCGCTGCTGCAGATCGACACGCAGGCCATGCAGCGGATCGTGCATGAGGAAGTCAGCCAACCGTGGCACCCACCCCGGCCAGCGCGCGGCCAGGGCCTCGAGATCGCCATCACGGCTGACCGCCTCCCCTGCCCGGCTGACGAAGGCGGTCTCGCACAGCACGTTGCGCCATCCCAGGCCAGCCATGCGCAGGCTCAGGTCCACCAGTGCCGCGTTCCAGCCGGCGTAGCTGTCCACGTCCAGGCCGCCGGCGCGGCGACGCGCGTTGCCGCGCACCAGTACCGCGTGGGTGACCGCCGAGGGCAGCTCCGGATGCAGCACCGGCAGCGTGGCACAGGTGTGTGCCAGCAGCGCCGGGTCCTCCGGTTCCGGATTGATCTCGCCCAGCCGCGGCCATGCAGCGGTTTCGCCGGCATTGCACCACGGGGTTGCGGTGGCGATGGCGGCGTCGCGGGCGAAGGCATCCTGCAGCTGCTGCAGCCAGCCCGGCGCGGGCACGCTGTCCGGCGCCAGCACCGCCACGTCCATGCCCTCGCAGGCGCGCAGCATCTCATCCAGATGGGCGACCTCGCCCAACGGCCGCGCGCGGCGGGTGTATTCGGCCTGCAGTGGCGTATGCGCCAACCAATGCTCCACCACCGCCTGCGCACGCGGGCCGGTCTGCGCGTCATCGGCCAGCCAGACCGCGGTACCCGGCGCGGTGCCGGCATCCAGCGCGGCCAGGCAGCGGTCGAGCGCGGCATCGTCCACGCACAGCGGCAACAACACGATCGCCCCCATCCCGCCTCCGTGGTTGTCGGTAGCCACAGCCTAGCACCGGGGGTATCGGCCGGGTTGCACCCGGCGCCCGCAGAGGCCAGAGCCGAAGCAACAGCAGAAGCCGGCTATCCGTGGCATGGCGGGGTGGGTCCGGTTGCGGGGGACGCCGTTAACCCCCCTCCGGGGTCCGGCCCAGCCGCTGGCGGCTGTGCGTTCGGGCGCTTGCGAAGCAGTGCTTCGCAAGCAAAGCGCCCTCACCCATGGGGGCTTGGCCGCGGCATCCATGCCGCGGACACCCCCGCAACCGGACCCACCCCGCCTTCGACAGTTTCCTGCGATCTGTCGGGCATTGCTTTCTGTAGAGCCGAGCCATGCTCGGCTCAGATCTCACAGATATCGAAATATTCGATTTCGATGGAGAGTCTTCCACGCATGGCGTGGATCCAGCGTGTCGACCAAGGTCGACACCTACCAACAGCAGCAGGAAACTGTCGAAGGCGGGGGGCGGGGGGGGGGGGGGGGGGGGGGGGGGGGGGGGGGGGGGGGCCGCCGGCCCGGGCGGGGGGGGGGGGGGGGCCCCGCCCCCCCCCCGCCCCCCCCCCCCGGCCCCCCCCCCCCCCCCCCCCCCCCCCCCCCCCGCCCCCCCCTCAGTAAACCCGCTGTTGCCGTTGCTCCAGCTCTGGCCTCTGCGGGTGCCGGGCGCAGCCCGGCCGTAACCCCTTACTTCTTTGCGCGCGGCTGGTTCAGCGGTTCCATCGCGCGGAAGCGCTGGCTGTACTCGTCGGTCAGGGTGCGTGCCTCCTGCCCGTTGCGCACGATGCTCGGCGTCAGCAGCACGATCACCTCTGAACGGCGGCTGGTGCGGCTCTTCTGCCCGAACAGTGCGCCCACCACCGGAATCCGGCTCAGGCCGGGGATGCCGCTGCTGCCATCGGTGCCCGTGTCGGTGATCAGGCCGGCCAGCATGATGGTGTCGCCGCTCTGCACCGCCGCTTCGGTCGACAGCTTCTTGGTGGAAATCCGCGGGTTGCAGTTGCGCTCCTGCGGGTTGCAGTTCTCCGGCACGTTCGAGGCGCTGCTCACTTCCTGCACGATGTCGAGGAATACCGTGCCGTCGCGGGTGACGCGCGGGCGTACCTTCAGGATCACGCCGGTGTCGATGTACTGTACCGAGCTGTAGCTGCTGGTGCCGATACCGGTGTTCACCGTGGTGGTATTGATCGGCACCTTGTCACCCACGTTGAGCGTGGCCTCGGCGTTGTTGCGCACGAACACCGAGGGGGTCTGCAGCAGGCGCACATCGGTGACCTTGTCCAGCGCGCTCACCACCGCCGCGCCATTGTGGCCGGTGAACGCCCAGCCCAGTCCTTCACCAGCGGTTGCAGCACCGGCGAAGCTGCTCCAGGAACCGCCGGCGGCGGCCGGCAGGGTCACGCCGGCCAATGCGCCGGTCAGCGCGCGCCCGGCCACCGCGTTGTCGAAGAACCAGTTCACGCCGTACTTCAGGTCCCCCTCCAGTGCGACCTCGGCCACCTGCGCTTCGATATGCACCTGCAGCGGCATCACGTCCAGCTTCTCGATCACTTCGCGGATCGAACGCCAGGCCTGCGGGGTCGAGCGCACCAGCAGGGTGTTGGTTTCCTCCACCGCCGACACGCCCACGCGATCGCCTTCCACTTCCAGGCTGACGCTGACGTTGCCGGACTGGCGCTGCGGCAGGTTCATGCTGCCGTTGCCGGTGCCACTGGAACCACTACCCGGCGTCGAACCGAAATTGCTGCTGTTGTTGCTGTCCATGCCACGATCACCGTCGCTGCCCAGCTGCGACGGCATTGCACCCGGTGCCAGCGAGGCCGGGCTGGAGCCGCCGCGGTTGCCGCTGCTGGCGAAGGCTTCACTGAGGCGTTCGGCCAGATCGCGCGCCTTGATGTAGCGCAGCTCATAGGAGAACAGGCGGGCGCTGCCACCGGCGGTGTCGATGCGGTCCAGCCACTGCTGGATCTGGTCCAGGTAACGCACCTGCGGGGTGATCACCAGCACCGCGTTGGCGTTTTCCAGCGGCAGGAAGCGGAACATGCCGGCGCTGGGCGTCTTGCTCTCCTCGCCGAACACCTTCTCCAGGTCGGCGGCCACCTGCTCGGCCTTGCCGGACTGGATCGGAAACACGCCCACCGACATGCCCGACAGCCAGTCGACATCGAAGATCTCGACGGTGCGCATGTAGTTTTCCAGCTCGGCGCGGGTACCGCCCAGGGTGATCACGTTGCGGCCGCTGTCGACGTTGACAATGGCGTTGGGGCGCGCGTACGGCTCCAGCACCTTCTTCATTTCAGTTGCGGAGATGAACTGCAGCGGGATCACCCGTACCTCGAAGCCACGCGCACTGGCTGCCGGCGCCGTGCTCGGCGCGACAGTACCGGCCAATGCCTGATCGGCGGCGACGATGTTGTAGCGGCCGCCGCTGTAGACCATGCGGGCATTGTTCCAGCCCAGCACCATCTCCAGCAGGTTCAACGCCTGCGCCGGCGACACCGGCTTGGGCGTGGCCAGGGTGACTGTGCCCTGCACCCCTGGTGCGATCACGTAGTTCTGGCCCAGCATGTCACCGAGGATGGCCTTGACCACCGCATGCACCGATTCGCCTTCGAAATTGAAGGTTGCTTCACCGGTGCTGGCGCCATGCAGTGCCGGAGCCGGTGCGCGTGCTGCTTCGCGGTTGATCATGGTGCCGGTGCCACGGCGGATCACCGCCTGCGGAGCGCCCTGGGCGTCACGGGCAGCATCAGCGGCGACTTCGGCCGCCTGGCCGGCCTCGGCAGTGGGCGACAGATTGCCCTTGCGCTGCACATGCGGTGCGGACACGGTGCTGCAGCCGACCAGCAGCGCGAGGGCAAAGGACCAGGGAAGGAAACGCAGGCTCATGCATTCACTCTATCGGTTGGTGCCATCGCCCGGGGGCGGCGACGGTTGTTGCTGCTGTTGTTGTTGCTGCAGCTGGCGGCGACGGGCCTGGATGCGTTCGCGGATGGCCTGCATCTGCGCTTCGCTGGGGCCGTTGTTGTTGGCAGGCGGTGTGGCGGCCGCCGCAGCCGAGGATGCTGGCGCACTGCCAGCAGGCGACGGCGATGCGGTTGCCGCAGCCGGCGGCGGTGCCGGCGGAGCGCCTGCCGGGGGCGGCACAACGATCGCACCGGCCGGTGGCGCACCGTTGGCGCCGCGCAGCACGGTCGGCGGTTCACCCCCCTGCCCGTTGAATACCGCCAGTTCCAGCACCTGGTTGCCACCGGGGCCGATCACGGTGGCCTGGCGCGGCTGCAGTGCGACCAGCTGCCAGCCGTCGACGGCTTCACCGTTGAGGCGCAGGCGCAGCGAGCGGTTCTGTTCGGTGGTGAAGGTGGCCATGCCGAAGTCGCCCGTCAGCAGCACGCCGGTCAGGCGCAGCGCGGCGCTGGCGGCGGGCTCGCTGCCGCCGAGCAGGTAGGGCTTCGGCCTGCGGTCCTCGGCGAACAGCGGTCGCTCGCCGATCGCGCTGTAGCTGTCGGCGCTGGCCATGCGTTCTGCGGCCAACGGCGGCAGCACCGGCAACGAAGGCACCGCATCGGCATCACCGTCCGCACCTGGCAGCTGGCTGCCCAGACCGAAGCCGGTGGCCAGCCAGACCGCTGCCGCCCAGCCGGCCAGTGCCAGCAGGAAGCCGGTGCGAAGGCTGATCTGCTCAAGCTTCATCGGCCACCTCCTGCCCTTCTTCCGGCGCAGCCGGTGCGGCGGCCGGTGAAGGTGTGGCCGAAGGCGGTTGCGGCGCCGCGCCCGGTTCGGCTGCAGGTGCCGGCGCAGCGCCATCGGCCGCAGCACCGGGCAGCAGGTAACCGGCCAGTTCGAACGACACGTCCAGGCCGAGCCCGGACTCGTTGGGCGACTGCTGGAAGCGCTGCGCGATCAGGTTGAGGTTGTCGACGAACAGGCGCGGGCTGCCGGTTTCCAGGCTGTGCAGCACCGTGGCCAGTTCGGCCACACCGCAACGCAGGCGCACCTGCATGGCCACGCGCACGAATTCGGCGTCACGGCGGTTGTCGGTCAGTGGCGTGCGGTTGCTGATGGTGCAGCTGCGGTTGCCCGGGCTGGCCATCGCCACCGCATCCTGCAGCCTCGCGCCCAGCGCAGCGGCCGCAGCTTCGGCGGTGGCTTCGCGCAGGAAGCCCGGCCGCTGCTGCAGTGCCTCGCGGGTGGCGCGCAGGCGCTGTTCGATCTGCGGCTGCTGCTGCAGCTGCGCCTGCACGCGCTGCTCGCGCTCGCGCAGGGCGGCCACGTCGGCGTCGATTTCGCGCAGTGGCTGGGTGAACCAGGGGTGCACCAGCAGCAGGTAGGCCAGGCCCAGCACTGCCAGCAGCAGCGCCAGTGCCAGCCAGCGGTCACGGCGTGCGCTTGGCATCGGCATCGGCCGCCTCCCGGGTCGGGGCCGCAGCCGGCAACGGCTGCAGTTCGGCGGTCATGGTGAAGCGGTCACGGCCACTGGCGGCGCCATCGGCCTGCAGTACGCCGGTCAGATTGACCTTGCGCCACTGCGGTGCGTCCTGCAGCAGCTGCACCAGCTGCGAGGCCTCGCGGCTCAGGCCGATCAGCTGCAGGTTGTTGTTCTCGATGGCCAGCTTTTCCAGGTAGGTGCCCTCCGGCAGGCGCCGGGTCAGTTCATTCCAGATTTCCACCGTTCCGGCGCGCTGGCTGCGCTGCTTTTCCAGGAATGCGGCACCATCGATCAGCGCCTGCAGCTGCGCACGTTCGCTGGCGACACCACGCGCACTGCGTGCACTGCGCTCGACCTGCGCACGCAGTTCGTCGGCGGCGGCGCGGCGGTTGTCGAGCAGCTGCAGGGCCGCCAGCACCAGCATCACCAGCGCGGCCACGGCCAGCAGCACATTCCAGCGCCGCGTCGGGTCTGCCCGCAGCTGACGCTGCCCCGGTGGCAGCAGATTCACCTGCAGGGGTTCACCCTCGGTGTCGATGGCATCGACACCGGCCAGTGCATCGGCCCATTCGCCTACGCTGGCCCGCCACGCCTCAAGCTGGCGCAGTGGCCAGGCGATCAGTTCGACCTGCAGCTGGCCCTCGGCGGCGCCCCCGAGTTCACGCACGTCATAGCTGACCTGGCTGGATTCGAACGGCGTCTGGCGGTCGATCTCGAAACCGACCACGGCGCGCAGCCGGTCGGCCGCAGCCGCAGGCAGGCGCAGATGACGACGCAGTACCTCGCTGGCCGGCAGCAGCCACACCCGCGGCAGGCTGCGCAGTCGCGGTTCCAGCACGCGGTCCAGTTCGGCCGGCGACAGCGGCCATGGCACGCTGGCAACTGCTTCGCGGCGTTCTCCGGCCTCTCGCCAGACCTGCAGCTGCTCACCCTGGCGCTGCAGCAGCAGGCGCGCCTGTGCCCAGCCCAGTGCCCACTGCCAACGTGCCGGCACCCAGGCCAGCAGCGATTGCCGCCACCAGCGCAGGAAACGGCCGGCGCCAGGGCCGATCCGGCCCTGCACCTGCCGCACACTGTCCTGCCATGCCGTCATCTTGCTGTCATTCCCTGCTCCCAGCGAAGCACTGTGTAGGACCGCCCGGGAACCCCGCCCGAGCCATTGCGTACCACTGCCTGCAACACCGACCGGCGTCCACTGCCGTCGGTTGCACGAGACTCGATACTATAGGTGCCGCTGCTGCTGGCAAGCGTTGTCGCACCGCCAGCGGTATCTGCGTCACGCTCCTGCTGTGCGCGCTGCGCCAGCACGGTATCCGCATCCAGGCCCAGTGCGGTCAGCACCGGCGCGCTGGCGAACTGGGGATCCGGGCGTGCCTGGCGGCTGTACAGGGTCAGGTGCGGCAGCATGGCCTTGTACAGCGGGCCGCGCATGCCCAGTACCCGCTGCAGTTCACCGAGCGTCTCGAAACGCTTGTTGCGTGGGCCATACGGCAACCCCGCCGCCGCATAGTCCGGGGCTTCGGCACCGCCGCCCGGCTGCAGCAGGCTGTCTTCATCACGCCAGTCGACAATGGCACCGGCCAGCTGCCGGGCTGCCCCTTCGTCTTCGCCGAGCGCCTTGAGGAACGCGGTCAGCAAGGTCACGTCGACCAGGTTCAGGTTGATCTTGCCGTTCTCGTCCAGCACCTTGATCTCGATGCTGGCGTCATCGAACTGCCAGCGGTAGGTTCGGCCATCAGCGCGCCAGGGCGCCCGCAGCGGATCGGCGGACAGGCGCAGCAGCGCGTACTCCAGGCCGGCGCGCGCCCGTTCCTGGCCGCGTGCATCGTCATCCAGCACCCGCTGCTGCAGATGCTCGACCCGTGCGCTCAGCGCGAACGCACCGACCAGCGCGGTCATCAATGCGATCAACCACAGCACCAGTACCAGTGCCGCACCGTGTTGCCGGTTCATCGCGCGCCTCCGCTGCCACCGTTGCGCGGCGCCACCACCAGTGTCGGCCAGGGCGCGCCCCTGGCCGGGACGATCCTGATCTCCACCAGCAGCGGCAGGCGGCGGGTATCGTCCCAGCGCGGCATCCAGTCGCTCACCTGGCCGGTACTGGCATCGATGCCGCGATAGCGCAGTTGTACCGACTTCAGGTTTTCCACAAGCACTTCCGGCGGGCGCGGCGGGTTCTCGGCGATGCGCTCGCCTTCCTGCAGCAGCACCAGGTCCAGCAGCAGGCGCTGCTGGCCATCGCGGCCGTCCACCTGCAGCGCGTGCAGGTAGGGTCCGCCGCGGCCGAGGTAGCCCGGCAGATCGGCGGCGAACAACATGCGCTGCTCTTCGCCCTGGAAGAAGATCGGTTCGCGGGTGGGATCGGGTACTTCCAGCGGCGTGCGCAGCGCACCGGCCAGCTGCCGCCGCAACAGCGCCTGCACCGCGCGCATGCGCTCACTCTCGGCCGCGATCTGCTCGCCACGCTGACTGACCGCCATTGCCGAGCGGACGCTGGCGAACGCCAGCGCCAGGCCACCGGCCAGCAGCACCGTGGCCAGCATCACTTCAACCAGCGTGAAACCTGCGGCGCGGCGCTTCATCGCGCGCTCTCCAGGTCCGGCGGCAGGAGGCGCAGGCTGCGCCAGCGCAGCTGCTCGCGTTCGCTGTCGCCCCAACGCACCTGCAGCTGCAGTTCGGCCAGCCAGGGGGCACCGGCCGACTGTGACTGCACGGCGTTGCCGGCACGTGGCTCCACCCACGGCTGCACCTGCAGCTCCCAGTGGTAGCGTCCCTGTTCCCAGTCGCCCTGCTGGCTGCCCACCTGCAGTGGCGTGGCGACACCGGTTTCGGCCAGCAGCGACTGCGCATGCAGTATCGCGCGCGTGCGCAGCTCGGCCTCGCGCACCTGCCTGGCACCACCGGACAGACTGCCCAGCAGCAGGGTCAGCGCCAGCCCGAGCAGGGCAAAGGCGATGATCACTTCCAGCAGGGTGAAGCCGCGAACGTGCCGCTTCATTGTGCCCGCCAGGGGCCGGAGCGGACCTCACCGGTCAGCCAGCCCACGTCGATGCGCCATTCGGCATCGTCACGCTGCAGCCGGATGCGGCCACCGCTGGAGCCACCATCGGGATGGAACTCGATCACGCCCTGCCCTGGCGCGGTGGCCAGCTGCGCGGCGCCTTCGAACTGCACCTGCAGCTGTGCCGGCACGTCACCATGGCGCTGGTTGGCGCCTTCCCAGCGCCGCTTTGCCGGTTCGATGACAAAGCGCTGCGGCTCGCCGCGGGCGATCGCCTGCGCGCGTACTACCCGCAGCTGGTTGGCGATGTCCTTGCCGGCGCTGCGCAGCTGCATGCCGGCGAAGCCGCGCGACAGGCCGGCGGCGGTAATCAGGCCGATCGCTGCGATCAGCGCGATCACCAGCAGCATTTCCAGCAGCGACAGGCCTGCTGCGCGCCTGCCGTGCAGGCGCGGGCGAGGCAGCCGGCGCGGCAGGAAATACGTCATGCAGGATTACGGCTGGTAGCGGATGTCGGCATCGACGCTGCTGCCGCCGGCCTTGCCATCCTTGCCGAGGCTGATCAGCTCGTACGGCTGGCCTTCGCCCGGCGCACGGTACTCCAGCGCGTGGCCCCACGGGTCGTTCAGGTCAGCCGGCTTGGCATACGGCCCCAGCCAGCCACCGACACCCGCCGGTGCGGTCACCAGATCGTTGAGCGAGCCGGGCAGCTTGCCGGTATCGATCTGGTAATTGTCGACCTTGGACGCAACGGTCTGCACCTGCGCCTTGGCGATGTTGGCCTTGCCGCGATCGGCGCCGCCCAGCACGCGGCTGGCGACCAGGGTCAGCACCGCACCGATCAGCACGATGACGATGATGATTTCCAGCAGGCTCATGCCCGACTGGTTGCGCGCGGCGGTGAAGGAAAGGCGGATCGGTCGACGGGAAGCAATCATGGTCGGTCCTTTCAGTTGCGGAGTGTCGGGGTTGCGTAGGGATCCATCGTCAACCGATGGCATTGGTCAGGTCGTACAGCGGCACCAGCACGGCCACGATCACCGCACCGACCACCGAGGCCAGCACCAGGGTGATCGCCGGCACCATCGCCGCCAGCAGGCGATCGATGCGCCGGGCACTGTCCTGCTCGAACGTGTCGGCGGCCTTCAGCAGCATGGTATCGAGGGCACCGGATTCCTCGCCGACCTGGATCATCTGCAGGGCCAGGCGTGGGAAACGCTTGCCGCGTGACAGTGCCAGCGACAGGCCGGCACCGTTCTTCACTTCGTCCGCGGCGGCTTCCACATCGGCAGCCAGCGCGCGGTTGCCCAGCACGTTGCGGGCGATGCCCAAGGCACCCAGCAACGGCACGCCATTGCGCAGCAGGGTGCCCAGCGTGCGTGCCAGCCGCGCGGTTTCCAGTTCGCCGAGCAGGCGGCCAATGCCGCGCCGCTGCAGCAGCCAGCCATCCAGCGCCAGCCGGAATGCCGGTTGCCGCGCCTTGCGTTCGAAGAACAACGCCACCAGCGCCGGCACCACCAGCAGCAGCACCCACCAGTCGCGCACGAACAGGCCCAGCTGCAGCACTGCGTTGGTGAACCACGGCAGCGCCACGTCCAGGCTCTCGTACATCTGCGCGAACTGCGGCACCACATAGCCGAGCAGGAACAGCAGGGCGCCGCCCACCACCACCAGCAGGATGGCCGGATAGACCAGCGCGTTGATGACCTTGCCCTGCAGCGCACGGCTGCGTTCCAGGTAGTCGGCCAGGCGCTGCAGGGTTTCGTGCAGGCTGCCGCCGGCTTCACCGGCACGCACCATGTTCACGTACAGGCGGGAGAACAGGCCGTGCTGGCGTTCCAGTGCGGTCGACAGCGGCGCGCCACCGCGCACCACATCGCGGATGTCGGTGATCGCGCGGCGCGAGCGTTCGTCTTCGGGCAACCCGAGCAGGATCGACAGCGCGCGATCCAGCGGCTGGCCTGCACCGAGCAGTGTCGCCAGCTGCTGGGTGAACTGCAGCAATGCAGCGCCCTGCAGCGGCCGTTGGCGGAACAGGTTGCGCCAGGTACTGCCACCGATCGCACCGCCATCGGCCAGCTGGGTCTCCATCGGCAGATGGCCCTGGTCCTGCAGACGCGCGACCAGCTCGGCCTCGCTGGCCGCTTCCATCTGCCCGTCGAAGATCTCGCCGTGCGGATTCAGTGCCTTGTAACGGTAGGTCGGCATGTCAGCCCCGGCGTCCTGCGCGCATCAGCTTTCCTCGGTGACACGCAGGACTTCCTCGATGGTCGTCTGACCACTGAGGGCCTTGGACAGGCCATCTTCGTACATCGTGCGCATACCGGCTTCGCGGGCAATGCGTTCGATCTCGCCCATGCCGTCGCGGCGCATCACCGCGCGCCGTAGCGCGTCGTTCATCACCAGGAATTCCATGATGGTGGTCCGGCCGAGGTAACCGGTCGGCGCCAGCGCGGAGGGCTTCGGGCGGTACAGGTAGATCGGTCCTTCCGGCTGCAGGCGGCGCAGCTCGAAGCGTTCGATCTCTTCCGGCGAGGCTTCATAGCGCTCGGCATGGGTCGGCTCCAGCCGACGCACCAGGCGCTGGGCCAGGATGCCGTTGATGGTGGAGGTGAGCAGATAGTCTTCCACGCCCATGTCGAGCAGGCGGGTGATGCCGCCGGCTGCGTTGTTGGTATGCAGGGTGGACAGCACCAGGTGGCCGGTCAGCGCCGACTGGATCGCGATGCGCGCGGTTTCCAGGTCGCGCATTTCGCCGATCATGATGATGTCCGGGTCCTGGCGCACGATGCTGCGCAGGGCGTTGGCGAAGTCCAGGCCGATCTGCGGCTTGGCCTGGATCTGGTTGATGCCTTCGATCTGGTATTCCACCGGGTCTTCGACCGTGATGATCTTGACGTCGGCAGTGTTCAGCTGGCTCAGCGCGGTGTACAGCGTGGTGGTCTTGCCTGAACCGGTCGGGCCGGTCACCAGCAGGATGCCGTGCGGCTGTTCCAGCACCTTGCGGAACTGCGGCAGGAAGGCGTCAGTGAAACCGAGACGATGGAAATCGAACACCACCGTTTCGCGGTCCAGCAATCGCATCACCACGCTTTCGCCGTGCGCGGTCGGCACCGTGCTCACGCGCAGGTCCAGCTCCTTGCCCTGCACGCGCAGCATGATGCGGCCGTCCTGCGGCAGGCGGCGCTCGGCGATGTTGAGCCGGGCCATGATCTTGATGCGGCTGATCACCGCAGCAGTGAGGTTGGCCGGCGGGCTTTCGCCTTCCACCAGCACGCCATCGACGCGGTAACGGACCTTCAACCGGCTTTCGAACGGTTCGACATGGATGTCCGAAGCGCGCAGTTCCACTGCACGCTGGATCACCAGGTTGACCAGGCGGATCACCGGCGCTTCCGAGGCGAGGTCACGCAGATGCTCGATATCATCGACCGCACCGCCCTCGCCATCGGCGGTTTCGACGATCGCGCCCATCGCGCTGCGGCCCTGGCCGAACCAGCGTTCGACCAGGTCATCAATTTCTGCGCGCATGCCCAGCACCGGTGTCACCGGCACACCCAGTGCCAGCTGCACGGCCTGCTGCGGATAAGGATCATGGGCATCGGCCAGCCACAGCCGGACCCCCTGTTCATCCAGCGCGAGCGGGCAGACATGGAACTGCTTGAGGAAGCGCAGCGACAACGGCAAGCCTTCCGCCAGCCCTTGTGGCGGTGCTTCCGGCAGCTGTTTGCCTTCCAGCAGCGGCAGCCCCAGCACTTCGGCGCTGGCCTGGGCCTGGTCACGCTCGGAGACCAGCCCCAGCCGCACCAGCAGGCCCAGCAGGCTGCCGCCGGCCTCTGCGTGCAGCGGCCGCGCACGTGCCAGATCGCCTTCCTTCAGCCGGCCGCGCGCCAGCAGCGCATCCAGGATGCGGCCTTCAGCGTCGTCGGCAGCGGCGGTAGCAGCAAGCGCGTTCACATGACTCTCCTGTCAATCGGCTCGACTTTAACAGTTAAGCCATGATTTCCGCCGCCCCTGCGCCACCTTTCGTAAAAAGACGAAGCCCGTCACATGGGATGACGGGCTTCGGCCATTCAACTACGACAGTTCAAGCTTACTGCGTGGCGAGAATGCTCACCCCGGTGTAGGCCGCTTCACCCACCACCTTGATGTAGTAGGTGGCCGCCACCGGCTTGGTCACCCGCACCGTCTCGGAGGTGCCCGGACGGGTCGACTTGGCGTCGTTGTCGCTGGCACTGGGCTCACGGCCTTCAGCCACGTAGACCGAAACGTTGCCGGTGCCACCGTAGGTGATCACGCTGAACTGCTTGCCGGCAGCCGCTTCGAAGCTGTAGAGCTTGCTGCTGCCGGCCGCACCGGACAGGCCACCGACGGCGGCCTTGTTGGTCAGCGGTGTGGCCACCGGCCCGCAGTTCTCGGTGCACGGTTCTTCCAGTGCCTTGGCCAGCGCAGCCTTGGCGTCGAGGATGCCGGTACCGATCGGGGTGGCCGCCGGGATGGCGACCGGGAACGGACGTGCGGTTTCCTTCAGCAGGGTACGCATCGCGGCCGGGGTCAACGGATCCTTGCCCTTGGCGATCAGCGCGCTCTGCACCAGTGCGGCAACGGCGGCCACATGCGGCGAAGCCATCGAGGTACCGCCCATGCCCATGTAACCCGGCGTGCCCGATTCCGGCGTGGTGGCCGCATTGGAGCCGGTCTGCCAGATGTAGCCACCCGGGTTGCCGTCGACACTGCCGCCGCCACCCGGACCGGACAGGTCCACGCGGGTGCCGTAGTTGGAGTAGTAGGTGATGCCGCCGGTGATGCGCGTGGCACCCACGGTCACCACGCCTTCGCAGCTGGCCGGACGGTACTTGGATGCGTTGTCGGCTTCATTGCCCGCCGCGACCACCACGGTGGTGCCACGCGAGATCGCGCCATTGATGGCGTCCTGGTAGGTGCTGCCGCAGGTACCGCTGCCGCCCAGGCTCATGTTGATGATCTCGGCCGGATTGGTGTTGGCCGGAATACCGGTCACCGTGCCACCCGATGCCCAGACCACCGCGTCGGCGATGTCGGACAGGTAACCGCCGCACTTGCCCAGCACACGTACCGGCAGCACCTTGGCCTTGTAGGCGACACCGGCCATGCCGACGCCGTTGTTGGTCTGCTCGGCCACGGTGCCAGCGACGTGGGTGCCGTGCCAGGAACTGTCCTCGGCCAGCGAGCCGTCATAGCACTCGTTGTCGTTCTCGACCCAGTCACCGTAGTCCTGCGCACCCGGCACACGATCGTTGGTCGGGCGCCGCGAGGTCTCCGCATCGCTGATGAAGTCGTAACCTTCCAGCAGGTTGCCGACCAGGTCCGGATGCTGCGGCAGGATGCCGGTATCGATCACCGCCACCACGATGCCCTCACCCTGCGAGACATCCCATGCCGCCGGTGCGTTGATGCCGCCGACGGCGTTGTGCAGGTGCCACTGGTTCTGCTGGTAGAAGGGATCGTTCGGCACCAGCGCCGGCTGTACGTCGCCGGCACGCAGCTCGGTGCGGCGCAGCTTGACGTCGGCTTCGGCGTACTGCACCGACGGGTCGGCCTGCAGTTCCTTCAGCACACGCTGCAGTTCGGCCGGGGCCAGGCGGCCCTGCACGCGGATCAGGTCCGCACCGGTAGCGAGCTTGCGTACCACCTGCGGGCCGAGGGTACTGGCACGTGAGGTACCGCCGGAGAGGCTGGCCCGGGTCAGCGCCGACTGCACGGTGGACAGCTTCGCCGAGCGGTCGGTGGCGGCGGCAGCGCCGGCCCGGTACTTGACGATGATGCGCTCGGCGCCCGGCTGGGCGGTGCTGGCCTGGCGCACCGGTTCGCGGGTCGGCAGGCCGGCGGCGTGGACGGCACCGACGGCCGTCATCGACAGCACGGCGGCGGCAAGCACATTGATGCGAAGGTTCTGCTTCTTGATCACGTCGAATTCCTCTTCTGGGTCATGGATCGAACCAACACTGCGGCCATCATTCCTTGACGACTCCCGGCCGGCCCAGCCGGGATTGCCGTGACCTCCCCCCAGGCCCTCATTGCAGGTGCTGCGCCGGCGTGGGTGGCCGCCGGCGCGATGGAGTGGCTTACCAGCCGAAGCCGGCACCGACGCCAACCGAGCTGTCGTCGCTGCTGAAAGCACCGCCGAAGGTCACCGTGGCGCGATCGCTGATCGCACGCTGGTAGCCCAGCGACAACGCCGACTCGCCGCCCTGGAAACCAATGCCGACGCCGACCCGGTTCTGGGTGCGGATACCGGCGGCACTGGTGGCCATGTTGAGCATCGCCGCGCTCATCGCACCCTGGCGGTCGATGCGGCGATCCATGTGGCGCAGGCGTCCGTCGATCTCGCCCTTGAACACATCGAAGCTGTCGGCGACGGCCTGGACGCGGCTGTCGGTGTAGCTGTTGGCCGTGGCCATGCCACGGTCGAGCTGGCCCTTGTTGACCGCATCGGTGGCCGTGGTACCCGCCGCCACATTGGTGACCTGGCGCTCGTTGCCTTCACTGCCCACCGAGACCGTGTTGGCACGATCGGCAACCGAGCCCTGGCCCAGCGCCACGGCATTTGCCGCAGTGGCATTGGCGCCCTGGCCGATGGCCGTGGACGAAGCGCCACTGGCGACGGCGCCCTCGCCCATGGCGACGGCATTGAAGCCCGTCGCGGGAGTGCCAACCGGAATCCCGGCACCGGCGGCAGCAGCGGTCGGCGTGCCCTGCACACGCGCGGTGCTGGCCGGTGCCGCGTCGGCCGTTGCAGGTGCATCAGCGGTGCTTGCCAGCGGGCTCTCATCCAGCGAGGCACTCATCGCGCGCAGGTTGGCAGTCCCGGCACGCGAGCCACCGGCGGTTCTGCGGTCGATCTCGCTGACCTTGCGGTCCAGCGCGCCGAGCGCATCGCCGACGTTGCTGTAGGTGGCGCCCTGGATCACGTAGTTCGGGGCCACGAACACACCCTGCATGCCGACGCTGGCACCACCGCCGAGGAAGCTGGCGGCATCGCTGAGCGACTGGAACAGCTGGCCGCCGTTGATCGCCTGGCGACTGCCCGCGGCAATGCTGCCGGCACCGACGTTGTCGATGGTGGTGCCCTGGAAACCGGACAGGGTCAGGCGGTCACGGCTGGCGTCGTCGTAACCGACCGCGCTGGCCGCGGTGGTTTCCACGGTGGCGATGCGCGAATCGAAATCGCCCACGCGCGTTTCCACCGCGCCCACCCGCTGGTTGGTGACGTTGAGCTGGGAGCCGGTGATGGCATCGCTGCTGCCGGCGGCGATGCGGCCATCGGCCACATTGACGATGCGGCGCGTGGCTGGACCATCGGTGCCATTGCCACCGCCGACCGACACCACGTTGGCATCGAGCGCACGCGAGCCTGCACCCAGCGCCACCGAGTTGGCACCGGACGCGCCGGCACTGTTGCCCAGTGCAAGTGCACCGTTGCCGATCGCCATCGCGTTGGCGCCCAGCGCATTGCTGCGCGCGCCGCTGGCACTGGCCGCCGAACCGATCGCGGCGGCATCACCGCCGCTGGCGCTGGCGATACCTGCGCCGGTGGCCTTGACGTAACGTGCCGTGCCATCAGCGGTCGCTGCGACCGCATCAAGCTGGCCACGATTGACCGCATCGGTGCGCTCGGTACCGGCAGCGACGCGGGTGATCTGACGATCACTGGTACTGCTGCCCACCGACACGGTGTTGGCACGGTCGGCCACCGAGCCTGCGCCCAGTGCGATGCTGCCGGCCGCCGAAGCGTTGGCACTGACACCCACCGCGGTGGCATTGGCGCCGGTGGCCTTGCTGCCGTAACCCACTGCAGTGCCAAGGCGACCACTGGCTTCGGCATAGCTGCCCAGCGCCGAAGCGCCGTCGGCCGAAGCATTGGCGCGGAAACCACTGGCCTGCGACTGGGTGCCGCTGGCCGTGGCCTGCGCGCCGCTGGCAGTGCTGTAAGCGCCCTTGGCCTGGGCGCCGGCGCCGGTAGCACTGGCGCCGAGTTCGCTGGCGCTGGCGCCACTGCCCACGGCTACGCTGTCGACACCAGCAGCCTGCGCCGCGTTGCCGAGCGCCGCCGCATTGTTGCCGGTGGCCAGCGCATCGAAGCCCACGGCCGTGGCATTGCCGGCCATGGCATTGGCACCACTGCCCAGCGCGGTGGCGCCGTTGCCGATGGCGTTGGCCGCGTTGCCGGCGGCCAGTGCGTTGTCACCGTCCACCAGGGCACCGGCCTCGCCATCGGCATTGCCGCTGGCCTGGAACTGCCGGCTGGTCTTGTCGGCGACGCTGGCGACTGCATCCAACTGGCCCTTGTTCACCGCATCGGTGGCTTCGGTACCGCCTGCGACATGGGTGACCTGGCGCTCACCGCCCGCCTTGCCGACGGCCACAGTGTTGTCACGGTCGGCCTTGGATCCGGCGCCGAGCGCGACGCTGTTGTTGCCATTGGCGGTGGCGTTGGCACCCAGCGCGGTGGCGCTGCTGCCTGCCGCCCACGAATTCCAGCCAATGGCGGTCGCGTAGTCTTCGGTGGCCCATGCACCGGCGCCGAACGCCGCGGCACCGGTGCCACTGGCACGCGACGGGATCAGGCCGAAGAAGGTGCTGCCGCCGATGGCCACGCTCTCCTCGCCACTGGCCTCGCTGGACTGGCCCACCGCTACGGCACCGGTACCGGCCGCAGCGGCACCGAAGCCGACTGCAGTGGTGTTGGCACCGCTGGCCGCCGAGCCGTAGCCCAGCGCCGTGCCGAGCCGACCGCTGGCTTCGGCATAACCGCCGACAGCGGTAGTGCCATCGGCGGACGCGGCGCTGCGGAAGCCGCTGGCCAATGCCTGGGTGCCGCTGGCATTGGCTTCGGCGCCGCTGGCGGTGCTGTACGCACCACTGGCCTGCGCACGCGCACCGGTGGCTGTGGCGCCCAGTTCACTGGCGCTGGCGCCGGTACCGAGCGCCAGGCTGTCTTCGCCAGTGGCCTGTGCCGTGCTGCCCAGGGCCGCCGCGTTGCTACCGGTGGCCAGCGCATCGATGCCCACGGCGGTGGCGTTGGCGGCCAGCGCATTGGCACCACTGCCAAGCGCGGTGGCACCGTTGCCGATCGCATTGGCCGCGTCACCGGCCGCCAGCGCGTTGTCACCCTCGACCAGCGCCCCGGTTTCGCCATCGGCATTGCCACTGGCCTGGAACTGCCGGCTGGTCTTTTCCGCTGCCGCGGCTACGGCATCGAGCTGATTCCTGTTGACCGCATCATTGCCCTGGATGCCGTCGGCCACATTGGTGATCTGGCGGGTATTGCCACCGCCGCCCACCGATACGGTGTTGTCACGGTCGGCAATCGAGTCCGCACCCAGCGCCACGCTGTTGGCACCACGCGATTCGGCGGCGTTGCCCAGTGCGGTGCTGTTGATGCCCCCCGACCAGGCGCCACCACCCACCGCAGTGGAGTAGTTGCCCGATGCCTCGGTGGCCAGCAGACCGAACAGCGAGCCGCCAACGGCGACACTGTTGGTGCCGGTGGCCAGGCTGCCCTGGCCGGTGGCGGTGCTGTAGGCGCCGGACGCTTCCGAGTCGCCACCCACTGCCACGCTGTTGGAGCCGGAGGCGTTGGCGAAGTTGCCGAACGCGGTGGCATTGAACGCCGAGGCCTGCGCGTAGCCACCGATGGCGGTGCTGTAACCGCCGCTGGCTTCGGCACCGATACCGAAGGCCGCCGACGCCGTACCACTGGCTACGCTCTCGCTACCGACAGCGGTGGCCGCGTCACCACTGGCATTGCTGAAGTAGCCCACGGCCACGGCCTCTTCGCCGGACGCTTCGGACAGCACGCCATTGGCAGTGCTACCGGCGCCGCTGGCGATGCTGGCCGCACCGAACGCCGCGCTCTGCTCGCCGCTGGCTTCGCTTTCCGCGCCATGCGCGGTGGCGTACTCGCCCGTGGCCTGTGCGTTGGCACCAACAGCGCTGGCGTTGGCTGCGGTCGCCAACGCATTGAAGCCCAGCGCCTGTGCGTTGCTGGCCAGCGCGTTGGCGCCGCTGCCCAGTGCGGTGGCGCCATTGCCGATGGCGTTGGCGGCATCACCGGCCGCCAGTGCGTTGTCACCTTCCACCAGCGCACCGGCTACGTCATCACCGTTGCCGCTGGCCTGGAAGAAGCGGCTGGTGGTGGTGGCCGTGGTCGCCACCGCATCCAGCTGCGCCTTGTTCACCGCATCGGTGGCCTGGGTGCCGGCGGCGACGTTGGTGACCTGGCGTTCGTTGCCGGCGCTGCCCACCGACACCGTGCGCGCGCGGTTGGCGACCGAACCGGCACCCAGCGCGACCGTATTGCTGGCGCTGGCATTGCTGCCCGCACCCAGCGCGATCGCGCTTTCACCACCGGCTACCGTGTTGGTGCCGATGGCGATGCTGTTGATGCTGTTGCCCAGCGCCTGGAAGCCCAGCGCCACGCTGTTGTCGCCATAGCCGAAGGCACCACGGCCGACCGCTGTGGAGCTGGCGCCGTTGGCCCAGCTGTTGTAACCAATGGACGTTGCGCCGCTGCCACTGGCCCAGGCCGCGTTGCCGAACGCCGAGGCATTGGTGGCAGTGGCCCATGCACCCGAACCGAATGCTGCTGCGCCACTGGCAGTCGCCCAGCTGTAACCGCCTACTGCAGTGCTGTCATCGCTGCTGGCGAATGCGCTGTCGCCGACCGCAACCGCATAGCTGCCGGTGGCGCGCGACTTGCCGCCTGCGGCGAAGCTGTTGTCACCACTGGCCTTGGCCGCGTTGCCGAAGGCGCTGCTGGCAGCCCCGGTGGCCTGCGCGCCGCTGCCGACTGCGGTGGCATCGGCAACAGCGGTGGTGCCCACCTGCTGCGCCGTGCCATCGGCACCGATGATCGGCTGGTTGAACTCGTCGTAGGCCTGGCCGAGGCCACCGATGGCGACACCGCCATTACCGGTGGCCGCGCTGTTGCGGCCCACGGCCACGCTGTCATCGCCGATGGCCGACGCGGCAGCACCATGTGCAATGGCACCTGCGCCGATCGCATTGCTCGACGAACCCACAGCGATGGAGCCTTCGCCATCAGCCAGTGCGCCAGCATCACTGCCCGCCTCCGGCTGTGCCTGGAAGAAACGCGCGGTGGTGTCGGCAGTGCTGGCCACGGCGTCGAGCTGGGCTTTGTTCACCGCATCGGTGGCTTCGCTGCCTGCAGCAACACTGGTGATCTGCCGCTCGTTGCCGGCGCTGCCGACGGCCACGCTGTTGGCGCGCACCGCTTCGGAATTCGCGCCGAGTGCCACACTGTTCGCGCCGCGTGCGGTGGCGTAGTAACCCACGGCAGTGCTCTGCGCTCCGCTCGCCCAGGTCTGCGCGCCGAGGGCACTGGCGTTCTCGCCCGGTGCATAGGCGAAGTAGCCGACCGCGGTCGCTTCGGCGCCGGAGGCTTCGCTGAGGCTGCCGTTGGCCACGGCACGGTCGCCACTGGCGATGGCACCGGCACCGACGGCGGTGGCGGCTTCGCCACTGGCCTGGGTCTGCACGAAGAAGCCCAGGCCGGGGATCAGGTCAGCCGGACCACCGATGGCGACGCTGCTGGTGCCCGTCGCGTTGCTCTGCGTACCCAGCGCGGTGGAATAATCGCCGATGGCATTGGCCACGGCGCCGAAGGCCGACGCCTGCGCACCGGCCGCATAGGCGCCGACGCCGTAGGACGACGCCGCAAAACCACTGGCTTCGGCACTGGCGCCGACCGCAGTGCCGCCGACGCCTGCGCTGGTTGCGCCGGTTTCCACCGGCACGCCGCCGCTGGTGATCAGCGGGTTGCCGTCGGCATCCACCGCAGCGCCACCCACGGCAACGCTGCCCGGACCGTTGGCCTGCGCGTTGTTGCCGAACGCGGCACTGTTCTGGCCCGAGGCCAGCGCGTTGTTGCCAACGGCGGTGGCGTTCTGCGCGACGGCGGTGGCGCCGGCACCGACTGCAGTGGTGCCGTTGCCGATGGCATTGGCGGCCTCGCCGGCCGCCAGCGCCTCGTCGCCCTCGGCCAGTGCACCGGCATCGCTGTTGCTGCTGCCATTGGCCTGGAAGCGCTTGGCGGTGGCATCGGCCACGGCGGCGACGTCCTTCAGCTGACCGACATTGACTGCATCGTTGTCTTCGGTGCCTGCGGCCACGCTGGTGATCTGCCGGGTCAGCCCGTATTCGGCGGCACCAACGGACACGGTATCGACGCGGTCGGCCAGCGAGCCCGCGCCGAGCGCCACGCTGCCGGTGGCCACCGCCGCGGAATTCGAGCCCAGCGCGGTGCTGTATTCACCGACGGCGGTGCTGAACGCACCCACCGCGATCGATGCTTCGTTGGCGGCGGTAGCGCCGCGGCCCAATGCGGTGCTGCCCGGGCCCATCGCCACGGCACCGCCGCCGACAGCCGTGGCGCCATCGGCAGTCGCTTCGGACAGCGCACCCAGCGCGGTGGCCGCGCCGTTCTCGCTGGCGGCGGTCGCGCTTGCGCCAACCGCGGTGTCGCCGAGACCGAAGGCCGCAGCGCTCTGCCCGACCACCACGCTGGCATCGCCGATTGCCAAGGCGCCCTGGCCGAACGCGCTTGCGCCCAGGCCCGCAGCAATGGCCTGGGTTCCGATGGCAGTGGTGGCATTGGCCAGCGACTGTGCGCCGGCACCGGCCGCGACTGCGCCCTGCCCGTCGATCTTCGCCGCGTCGCTGTCATCGCCTGCGCCATCGGCCTTGAAATAACGGTTGCCATCTGCGGCAACGTCGGCCAGCGCAGCCTGGGTGGCGCGCGCCTGCGCGTCCAGCTGCGCCTTGTTCACCGCATCGGTGGCCTGGCTGCCTGCGGCAACATTGGTGATCTGCCGTTCCTTGCCGGTATCACCCACGGACACCGTGTTGGCACGCGTGGCCTTGGAGCCGGCGCCCAGCGCTACGCTGTTGGCCGCACTGGCGCTGCTGTTGCTGCCGATCGCCACCGCGTTGCTGCCCTTGGCCGTGGCCGAGCCTTCGATCAGGCACTTTTCGAGCAGCTTGCCGCTGAATGCCACGCAGGTGGCGCTGCCGCCGATCTGCACCGACTGTGCTGCGGCGATACCGCTCATGCCCAATCCCAATACCAGGCCCAGTGCCATCGCCAACCTTGCGGGCGCAGCCTGCGTTGCATCGCGGCGCTGGTCGACGACCCCGCCGCCGCTGTCGGAGGAGGCCAGTTCCGAGGCCACCACCAACTGACCCAATGCTTTGTTCCAGACCTTGCGATAAATCCGATTCATCGGTACGGCTCCTGATTGGACTGGTTTTGGGCAAAGCAACGCCACCGCTGGGCTTTCCGGCCCAACGTCCCCTGGGGGCGTTTATTCGCGTGATTTACTGCGGGGTATTGCCGAACGGCGCGCAGCGACAGAAAACCGAGCGCGTGCGCCAAGCGGTTACTGCGAAATGAATGATTCTGAAACGGGGTTCAAGTGTTAACGGCAACTTTGCAGATCGTCAAGACTTTGACACAGCAAATCCTATTGCCGTGAAGCACATCACTATTTCACGTGTTTATGAAAGGATTTTGTTATGCATGCGTGACGATTCCTCGACGCGTGAAAATGCATGTAACTAGCGGTCGCGACTGGAGTTTCAAGCGCGCAAAGAAAAACCCGCCGATCAACGGCGGGTTTTTCCGTACGCAGCGGCACTGCAGCCTGCGCAGAACGATGCGATCAGCCGCACCACACCCGCGCGTTGCGGAACATGCGCATCCACGGCGAGTCCCCCTGCCACTCGGCCGGAGCCCAGCTCAGGTTGAGCGCGCGCGGGGTGCGTTCCGGGTGCGGCATCATGATGGTGACGCGGCCGTCACTGCTGGTCAGGCCGGTGATGCCGTCCGGCGAACCGTTCGGGTTCAGCGGGTACTGGCTGGCGACGTTGCCATTGCCGTCGATGTAGCGCAGCGAGACGCGTGCGGCGGCCTGGTCAACGGCGTTGTCGAACACCGCCTGGCCTTCACCATGCGCCACCGCCACCTGCAGGCGTGATCCGGCCATGCCACGCAGCAGGATCGACGGCGATTCCACCACTTCCAGCAACGCAGTGCGGGCTTCGAACTGCTCGCTGGCGTTGCGACGGAACTGCGGCCAGTGCTCGGCACCGGGGATGATGCCCTTCAGCTGGCTCATCATCTGGCAGCCGTTGCACACGCCCAGCGCGAAGCTGTCCTCGCGGGCGAAGAACGCAGCGAAGGCATCACGCAGCGCGCTGCGCTCCAGGATCGAGGTGGCCCAGCCACGGCCGGCACCGAGCACGTCGCCGTAGCTGAAGCCACCACAGGCGACCAGGCCGGTGAAGTCCTGCAGGGCCACGCGGCCTTCGATCAGGTCGCTCATATGCACGTCGAACGCGCGGAAGCCGGCACGTTCGAAGGCGTTGGCCATTTCAATCTGGCCGTTCACGCCCTGCTCGCGCAGCACGGCCACGCGCGGGCGCGCACCGGTGCTGATGAACGGCGCCGCCACGTCCTCGTTGAGGTCGAAGCTGAGCTTGGGCTTCAGGCCCGGCGCCGTGAAGGCACGCGCAATCTCGCGCTCGGCGTCGGCGTTGGCCGGGTTGTCGCGGCGCTTCTGCATCGCATGGGTGACCGACCACCAGGCGTCGAACAGCGCGTCCCAGCGCCACTCGGCCAGGTTCTCGCCGCCCAGCGACACGCGCACCACCGGCGCGGTGGTCGGCTTGGCGATGCGCTGTGCGCATTCGGTCAGTGCGTGGCGTTCGACCAGGTCGGCGAACGCAGCACGGTCTTCGCGCGCGATCTGCACCACCGCACCCAGTTCTTCATTGAACAGGCTGCGGAACGGATCATCGCCCCAGGCATCGAGGGTGATATCCAGGCCCAGGCGCGAGGTGAAGGCCATTTCGCACAGCGCAGCGAAGGCGCCGCCGTCGCTGCGGTCGTGATAGGCCAGCAGCAGGCCGGACTGGCGCGCATCGCGGATCAGCTCGAAGAAACCACGCAGGCGCTGCGGGTCGTCCAGGTCCGGCGCGGCACCGGCGAAAGCCGGCAGTTCGCCGTGGTCGGCATGCACCTGGGCCAGGATCGAACCGCCCAGGCGCTGCTTGCCGGCGCCCAGGCCGATCAGCCACAGCTCGCTTTCCACGTCGCGGTCGAGCAGCGGCGTCAGCTGCTGGCGCACGTCAGCCACCGGCGCAAACGCCGAGATCACCAGTGACACCGGCGACACGCTCTTGTGCGCTTCGCCCTGGTCGTGCCACTGCGCCTGCATCGACAGCGAGTCCTTGCCCACCGGGATGCTGATGTCCAGCTGCGGGCACAGTTCCATGCCCACCGCCTTCACTGCGTCGTACAGCAGCGCGTCTTCGCCCGGGTGGCCGGCCGCGGCCATCCAGTTCGCCGACAGCTTGATCTCATCCAGCGCATCGACCGGGGCCGCGCACAGGTTGGTCAACGCTTCGCCCACCGCCATGCGCGCCGAAGCCGCCGCATCAAGCAGGGCCAGCGGGGTGCGCTCGCCGATCGACATTGCTTCGCCGGACACGCCGTCGAAGTCGGCCAGGGTGATCGCCACGTCGGCCACCGGCAGCTGCCACGGGCCAACCATCTGTTCGCGCGCGGTCAGCCCGCCGACGCTGCGGTCACCGATGGTGACCAGGAAGTTCTTCGAAGCGACCGTCGGGTGCGCCAGCACGCGCAGGCCAGCCTCCTGCAGGTCCAGCCCGCCGGTCTTCAGCGCCGGCCAGCGCGGGGCCGGCGGATGCGCGGTGTCGCGGTGCATCTTCGGCGGCTTGCCGAACAGCACATCCATCGGCAGGTCGATCGGCGCATCGGCCGGGGTGTGGCCCGGCACGGCACCGTAGGCCACCACCAGGTGCTCCTCGGCAGTCGCCACGCCAACCGCGGCGAACGGGCAGCGCTCGCGGGCGCACAGTGCGGCGAACTCGGCCAGGCGCTCCTGGGCCACGCCCAGCACGTAGCGTTCCTGCGACTCGTTGCACCACAGCTGCATCGGCGACAGCGACGGATCATCGGTGGGCACCTTGCCCAGATCGATGACACCGCCGACCTTGGAGTCGTGCAGCAGTTCCGGGATGGCATTGGACAGGCCACCGGCACCGACGTCGTGGAAGAACTTGATCGGGTTGTTGGCGCCCATCGCCACGCAGCGGTCGATGACCTCCTGGCAGCGGCGTTCCATTTCCGGGTTGTCCCGCTGCACGCTGGCGAAGTCCAGATCCTCGGCACTTTCGCCGGAGGCCACCGAGCTGGCGGCACCGCCTCCCAGGCCGATCAGCATTGCCGGCCCCCCCAGCACGATCACCGCATCACCGGCCTGCAGCTGGATCTTGTCGACCTGCACGCGATCGATCGCGCCGAGGCCACCGGCCAGCATGATCGGCTTGTCGTACGCGCGCACCAGATCGGCGCCTTCCGGCAGCTCGAAGCTGCGGAAGTAGCCGAGCAGGTTCGGGCGGCCGAACTCGTTGTTGAACGCGGCGCCGCCAAGCGGGCCGTCGGTCATGATTTCCAGCGCCGGTGCCATGCGCGGGTTCAGCGCGCGCGGCGCTTCCCACGGCTGCGGCAGTTCCGGAATGCGCAGGTGCGAGACCGAGAACCCGGACAGGCCCGCCTTCGGCTTGCCGCCGCGGCCGGTCGCGCCTTCGTCGCGGATCTCGCCACCGTTGCCGGTCGATGCACCCGGGAACGGCGCGATCGCGGTCGGATGGTTATGCGTTTCCACCTTGATCTGGAACGCGCTGGGCACCTGCGGCTCGCGGCGGTATTCGCCGCTGGCCGGATCCGGGCGGTAACGCGACGCCGGATGGCCTTCGATCACTGCGGCATTGTCGCTGTACGCGCTGAGCGTGTGCTGCGGGGTCTGCTGGTGGGTGTTCTTGATCATCCGGAACAGCGAGCGGTCCTGCTCCTGGCCGTCGATGGTCCAGCTGGCGTTGAAGATCTTGTGCCGGCAGTGCTCGGAGTTGGCCTGCGCGAACATCATCAGCTCGACGTCGGACGGCGCGCGGCCGAGCGCGGTGAAGCGTTCGCGCAGGTAGTCGATCTCGTCCTGGGCCATGGCCAGGCCGAGGCGCTGGTTGGCAGCCTCCAGCTGGTCCACCGGCACGCGTTCCAGTTCACCGCGGGCCGGCGCCGAGAACAGCGCCTGGCCCTGTTCCACGGTCTCCAGCACCGACTGCGTCATCGGGTCGTGCAGCGCCTTGACCAGCGCCTGCTGGGCGGCGGCATCGGCCGGCCAGCCCTGCACGTCGATGCGCAGGCCACGCTCGACCCGGCTGACCGGCTGCCCGGCACCACGGACCAGTTCGGTGGCCTTGCTCGACCACGGCGACAGCGTGCCCAGGCGCGGCACCACGATGCGGCTGACCGCGCCCTCGGCCACGGCCTCGGCCTGCGGCGCGGCTTCGAGGATGCGGCACAGGGTGGTCAGGTCGGGGGCGGCGCTGCCTTCGGGCTGCACGAAGTAGACGTGCCAGGCACCGCTGATGCGCAGGGAGGGAGCGATGGACTGCAGGCGGGATTCAAGACGTTCGCGGCGGAACGGCGACAGGGCGGGCGCGCCCTCGAGGACCATCATGTCCGGGGAACCGTAGTTGGGAAACGGGCCCGACATTGTACCGGAAGCGGGGGAAGGGCTTTGGCCGGGCGGCGCCCGGCACCCGCCGAGGCCAAGGCAACGGCAACTGCCAAAGCAAAAGCGGGGTTCCCGTGGGATGGCGGGGTGGGTCCGGTTGCGGGGGACGCCGTGAATCCGTCCATGGAGGCTCGATCGCCGCATCCATGCGGCTCACGCCCCCGCAACCGGACCCACCCCCCCCCCCCCCCCCCCCCCCCCCCGCCTTCGACAGATTTCCCCGATCTGCGGTAGATCCGCGCCATGCGTGGATGCTCCCCGGTAGTGCCGGCCGCTGGCCGGCAACCAGGGAAATCTCAGAAGTCAGGCATTGAAGAGCGAAGCGATCGGCTTCTGCTTTTGATTTTTTGTTCTGTCTTCCGTGGCTGGCCGCGCAGGAACCTGTCCGTGGCCGGGCGGGGGGGGGGGGCCGGGGGGGGGGGCGCGGGGCTGCCGGGCGCGCGCTTACATGGACGTACTTGCAGCGTCCCCTGCGCAGCCCACCCACCCGGCCAACCCTCAGAAACCCGCTTTCAGCGACCCACTCCAGCCACGAGGGGCTCCGCCGATGGCCGCCGACCGCGCGCCAGCGCCGCTCTCCGCCAAATCCCCGAACCATGCGCTTGCTCACGGATTGACCACACGATTGATGACAACGTTGTCCCTACCTGGTGCCGGACTCTCTCCCCGGCCTCCCAGGTACCTCCGTCCGCCCCCTCCGTCGCCTTCCCGGGCGACGCCCGGACCTGCGTCACGCGCGGCGCCATCGGGGCCCGCGCGCCCTTTGATCGGAGACTTACCCATGTACGACCCGATTGTGCGCAGTGCCGAACGTTCGACCCGAAGCTGTCGTCCCCGCCGCCTGGCCTGGCTGCTTGCCCTGGCCGCCGGTACCGCCGCCCTGCCCGGCCTGGCGCAGGCCGCCAGCTGTGCCGGCGTGGCCCAGTGGGACCAGGCCAAGATCTACCGGGCCGGCGATACCCTGCAGAAAGGAGGCGTCCTCTATCGGGCGAACCAGGACATCTGGAACGCGCCACCGGACCATCCGGCCGGTGCGCCCTACTACACCAACCTCGGTGCCTGCGATGGCAGCGGCAGCAACCAGCCGCCGGTGGTCAGCCTGACCTCGCCGGCCAACGGCGCCACCTTCAGCGCCGGCAGCACGGTCAACGTGACCGCCAACGCCAGTGATCCGGACGGCAGCGTCGCCAAGGTCGAGTTCTTCCGCGATGGCAGCACGCTGGGCGTGGCCACCAGTGCGCCGTACGCGGCCAGCTGGGCCAATGCCAGCGCCGGCAGCCACACCCTGCGTGCAGTCGCGACCGACAACAACAACGCCACCACCAGCACCGCGACCATCACCATCACCGTCAACGCCGCCGGTGGCGATACCACCGCGCCAAGCGTGCCCGGCGGGCTGGCCGCCGGAACGCGCACTGCCAACAGCATCACGCTCAGCTGGAGCCCATCCACCGACAACACCGGTGGCAGCGGCGTGGCCGGCTACGACGTGTACCGCAACGGCAGCCTGGTCGGTTCACCGTCCAGCGCCAGCTACATCGATGGCGGGCTGACTGCCTCCACCACCTACCGCTACCGGGTTCGTGCCCGCGACAACGCCGGCAACGCCTCGGCCCAGGGCACCGAGATCAGCGCCACTACGCTGGCCGGCGACGGCGGCACCACCGGCAAGCGGGTGATCGGTTACTTCACCCAGTGGGGCATCTACGGCCGCAACTACCGGGTCAAGAACATCGACAGCAGTGGCTCGGCCGCACGCCTGACCCACATCAACTACGCGTTCGGCAACGTGCGCAACAACCGTTGCGAAGTGGGCATCACCCAGCCGTCGGATCCGAACAGCGGTGCCGGTGGCGATGCCTTCGCCGACTACACCAAGGCCTTCAGTGCCGCCGAGAGCGTCAGCGGCAGCGCCGATACCTGGGACCAGCCGTTGCGCGGTAACTGGAACCAGCTCAAGCAGCTCAAGGCCAAGTACCCGGGCATGAAGGTGCTGATCTCGCTGGGTGGCTGGACCTGGTCGCGTGGTTTCTCCAGCGCGGCGCGTCCGGAAAACCGCCAGGCCTTCGTCGCCTCGTGCATCGACGCCTACATCAAGGGCAACCTGCCGGTGACCGACGGTGCCGGTGGCGCCGGTGCCGCACTGGGCGTATTCGACGGCATCGACATCGACTGGGAGTACCCGGTGGCCTGTGGCATCGAATGCGGCAAGCCGGAGGACAACGCCAACTTCACCGCGCTGATGGCCGAGTTCCGCCGCCAGCTCGATGCGGTGCGTCCGGGCCTGTTGCTGACGGTGGCGGTGGGTGCCGGCATCGACAAGATCCGCGTCACTGATCCGGCCGCGTACCACCCGTACCTGGACTACATCAACGTGATGACCTACGACTTCCACGGCGCTTGGGATGCGAAGACCAATCACCAGTCGGCGCTGTTCGATTCGCCGAATGATCCGTCCACCGGCGACCAGAAGCTGTACAACAGCAACGACGCCATCGAGGCCTTCATCAGCCGTGGCGTGCCCGCCGCCAAGCTCAACCTGGGCATCGGCTACTACGGGCGTGGCTGGACCGGTGTGACCAACGCCAACAACGGCCTGTACCAGACCGCGACCGGCGCCGCCCCGGGCACGTATGAAGCCGGCATCGAAGACTGGAAGGTGCTGAAGAACCTGGCGTGGCCGGGCTACACCGACAACACCGCCGGTGCCACCTGGATCTACAACGGCAGCACGCTGTGGAGCTTCGATACCCCGGCCAACATCACCCGCAAGATGGGCTACGTGAAGACCCAGGGCCTGGGCGGCGCGTTCGTCTGGGAGTTCAGCGGTGACGATGCGCAGGGCACGCTGACCAAGGCGGTCAGTGATGGCCTGAAATAAGAGAAAAGCCGGGGATGCGACACGCATCCCCGGCCTCGTTCGATTGATGCATCCGCCGGGCATGGCCCGGCGGCATTCCCGGTCAGCGCTTGGCCGACAGCTTTTCCAGCGCCGCACGCAGCTGCGCCGGCGGCAGGTAACCGCCCAGCTGGGTGCCATCCGGCGCGAAGATCGCCGGCGTGCCGTTCACGCCCAACTGCTGGCCCAGCGCGTACTGCATCGCCACCGGGTTGGTGCAGTTCTTGGCCGGCACACTGCCACCGCGCTTGGCGTTGGTCAGGGCCTGGCGGCGATCCGCTGCACACCAGACCGAAATCATGTCGGTGTAGTCCTTGCTGCCCAGGCCCATGCGCGGGAATGCCAGGTACTCGACCGAGATGCCGTTGCGGTTGAGCTCCGCGATGTCCTGATGCAGCTTGCGGCAGTAGCCGCACTCGATGTCGGTGAACACGCTGATGGTGTACTTGGCGTTGGGCGCAGCGAATACGATGCGGTCGCCGTGGTTGGCCTTGGCCAGCAGATCGCGGCGGTAGCCGAGCAGGCCTTCGCTGTTGGCCGGGCCCTTGGCACGCGTGTCGTAGGGCTGCGACTGGAACAGGTAGCGGCCATCGTCGGACACGTACAGCAACTGGCCGGAGACCACGACCTCGCGGAAGCCGGGGAACGGCGCAGCGCCGATGTAGTCCACCTGGAAGCCGGGATTCAGGGCGGTCAGCGCGGCGCGTACGGCCTGGTCGGCCGAAGCGTTGGCGGCCGGGACGGCCTTGGCCGCAGCCGCGGCGGGTGCCTTGGCGGCCGGCGGAGCCGGCTGGGCGCAGGCGGTCAGGCTGAGCGCACCGAACACGGCGGCGATGGCAAATCGGAGCATGGAGCGGTCCGCGACAGAAGAAGACCCCGGATTCTGACACAGCCGCCGCTACCGGGCCGCGACACCGCCCACCGTCCGAGGCCGGGGTTCAGGCCGCTGCTCAGCCGCGCGGATGGTGGCGCGCGTGCAGCTTCTGCAGGTGTTCGCGGGCCACCAGGGTGTAGATCTGGGTGGTCGACAGCGAGCTGTGGCCGAGCAGCATCTGCAGCGCGCGCAGGTCGGCGCCGCGGTTGAGCAGATGCGTGGCGAAGCTGTGGCGCAGGCCATGCGGGCTGATCCGCACCGGATCGATACCGGCCACCTGCGCGTGGCGCTTGACCAGATGCCAGAACGCCTGGCGGGTCAGCGCATGCAGCGTCGGCTCGACAAACAATGGGGTCTGCCCATCGGCCAGCGCCTGCACCTTGCCCTTGCCGACCAGCTGCGGGCGCGACGCCTGCAGATAGCGCTCCAGCCAGTGCTGCGATTCCTCGCCCAGCGGCACCAGCCGCTCCTTGCTGCCCTTGCCCGTGACCCTCAGCACGCCCTGGCGCAGGTTGACTGCCGTGGCCGGTAGCAGCACCAGCTCGCTCACGCGCAGGCCGGCCGCATACATCAGCTCCAGCATGGCACGGTCGCGCAGGCCCAGCGGACTGTCGATGTCCGGCGCCGCCAGCAGTGCGTCGATCTGGCTTTCGGCCAGCGCCTTCGGCAACAGCCGCGGCAGCTTCGGCGGGTCCAGCAGTGCACTGGGGTCCTCGCTGCGTTCACCACGGCGCACGCCATCGGCGAAGAACGCGCGCAGCGCCGACAGCAGGCGCGCATTGCTGCGCGGCGACCAGCCATGCCGGGTGCGCCAGGCCAGGTAATCGAACAACCCCGGGCGCTCGATGCCGGCCAGGCCACCGTCGCGTCCATCCATCCAGCGCGCCAGCCCTTCCAGGTCGCGCCGGTAGCTGTCGAGGGTGGCGCGGGCCAGGCCGTTCTCGGCCCAGATCGCATCGAGGAAGCGCTGGATGCGCGCGCTGTCGTCGGCGCGCAGCTCGGGCAGTTGCTGCACCAGCTGGCGGCGTTCGGCGGGGTTGGAAACAAGGGCCATGGGTGCAGGATACGAGGGCCACTGCGGGCGCGGCCAGCTTTGCGTATGCTCGGCGCATGTCCCGCCCCGCCACCGACACGGCCCCTGCGGCCGCTACCGAAATGCTCCGCCCACGTGCCTTGTTGGCCTGGCGCGTGCTGGCGATGGTCTACGACGCACTGCCGGTGCTGGCGCTGTGGATGCTGGCCGGCACGCTGTTCACCCTCGCCTACACCTTCAGCGGCCACGCGCAGCGCGAGAACATCGCACCGTTCAGTGCCTGGCAGTGGCTGCTGTGGGCGGTGTGCTGGGTGATCACGGGGGGGTACGCCACGGCCAGCTGGCGACGCGGCGGGCAGACGCTGGGCATGCGACCGTGGCGGCTGAAACTGCAATCGAGCGATGGCACGCCGCTGCGGCGCAGCCAACTGTGGCTGCGCTTCGCGGTGGGCACGCTGTCACTGCTGCTGGGCGGGCTGGGATTCTGGTGGGCCTGGGTCGACCGCGACCGCCTGACCTGGCACGACCGCGCCAGCGGCACCCGCCTGATGCGCATGCCGAAGCGGTGATGCACCACGTGTAGAGCCGAGCATGGGCTCGGCTCCACACGATCAACGCAGCGATCAGCCAGCAGGCGCCGGATCCGGCAGGATCACCGCCGGCTGCGTCCAGAGGTCGAAAAAGGCGGACGCAAACGCATTGGCCTGCACATCGTCAGCCGCCGGCGACTGTCCGCTCAACTGCGCACGGGTCTTCACGAACTCCTGCCACAGTTTCAGGCTGGCCTTCTTCAGGCGCTTCTGCTCGCCTGCATCGGTTGCGGCAAGGTACTGCGCGTACAGCTCGCGCATCGGTTTGCCCTGGGCCTCATAGGCCGCCGGAAGCGGCGGCAGCTGGGCGGCAGTGAAAGCCACCGATGCTGCCGGCGGCCGGTAGCCATCCGGCCCGAAAGCCTCCTTCAGCTCGTCCCCGGCATCCAGGTATTCGAAGAAGCCAGGCACGTTGTAGAGCTTGGTCCGGTAGTCGGACGAGGTATCCGGGCTGCTGGAGACCACCGTGTCAGGCAGCTCGCCCTTCAGTCCTGCGTCCCAACGGCGCGGAATGAAGAAGCCGGTCGCCTTCACGTAGGGACCCTCGATCTCCACATCGTTCAGTTCGATCTTCGATGCCAGGTTGCCGGTATTGGTTTTGCTGGTGACGTACTGCTCGGTGACGATCACGTACTCGGCCATGGCCGGGTTGATCAGCCCGCCGATCCCGTCGGCGTAGACAACCATGCGTACGCTGCCGATCTTCTCGCTCTGCAGCCGGTACTGGCCCGGCTCCAGGACCAGGGGCATGGAGGTGTGCGGCGGCAGGGTATGCACCTGCTGGTCGACCGACAAGGTCAGCGGTGCATCCGTCGGGTTGTCGATCTCGAAGTCGACGGTGGACCGGCTGCAGCCGGCAGAAAGCAGCACGGCCGCGATGTACGGCAGAAAGCGTTGGAAGCTCATGTTCGTCCTTGAAGTGAAACGGAAACAGCAGGGCCTTGCCCGGCTCCCTGGGAATCAACCCGATTTGCGCCGGAACAGCAATCCAGACACCGCCAGCATCACGATCGGTGGCAGCGCATAGGCAATTCGGTAATCGAACTTCAGCGCGCCGGCCATGCGCCCGAAGAACAGCTGCAGCAGCCAGAAGCCCAGCGCGAACAGGATGCCCAGGAACAGGCGCTTGCCCATGCCGCCGCTGCGCAGCGAGCCGAACGCGAAGGGCACCGCCGCCAGGCACAGCGCCAGCACGTTCAACGGGTAGAACCAGCGGCTCCAGTACACGTCCTCGAAGTCACGCGCGTCCAGCCCGTTGCGCTGCCGGTAGGTGATGCTGGTGCTCAGTTCGGCCAGGCTGAGGTTGCGCGGCTTGGCGATGCCGGTGGCCAATGCGGCCGCATCCAGCTTCGAATTCCACGGTTCGCGCGCGATTTCCTGGCGGGTCGCCGAGCGCTCGCCGAAGGTATCGCGACGTACCCCGGTCAACACCCAGCCATCCCTGTCATGCTCGGCGGTGTCGGCATGGGTCAATGAGGCGATGCCCCCATTCTCGGCGATGCGGTACAGGCGCACGTCGCGCAGGATCAGGCGCGTGCCCTTGTCGCCGACCAGCTGCTCCTCGCCGCTCTGCGCGTTGAGGAAGGTATCGCCCTCGCGTGCCCACAGGCCCGAGTAGCGGCTGGTGGCGATATCCCGCCCCCACTTGGCGCTGGACTTCAACGCATCGGCGCGGTCCTGGCCCCAGGGGCCCAGGGTCTCCGCGCTGAACACCATCACCGCGGTCAGCAGCGACAGCGCAATCGCCACTGAAACGCTCAGGCGCTTGCGCGACAGGCCCAGCGCACGCAGCGCGGTCAGCTCCGAGGTCGCTGCCAGCTGGCCCAGGCCCATCAGTGCACCGATCACCGCGGCGGTGGGGAACATGGTGTAGGCGCGGCGTGGCACCGTGTACAGCACCCATGCGGCGGCATGGCCCAGCGTGTAGCCGTTCTTGCCGATGTCCTTGAACTCGCCGGAGAACGCCATCACCACGTCCAGGCCAACCAGCACGGCCCAGGTCAGCAGCACCGTGGTGAACACCGACCGGCCCAGGTACAGGTCGAAACGCATCGGGCGCAGCCTCATGCGCGGGCTCCCTTCGGGCGGCCCAGGCGGCCATCACGTGCATACATCCAGATTGCCAGCGCCAGCAACGGCAGGGTCAACCACCACAGGCCGAGCGCTGGGGGGATCTTGCCGTTGGCGATCCAGCCGCTGCCGATGAACATCAGATTGGTACCGACCATGTAGGCCATCAGCGCCAGCATCATGCGGCCGTAGCGCTGCTGGCGCGGCGAGCTGCGGCCCAGCGGCACGGTCAGCAGGGCGAACGCCAGCGCGATCAGCGGCGGCGCCAGGCGGCGGTGCAGCTGCGCCTGCGCCTGCGGACGCTCATCGCCGATCAGCTGCAGGGTCGGCATCAGTTCCGGGTCATCCTCGGTGCGGGTCTGCGCGCCATCGGGCAAGGCCACGTCATTGCGGGCGAAGGTCGCCAGGCGGTAGTCCAGGCCACCGGCCACCGGCCCTTCCACCTGGTGGCCGTCATCCAGCTCCAGGAAGCGCTGGCGGGTACCTTCGAAGAACATGCGGCCGCCATTGGCCGACACCACTTCCAGGCGGTCATCCTTCTGGCGCTGCAGGAACACCTTGCCCAGCTGGGTGCCATCGGGCGAGATCGAGGACAGGTAGACCACGCCGCCATTGGGCAGCGGGGTGAATCGGCCCGGCTCCAGACCGGCCATCAGCACGCTGCGGTTGGCCTCGATGATCATCTGCTCAGCCACCCGGCCGGCCCACGGGCCCAGCCACAGCGAGCAGGCACCCACCAGGGCCACCACCGGCACCACCAGCATCAGCAGTGGCCGCAGCAGTCGCTTGGGGCCGACACCAATGGCGGTGATCACTGCCATTTCCGAGTCGCGGTACAGGCGCGCGATGGCCAGCAGCAGGCCCAGCATCAGCGCCAGCGGCAGGATCAGCGGCAGGTAGGCGATGAACTGCAGGCCCAGCTGCGAGAACAGCAGCTTGGCCGGCAGGCGCCCGTCGGCGATGTTGCCGAGGATGTCCACCAGCACGCCGCCCACGCTGACCACCAGCAGGACGATCAGGGTAGCCAGGAAACTCTGGACGAAATCGCCCAGCAGGTATCGGTCGAGCTTCAGCATGGGGCGGTGGTTTAAACTCTGGGGTTCGTTCGCGGTGCCGCCCAGTCTACTGTCTGGGCGTAAACGGCCTGCGATTGTACGGACTCGCCAATGGAATCTGCTCAATGGCCCTCGAATTCACCCTGAACCACGTTGCTCCGGCCGCCGCCACCGTCGATTGCCTGGTGGTTGGCGCGTATGCCGACCATACCCTGACCCCGGCCGCACAGGCCCTGGACGCCGCCAGCGGTGGCCGCCTGGCCGCCCTGGCCCAGCGCGGCGACCTGTCCGGCAAGACCGGCGCCACCACCCTGCTGCATGACCTGCCGGGCGTGACCGCCCCGCGCGTGCTGGTGGTCGGCCTCGGCGAAGTCGCCCGTTTCGGCGTGCCGCAGTACCTGAAGGCCGTCGGCGACGCCGTGCGCGCGCTGAAGGCCGGTGCTGCCCGCAGCGCACTGTTCACCCTGTCCGAAGTGGCGGTGAAGGACCGCGACGCGGCCTGGGCGATCCGCCAGGCGGTGATCGCCGCCGATCACGCCGCGTACCGCTACACCGCCACCCTGGGCAAGAAGAAGGCCGACGACGCCGGCCTGGCCCAGCTGGCCATCGCCGGTGACGACGCGCAGGCCCTGGCCCAGGGCCAGGCTATCGCCGCCGGTGTCGAGTTCGCCCGCGAGCTGGGCAACCTGCCGCCGAACTACTGCACCCCGGCCCATCTGGCCGAAGTGGGTGTGAAGTTCGCCGGCGAGCACGACGGTGCCGAAGCCGAGATCCTCGACGAGCACCAGATGGAAGCGCTGGGCATGGGCTCGCTGCTGGCCGTGGCCCGTGGTTCGGCCAACCGCCCGCGCCTGGTCGTACTGAAGTGGAACAATGGCGGCGACGCCAAGCCGTACGTGCTGGTCGGCAAGGGCATCACCTTCGATACCGGTGGCGTCAACCTGAAGACCCAGGGCGGCATCGAAGAGATGAAGTACGACATGTGCGGTGGCGCCAACGTCATCGGCACCTTCGTCGCTGCGGTCAAGGCCAAGCTGCCGCTGAACCTGGTGGTGGTGGTGCCGGCGGTGGAAAACGCCATCGATGGCAACGCCTACCGCCCGTCCGACGTGATCACCTCGATGTCGGGCAAGACCATCGAAGTGGGCAACACCGACGCCGAAGGCCGCCTGATCCTGTGCGACGCGCTGACCTACGCGCAGCGCTTCGAGCCGGCCGCGCTGGTCGACGTCGCCACCCTGACCGGTGCCTGCATGGTCGCCCTGGGCCACCAGACCGCCGGCCTGATGAGCAAGCACGACGACCTGGCCAACGAGCTGCTGGCCGCCGGCGAGCAGGTGTTCGACCGCGCCTGGCGCCTGCCGCTGTGGGACGAATACCAGCCGATGCTGGATTCGACCTTCGCCGACGTCTACAACATCGGCGGCCGCTGGGCCGGCGCGATCACCGCTGGCTGCTTCCTGTCGCGCTTCGCCGAAGGCCAGCGCTGGGCCCACCTGGACATCGCCGGCGTGGCCAGCGATGAAGGCAAGCGTGGCATGGCCACCGGCCGCCCGGTCGGCCTGCTGAGCCAGTGGCTGCTGGACCAGGCCGCCCGCGCCTGATGCCGTACCCGACCCTGGCCGGCCCCGCCGGCCAGGGCCTCGCCCGGCACTGCCGGGCCCCTGCCTGACCCGGACCCTGCCATGCCCCGCGCCGACTTCTACCTGATCGCCAAGCCCCGCTTCCTGACCGAGCCGTTGCGCCTGGTCTGCGAGCTGGCGCGCAAGGCCAACGACGCCGGGTTGTTCACCCTGGTGCTGGCCCGCGACCAGGCCCAGGCCGAGGAGCTGGACGAACTGCTGTGGGCGTTCGACAACGATGCCTACATCCCGCACCAGATCGCCGGCGAGGACATGGACGAGGAAGAAGCCCTGGTGCTGATCGCCGTGCCGGGCACCGAGGCACCGGCGCGCCCGCTGGTGATCAACCTGCGTGATGAACCCTGGCTGGGCGAGTGCGAGCGCGTGCTGGAAGTGGTTCCGGCCGACCCGGAAGCGCGCGAACCGCTGCGCGAACGCTGGCGCCAGTACAAGGCCGCCGGTTACGACCTGAACAAGCACGACATGTAAGTCCAGCGAGGACCCCTTGATGCGCCTGTTGATCGCCCTGATTCTTCCCTGGCTGTCCTTCTTCACCATCGGCCGGCCGTTTGCCGGCATTGTCTGCCTGATCCTGCAGATCACCCTGATCGGCTGGCTGCCCGCCGCCATCTGGGCCGCCTACGCGGTCAGCCAGTACCACACCGACCAGAAGATCCGGCGCGCCCTCGGGCCGCGCTGATCTCCCTTCCGCCTTGATTACCGGTTCCCCCGCATGACCCAACTCGCCTCCAGTTACGACCCGAAGTCCTTCGAGACCGACCTCTACGAGGCCTGGGAGAAGGCCGGCCACTTCAAGCCGTCCGGCACGGGCGAGCCGTACACCATCCTGCTGCCGCCGCCGAACGTGACCGGCACCCTGCACATGGGCCACGCCTTCCAGCAGACCCTGATGGACGCGCTGGTGCGCTACCACCGCATGCGCGGCTACGACACGCTGTGGCAGGTCGGCACCGACCACGCCGGCATCGCCACCGAAATGGTGGTCAGCCGCAACCTGGCGCTGGAAGGCAAGGGCGAGACCCGCGATTCGCTGGGCCGCGAAGGCTTCATCGGCAAGGTCTGGGAGTGGAAGCAGCAGTCCGGCGACACCATCGAACGCCAGATGCGCCGCCTCGGCACCTCCGCCGACTGGTCGCGCAGCACCTTCACCATGGACCCGCAGCCGTCGGCGGCGGTCAACGAGGCCTTCGTGCGCTGGTACGAGCAGGGCCTGATCTACCGCGGCCAGCGCCTGGTCAACTGGGACCCGGTGCTGAAGACCGCGATTTCCGACCTGGAAGTGGAAAGCGCCGAGGAAGACGGCTTCCTGTGGTCGATCGCCTACACGCTGGATGAGGGCCTGAGCTACGAACACGTCGAGCGCGATGCCGACGGCGTGGAAACCCTGCGCGAAACCCGCGACTACCTGGTCGTCGCCACCACCCGCCCGGAAACCCTGCTGGGCGATACCGCGGTGATGGTGCACCCGGAAGACGAGCGCTATGCGCACCTGATCGGCAAGAGCGTGGTGCTGCCGCTGACCGGCCGCCGCGTCCCGGTGATCGCCGACGACTACGTGGACCGTGCGTTCGGCACCGGCGTGGTCAAGGTCACCCCGGCGCACGATTTCAACGACTATGAAGTGGGCGTGCGCCACAGCCTGCCGATGATCAACCTGTTCACCCCGGTGGCGGCGCTGAACGAAAACGCGCCGGAGCGTTTCCAGGGCCTGGACCGCTACGCCGCGCGCAAGGCCGTGCTGGCCGAGCTGGAAGACCTGGGCATCCTGGTCGAGACCAAGGCGCACAAGCTGCAGGTGCCGCGCGGCGACCGTACCGGCCAGGTGATCGAGCCGTACCTGACCGACCAGTGGTTCGTGAAGATGGACGACCTGGCCAAGCGTGGCCTGGAGCTGGTCGAAGACGGCAGCATTTCCTTCGTGCCGCCGAACTGGATCAACACCTACCGCCACTGGATGAACAACATCCAGGACTGGTGCATCAGCCGCCAGCTGTGGTGGGGCCACCGCATTCCGGCGTGGTTCGACGAAGCCACCGGCAGCTGCTACGTCGGTCGCAGCGAAGAGGAAGTGCGGGCGAAGCACAACCTGGGCAGCGACGTGGTGCTGAACCAGGAAAGCGACGTGCTGGAGACCTGGTTCTCCTCGCAGCTGTGGCCGTTCTCCACCCTGGGCTGGCCGAACGAACAGGCCATGGCCGAGCGCGGCTTCGACCGCTACCTGCCGTCGTCGGTGCTGATCACCGGCTTCGACATCATCTTCTTCTGGGTGGCGCGCATGATCATGGCCACCGACAACCTGGTCGGGAAGATCCCGTTCAAGGACGTCTACTTCACCGGCCTGATCCGCGACGGCCAGGGCCAGAAGATGTCCAAGAGCAAGGGCAACGTGCTCGATCCGCTGGACATCATCGACGGCATCACCATCGACGATCTGGTCGCCAAGCGCACCGGCGGCCTGATGCAGCCGAAGATGGTGGAGAAGATCGAGAAGGCCACCCGCAAGGAATTCCCGGACGGCATTGCTGCCCACGGTGCCGATGCGCTGCGCTTCACCATCGCCGCGCTGGCCACCCACGGCCGCGACATCAAGTTCGACATGAACCGCGCCGAGGGCTACAAGAACTTCTGCAACAAGCTGTGGAACGCCAGCCGCTTCACCCTGATGAACACCGAGGGTGCAGCGTTCACCGGCATGCCGACGCCGCGCACCGATGCCGAGCGCTGGATCCTGGCGCGCCTGGCGGCGGTGTCCACCGAGGCCCAGGGCCACTACGCCAACTACCGCTTCGACCTGCTGGCGCAGTGCCTGTACGAGTTCGCCTGGAACGAGTTCTGCGACTGGTTCCTGGAGTTGAGCAAGCCGGCACTGAATGGTGCCGATGCCGCCGACGCCGAAAGCACCCGCCACACCCTGCTGTACGTGCTGGAAGCGCTGCTGCGCCTGCTGCACCCGCTGACCCCGTTCATCACCGAACAGCTGTGGCAGCAGCTGGCGCCGCGCCTGGGCCTGGCCGAAACCACGCTGTCGCTGCGCCCGTACCCGACCGCCGCCGAGTTCGAAGGCGATTTCGCCCAGGCTGAAGCCGACGTGGAATGGTTGAAGGCGGTGATCAGTGCCGTGCGTCGCGTGCGCAGCGAACTGAACGTGGCCCCGTCCAAGCTGGTGCCGCTGCGCCTGCAGGCCGGTCTGGAGCAGGACCGCGTGCGCATCGAACGTTTCAGCGCCTCGCTGTCGTTCCTGCTCAAGCTGGACAGCATCCAGTGGCTGGCTGAAGGCGAAAGTGCACCGCCGGCTGCCGCCGCGATCGTCGGTGAACTGAAGCTGCTGGTGCCGCTGGAAGGCCTGGTCGATCTCGATGCCGAGCGTGCCCGCCTGGACAAGGAGATCAAGCGCGTGGAAGGCGAGCAGGAGAAGAGCGAAACCAAGCTGGCCAAGTTCACCGACAAGGTGCCGCCGGCGGTGGTCGAGCAGGAGCGCGTGCGCCTGGTCGACTGGAACACCCAGCTGGCCGGCCTGCGCGAGCAGCGCGCGAAGCTGTAAGTGCAGGGAAACGCCGGGTACTGCCCGGCGTTTCCTTTTGTAGAGTCGAGCCGTGCTCGACTCATGACAGCAGTCGAGCATGGCTCGACTCTACATTTCCCGCGCATGGCATCATCGCTGGATGCCGCTTTCCATCTTCCTGCTGGTTCTCGCCGCTGCAGCCCTGCACGCCAGCTGGAACGCGATCGTCAAGCGCGGGCCGGACAAGTTCCTCGGCACCGTACTGGTGACCGGCAGTGCCGCGCTGCTGTCGGCTGCCGCCCTGCCCTTCCTGCCATTTCCCGCCGCGCACAGCTGGCCGTGGCTGAGCGCGTCGGTGCTGCTGCAGGTGACCTACTACGGCCTGGTCGCACGCTGTTACCAGCAGGTCGACATGAGCCTGGCCTACCCGCTGATGCGTGGCAGCGCGCCGATCCTGGTCGCGTTGGCGGGCACCCTGCTCGGCGAGCAGCTGCCACCGGCAGCGTGGCTGGGCGTGGTGCTGGTCAGCACCGGCATCCTGTGCATGGCGCTGGGGGCGCGTGGCGGTCAGCTGCGCCTGCCGCTGCTGACCGCGGCGATGATCGCCACCTACACGCTGGTCGATGCGCAGGGCGCGCGTCAGTCCGGCAGCGCACTCAGCTATACGTTGTGGCTGTTCCTGCTGTCGGGCATTCCACTGCCACTGTGGGCGCTGTACACGCGCCGCGGCGCGGTGCTGGACTATGCGCGGCAGCACTGGCCGCTGGGGCTGGCCGGTGGCGTCGGCACCACCGCCTCGTATGCGATGGCGCTGTGGGCAATGACCCAGGCGCCGGTGGCGATGGTCTCGGCGTTGCGCGAATCGTCGATCCTGTTCGCGTTGCTGATCTCGGTGTTCCTGCTGCGCGAACGGATTCCGCGCGCGCGCTGGCTGGCGGCGGCGTTGATCGTCGGGGGTGTGTTGGCACTGCGGCTGGCGTGAGGAAAGCGTGCCAACCAAGGCTGGCACCTACCACGGTAGGTGATGTGTCGATGACAGCGGAGATCCATCGGTAGTGCCGGCCGCTGGCCGGCAACCCTGCTCCGTTACAGCGGCGGCATCGCCTGCAGGTCGCCGTCGACCAGTTCGATCGCCATCACCACCGCGTCTTCGCGGCCCTGTGCGGCCGGGTAGTAACGCGGGCGGCGACCGATCTCGTTGAAGCCTTCGCTGTGGTACAAGGCCAGCGCGGGTGTGTTGGACGGACGCACTTCCAGGAACACACGCTGCGCCCCGCGGTCGCCGGCCAGCTGTACCAGCGCGCGCAGCAACTGACGTCCGAGCCCACGCGACTGCGTCAGTGGATCGATGCAGACGTTCAGCACATGGGCCTCGTCGGCCGCGATGCTGAGCACGCCATAGCCGATCAGCTGGCCATCACGCTCCATGGCCAGGCCCGGATAGCCCGCACGCAGGCAGTCGACGAAGATGCCGCGGGTCCAGGGAAACGGATAGCCGCGTACTTCAATCGCCATCACCGCGTTGAGGTCGCTCTCGCGCAGCGCGCGCAGGCTGACCGGACCGGGCTGGCTGACCGCACTCATGGCGCCCCCCGCTTGCGCAGGGCGCGCAGCTGCGGCCACAGCGCGCGCTTGGCGGCCGGGTCCTGACGCAGCTGGTCCAGCGGCCAGCTGTCCATCAGCGCCTGCGTGGCAGGGTCGTTGGGATTACAGCCGGAGGCACGCAGCAATGCGATCTGCAGGCGATCCGGGAGCCGCACCACCGGCTGCCGCGCATTGCCACCCGGCAGCGGGCGGGCAGCGGCGGGCGCGGTGTCCGGTGCGCTGACCGGGGTCTCGCGACGCGGCGGCACCGGGCGTTCCTGGCGGGAACCCGGTGTGGCTTCAGCCGGAGGCTCGCGCGCGGGGGCGATTGGTGCCCGCACCTGCTCCACCGCTGGCGCGGCAGCCGCCTCGGCTTCGGCCACGCTCAGCTGCAGTGCGGCATCCAGCTCGGCGGCCAGCTGGCCGTCGTGATAGACGGTGTAGCCCATGGCCTGCAGCCAGGCCTGCTGGGCCGGTGACCACAGCACGGGCAGGTCCCCGCTCACGCGGCCTCGGGCTTCTTGCGCAGGCGCTGCACGGCCCACATCACCGGGCCCGACAAGGCGTACAGGATGCCCACCGCGAACAGCACGCGCGGCAGATCGATGACCGCAATGGCGATCGCCACTGGCACCAGGGCCAGTACCAGGAACGGCACGCGGTCGGAGCGGGTGCCCTTGGCGCCGCCGCCCTTGAAGCTCCAGAAGCGGATGCGGCTGACCATCAGCAGCGCCGCGATGATCGTCACCGCCAGCGCCACGTAGCGCAGCTGGTTGCCGTCCCAGCCCAGGTTGCCATCGGCGAACGCCCAGACGAAGGACATCATCAGGCCGGCCGCGGCCGGGCTGGCAAGGCCGACGAACCAGCGCTTGTCGACCACCGCTACCTGGGTATTGAAGCGGGCCAGGCGCAGCGCCGCGCAGGCGGCATACAGGAAGGCCACGGCCCAGCCGACGCGACCCAGCAGCGGGTCGTCGAACTTCAGCCACGACAGCGACCAGTGGTACATCACCAGCGCCGGGGCCATGCCGAAGCTGACCAGGTCGGCCAGCGAGTCGTACTGCACGCCGAATTCGCTGCTGGTGCCGGTCAGGCGCGCCACGCGCCCATCCAGGCCATCCATCACCGCCGCCACGAACACGGCGATGCTGGCGTTGACGAAGTCCCCGTTGGCCGCGGCGATGATCGCGTAGAAGCCAGCAAACAGGCCGGCGGTGGTGAACAGGTTGGGCAGCAGGTAAATCGTGCGCGAACGCGGCGGCGGTGTGATCGGGTCCATGGAATCCAGTTTAATCGACTTGCCAGTGCTCGGCGCCAATGCTGCAATCGGCGTTCTACGCCCATTCCGCGGAGTTTGCCATGCGTGCCCTGTCCTGCCTTGGATGCCTGCTGCTGTTGGCCAGTGCCAACGCCGTGGCCGGCCCGGTCTACAAATGGAAGGACGCCAATGGCGTGACCCAGTATTCGGAGACCCCGCCGGCGGGCAGGAAGTTCGAGACCCGGGCGCAGGCGCGCAGTCCCCAGGCGGCGGCCAGCGCCGAGACCCCGGCCGCGCCGGTGCCCGAGCAGTGCAGCACCGCCCGCGCCAACCTGGCCCTGCTGGAGGGCGGCGGCCAGGTGATGCAGGACACCGATGGTGATGGCAAGGCCGATACCCCGTTGGCTCCGGAGCAGCGCAGCGCGCAGAAGGGATTGGCTGAAGCCGCCATCAAGGCGTACTGCCCGGCGGAGTGAGGGTTATCGGCAGGGCTTGCAGCCCTGCACCCGCAGAGGCGGTAGCAAGGGCAACGTCAAGAGCGGGCATTCCGTGGAATGGCGGGGCGGTGTCGGAGTGCGGGGACGCCGCAAGTACGTCCCTGTAGGCTTGGCAGCCGCATCCATGCGGCTGACACCCCGCAATCCGACACCGCCCCACCCCCGACAGATTCCCGGTGGTCAGTAGATCCACGCCATGCGTGGATGAATCTCCATGGAAATCGAATAGTTCGAGAATTGATCGAACAGCAGCCGAGCATGGCTCGGCCCTACAAAAGGGCGACAGATCGCGGAAAACTGTCGAAGGCGGGGTGGGTCCGGTTGCGGGGGCATGAGCGCCATGGATGGCGCGACCGAGCCACAGGGACGTATTTACGGCGTCCCCCGCAACCGGACCCACCC
>NZ_JAWIRR010000013.1:0-80380 GCF_036320065.1 Stenotrophomonas sp. SMYL8
TCCCCTTTGGGGGCCGTACGATCCTTTATCGACGTTCGTGTGCGGGATGGGGATCGCTCGACTCGTCTGTCGGCTAGTATCCGCAGATGCATGCTTGACGGTCCCTCCACCCTGGCTCCTACATACCGCGTAGGAGCCGGGAGGAACATACAAGCATGGCTCGACTCTACAAAAGGCGGGTCACCCCGCCAGCATGCCCTGCCTGCGCATCCGCGGCGACAGCGCCGCGTGCATCACCGCCAGGTGCATCACTACCGCCAGCTCCGGTGCGTAACGGTCATCGCCCAAGCGCCACTGTTGGGCCAGGTTCGCGGCATCAGCCGGCAGCAACGCCAGCAACTGGGCGTCGTCCAGTGCATCGGCCGCGCCCTGCAGCTGGCGCGCCATCTGTCGCGACTGCCACACATGCACGCCGATGCTGAGACTGGCCAGCGACATCAGCACCACAGCCAGCCCGTGCTCGAACCACTGCGACAGCACTTCCGGCCCCCACAGCAGGGCGGCCAGCACTGCCAGGCCCGGCAGGCGCCACCCCAGCCAATGGATGCGGCCGCGCTGCGACCAGTGCACCACCACCGCGCTGGCGACCAGTGCCGCAGCTGCCGTGGCCGGCAACTCCGTCACCCAGGTGGCCGCCAGCAGCACCGCCAGCACCGCCCAGACCCAGCCCGGCGGCAACGCACGCCGCTGGTAGTCGGCACCGACCGGCCCGATCAGCTGCCGCAGGCTGCGTTGTTGGCTTGCATCGGTCACCCATGGTCTCCGTGTCTGTCCTGGCTCGGATGGTCATCGCCAGTGTGTCGCAAATTCGTGCCCACGAAGTTAGCAATCCGCTATGACAGACGCTCTACAACAAGTTGCGGATTGACAGGACGCGCGGCTCGCCCGCAGCGCTCACCCCACCGACAGATCCTTGCTGAGGAACACCCTGCATGTGCCGGCCGGATCGCATGGCACCCGGCCGAACACGACCCATCCATGCTTCACATAGAAGTCGGGCGCCTGGAAGCTGAGGGTGTACAGCACGCCGGAACGGCAACCGCGACGCCGCGCTTCATCCTCTGCCGCCTTCAGCACACGCGACCCCAGCCCGTTGCCGCGATGGGCCGCTGGCAGATGGAACAGATCCACGAACCACAGGCCCAGTGAGGTTCGCCCGGTAAGGCCCCCTACTACCTTGCCGCTGGCCGGATCGGTAACCAGTACCGCCAGCGCGCGTCGATCGGCATACCCTGCAGCCTCCAGATTGAACTGGTCCAAGCCAGTGCCAATCACCTCCAGCGCTTCGTCGCTGGGTTCATCTGTTACTGCAACGTCCAGCGTCATGGCGTCCTTCCACTGGCTCAACTTCAGGAATCTGGATGCTATCAAGCCTGATCGCACCTACGCCGGCCCGCTTCAGCGTTTGGCGCTATTGCGGCCCGTCTTGAGCACAGACCGATGCCACTGCCTTCAACAACAGATCGGCCTGCAGCCCTGATGCAGGACCTGTTGCCGGAAACGCCGCCGCGAGGGCCTTCGCCGCCCGATCTGCGTGTGGCTGGATGTACCAGGACGATTCAGCCGACAGCATGCCACCGCGCACCTCTTGCCCGATCCGATACTGTCCCCAGTTGCCGGGGCTGACGGAAATGGCCATGAGGCCCCCCGTGGAGTGGTACCGGAAATTCGAGCACGGTGTCCCAAGGGATCGCAACGTGCCAATCAGCTGGGAGACGGACGCTCACCCGCGTGACTGTTCAGGAAGATTGCCGTAAGATCCGTCTCGTTTGGCAGGGTCAGTGTCAGCTTTTATGACGGCATTGGCCCCAAAGCCTTGCAATGCTTGAAGAAACCGGGGGTGCATTGGTTTCGACGGGGGTTGTGAAGTCGCCTGGCGCATGCCGAGGGGGTAGCTTTCCTCGTAAATCCAGCTGCAAAACTCTAGTTGCCAACGACGACAACTACGCTCCGGTCGCTCTCGCAGCCTAAAAACTGCGGTGCGTGACCTTCTGCCGACTTAGGCGGAGCCTCGAAACTGCTTGTGTCCATGCTCGCAGCGTAGAGTCATTATCATGGAATCGCGCTGGGCGGCTGCCTGTCAGTCCGGCACTAGAACACAACAGGCTGGTTCCCGGGTGCGCTTTGCACACCGTGCTGCTCGGGGATGAGATTCAACGGTGAGCTAAGCATGTAGTGCTGGGGATGGAGTGCCTTCGGACGGCGGTTCAATTCCGCCCACCTCCACCAACGAACGGTTCGTCAAGGACCGGAGAAGCCCGGAAACCCCCGCATCACAAGGGTTTCCGGGCTTTTTTATTGTCCGCAGCAGACCGGGGCAATCCGTTTCAATCCATGAGACGGTGGGGTATATCAAGGGGTATCCGACCGCACCCACTGAAGCGATACCCCCAATGCCTCTGACAGACGCAGCCATTAGGCGCGCCAAGCCCAACGACAAGCCGCAGAAGATCACCGACGGTGGCGGCCTGTACCTCTACCTCACCCCGACCGGCGCGCGCAGCTGGCGCTGGAAGTACCGCATCGCCGGCAAGGAGAAGCTGCTGTCGATCGGCCTGTACCCGGATGTCTCCTTGGCGCGCGCGCGCGAGGCCCGCGACGAAGCCCGCCGGCTGCTGGCCCGAGGCGTCGACCCGGGCGCGCAGAAGAAGGCTGCCGCCCTCGCCCACTCCGTCCTCGGCTCGGACAGCTTCGAGACCATCGCCAATGAGTGGCTGGCCACACGCCCATGGGTGCCCAGCTATGCGGAGAAGGTCGAAGCCTGGATGAAGAACGACGTATTCCCGTGGATCGGGTCGCGCTCTGTCGCCGACCTTTCCGCGCCGGACTTCCTCCGGGTGGCCCGGCGCATTGAGGAACGCGGCGCGATCGAATCCGCGCACCGGATCATGCAGAACTGCGGCCAGATCATGCGCTACGCCGTAGCCACCGGCCGCGCCGAGCGAAACCCGGTTGCCGACCTGAAGGGAGCGCTCGCGCCGCCGAAGGAAGCCCACCACGCAGCGATTACGGACCCCGTGCAGCTGGGTGGCCTGCTGCGCTCCATCGAGGCGTACAGCGGATCTGTCATCACCCGTTCGGCGCTGCGGCTGGCGCCGCTGGTGTTCCTGCGTCCTGGCGAACTGCGGCATGCGGAATGGGAGGAGTTCGACCTCGACTCGGCCGTGTGGACCATCCCTGCCAGCAAGATGAAGATGCGTGCTGCGCACTTGGTGCCGCTGTCCAGGCAGGCGCTGCAGATCCTGGAGGACATCAAGCCGATCACCGGCCGGCACAAATGGGTGTTCTCTGGCGCCCGCGATGCCAAACGCCCGATGTCGGAGAACGCCGTTACTGCGGCGCTGCGCAATATGGGTTACGACCGAACGATGATGACCGGCCACGGCTTCCGCGCGACGGCTCGCACCATTCTGGACGAGGTCCTGCACTTCCGCCCGGACATCATCGAGCACCAGCTTGCGCACGCGGTGAAGGATCCCAACGGCCGGGCCTACAACCGCACATCGCACCTGCAGGAGCGCGTGCGGATGATGCAGGTCTGGGCGGATTACCTCGATGGCCTGCGCGATGGCAACGTGGTGAGGCTGCGGGCCGGATGATGCCTACACGCCCCGCCGCATCTGCTCCAGCCCTGCCCTCAGCCACGCCTTGCGGGCGTCCTTCGGGCGAGGCTTGGTCTCCTTCGGCGGTCGGCGCGGTTCCAGCGCTTCCTTGATTCGCTCGATCTCCTTCGCCCCAGCCTCCGCCAAGCGCCTGGCCTGTTGCTGCTGCTCGCGGGTTGGCGGCAGTCCGGGCAGCGGCGGTGGCGGCTGGATCGGCGTCGTGTCGGTCAGACGGGCGACGGCCTCGCGAAGGGGCAGATCGGGATAGAGCCTGGCCGCGCACCAGCGCTCGGCGTAGCGCTTCGCCTGTCGGACGTTGGCGGCGCGCGCTTCCTTGGTGTGCCACATCTTCTGGCCTTCCATCCATAGCCGGACGCCGGGACCGCCATCGAACGTGACGTTCGCCGTTTCCCGCCCGTTGTACCAGAGCGCCCAGCGCTCGCCGGTCTGGACCCAGCCAGAGGGAATCGGGGCAGTGCGGAAGCCGTGGGAGGAATACATGGGCGGAAGGATACGGCTGGCGGTCGCAGATCCTGCGAACACGGCGGCGACCTAGCTGAATCGTTTGGGAGCCCAAATCGTCAGATCGGTCCCAGGTCCTTCACCACAGCCTGGCCCTGCTGCAAGAACCCGATCAGCAGACGCCCTCCGGCGACTTTCCGGCCCATCTGCTCGTTGAGGTAGTTTGCCTGGAGACGTCCCGCCGCCATCAAGTCGACCTGCAGCATGCTCGGCGCCACGCCCTTGAGTGGATCACCCGGTGACGCGAATTGGCCACCTATCGGCTGCACTGCCGTAGCCTGCCGACTGTCGCTCTTGGCGTAGGCCGTGGCCATCATCCTGCCGCTTCTGGGCGACCAGCCGCCCAGGACAATCTCGGTCCCCAGCTGTTCGATAGGCAGGTCAGCCTCTGCGGCCGCCTTCTCATAGTTCAACCACAGTTGGTCCATTACAGGCCCCATCTCGGCCGAAAGCTGCTCAATGGAGAAGTCGGCCCGGAAGCTCGCCTGCAGAGCCAGCTCGTAGATCTTCAAGAAGAACTGCGCTCCGCCTCTGGTGGCCAGCAGCACGTTGTGCTGCGGTATCAGGAGCACCTTTGCACCAGCAGAGTAAGCGCCTGTCAGCGCATCCTCCGCGAGCGTATCCACTGCAACGACAAGCTGGTCACGGCTGATCAGTACGTTGAGGATGCTCATAGGGCACGTCCATTGGCCAGCCGTGACTATGGCCGTCGCCCTACCCTCTGTCCACTGCGCTTGCGCCAGCGCGGCGCTGCTTAAGCAGCCTCGGCGAATGGTTCGACAAGTGCCACCAGCATCTCCATGGCGGTGGCTGGGGCGACTTGATCGCTCCCCCGCTGCAGGAAGGAAGTCCAGTCGGCCCGCACCAGCTGCACCAGCTCCGGCGGCGACAGGGGGATGCAACGAATAGGCCAGTAGGGAAGCCTGCGCTGCCCAACCCGCCCCCGCGCAATCTCGATCAGGCTTGAATGGCTGGTGGCGCCCGCTGCTCTGGAGAAGGCCACATCCAGGCCATCGGGCGGTCCCTCCATGTAAGCGAGGAACCTCTGCCCATCAAACAGCGTGACCCCGGTAACTCCGGCAGTGCGATTGAATCGCTCCGCGTCCGCCATGATCTGCGACAGGCGCGCCATGGTCAGGTCGCCGACCGCTTCGCTGACAAACACAACAGCCCTGTTGGGCATGTCTCTCTCCGGCCTCCATGGGGAGCCCGAGCGTAGAACCGCTACCGTAAGTTTCGCGTCGAGGCCGCCTGACCGGCGTCACAGTTCGCCCGTGCCCTACACGCCCCGGGCACGGCCGGCCGGGCTACCCTCCGGCCATGTGCGGCCGATTCGTCCAGCTCCCCGTAATCGACTTCGGCCAGCCGGAGCTGGCTGACCTTGCCCTTGGCCTGGCCGAGATCCAGCCCAGCTACAACCTGGCACCGACGCAGCGTGCCTCAGTGATCCTCGATCGCGGCGAAGGCCGGCAGGTCACCCGGATGGCGTGGGGCCTGCTGCCGTTCTGGGCCAAAGCAAAGGCCCTGCAGGGCTCAACCATCAATGCCAGGATCGAGACGGTGGCCACCAAGCCCGCCTTCCGGTCGGCATTCAAGAAGCGCCGCTGCGTGATCCCCATGGCCGGCTACTACGAATGGTCGGTCAGCCCCGAGGATGGGAAGAAAGACCCGTGGTTCATCCACGCCACCGGGCCGCTGCTGGCCGCGGGCCTGTGGGAGGACACCAGCCCCCTGCTGCCAGACGGCAACCTAGGCACCTTCACCATCATCACCGGCGACAGCAGCGGCGTGTCGGCCGACATTCACGACCGCATGCCGGTGTGGCTGCAGGCTGGCCAGATCGATGAGTGGATCGCCGCCAGCCCCGACGACGCCATGGCCATGCTGCTGGCCAGCGAGCCACCGGCGATGGAGGCCTACCGCGTCAGCCGCGCGGTGAACACACCACGCAACAACCGCGAGGATCTGCTGCTGCAGGTTGCCTGATCGAGGGACCGAGCATGTGCTCTGCTCGGCCCCTCTGCGATCACCCCAGTACCGATTGAACCAGCACCTGGCCGTAGCGCTCGAACTCCGCGGGGCCGGAGTGGTTGATGGGGCCGATCAAAGGTCAACGATGAACGCCGGACACCAGTTGTAGCTCGGAGCACCAACCTCGTCTGTGACCACCATGGAATCGCGCAGCAAACCGCGAGCTCCCACCAACGGACCGTTCTGACCACCGGCATCACTATTGCGCTGAACGGCGTAGCCCAAGCGGATGCGCTGGGTTGCAGGCGCCGCCGAGAGAGTCAAGCGCACAACCCCGTTGAACGTTCCCGTGGTCGCCGCCGAAGTCACTACCGGCGGACTACCGGTCCCGTCGTCCACGATGAACCCTGCACTGCCGGCGATCTCGGCGGTGGCTATGGTGTCACCGCTGCCATCAACCACCAGTGGGAACACATTGCAGTCGAACGTAACGTCCAGGCGGGTTGCGTCCACCCACCTGGAGCGAACAACCCGGATCGTACGCTGACCATCGCCCAGCACCTCGTTGATAGTTGCTCGTGCCAGCTGAGCACCACGACGATATTGACCCAGGCAGTTGAGATGGATCGTGTCACTCATGGGGAACTGGTAGATCGGCCCCGCCAAGCGGATGTTATCGACCCCATCCAGCTCGTAGTCCGACTCACGAATCGGCTGATTCCAGGTGCTGGAATTCGCGTGTGAGGTCTGCGACACCAGGAGAACGGGGGTATCCACCTGTCCGGTGGCCGCCTTGATGTCATCACACAGGAACCGGGCAAACTGCTGCATGGTGCGGCTACGGCGCCCCTTCGTCATCCCGGCCCACGTCGAGTCGCGTTCGCCCTGCATCCAATCGATCGCCGGTACAACAGGGGACCATCCGTTGTCGCGGCAGATTCGGGATGCGCGACGGACCGCCGCGAGGAAGAGCTTGTACTGTGTGCTGCCACGCGTAAGGTCAGGCAGCGCGGTAGAGCCGAGCGCCGAAACGAACGAAATGGTTCGTACGGAGTCATGTCCAGTCAGCGCCTCAACGTCCCGCCGCAAATGGGTTGCCCATGACATGGCGGCAGTCTGCCCGAGGTCCTGCGCAGCATTGAAGCTCTCGGCAACTGGGATCAGAGTCTGGTCGGTATCCTGGGTGTAGCGCAGGCCGCCACTGAACATCAGGCAGCTGCTCGGATAGGCATTGCTACCAGTGATTGGATCAGAGGCCAGCACATTCACCCCGAGTGCATTGCTTTGCCCCAAAGTCGGCAGGATGTAGCAGATACCCTCTGCAGGTGCGCGCCACGTTGTCGAGTAGCCACCATACGAGGCGCTCACCTTGTCGAACTGCTGCTGCCTATTCACGTCGGCAAGGGCGGGAATTCGTGAAACCGTCTCGGCGATATTGGGATAGATCCCCTTTTCCTTGACGGCCAGATCTAGGTTGATTCGACCCGGTACGTTGTTTGCGCGGGTCGTGAACACGACGCTGGCGGTGTCCGCCGGACACGTGACGAGCTCGTCAGTGTAGTCAACATAGACACCGCTCGCTCCACCATGTACGAACCCGATCGCGGCGCCAGAGGCATTGCGGAATACCGCAAGAGCAGCCACGGAACCAACAACCGTCGCAGTGACCTGGAACTGATCGCCCTCCACAGCAGGCACCACCGCGCAGCGGAAATCAGCCGTCGCAACAATGGCACCCGTATCCCTGTTGCAATAGGCGTTTGTCAGTTCCAGGTGGCGATCAACCCACCACTGCAGGGTGCTGTCGATCTCGGGGTCTCGGCGCTGTACGACGGTGCGCAGGGCTGCACTGTACGCTAGCCTATTGGGAGAGATCACCAATCCATCTCCCCCATTCTGGGTATACCAACCACGACGAAACTGCGTCACACCTGCCGCGTCGGTTTTTCTGCCAATCACCAGGCCGCCTGTTGGAGAGCTGAGCTTCCAGATCAGGATTTCCGGCCCAGTCACTGACACAACCTCCGGCAACCGGATCTCAATTTCCTGTTCAGCATCAGATGGCGAAAGATCAGCCCCTGCAAGGGTCACGGAAGCCATAAGCGTTGCATCGAGCGGCGGCATGCCGCCCGGGCCGCCAGGCATACGCTTGTAAATCTCCAGCGTCACAGACGGGAGGCGCGCGAAGTTCTGAACCCAGAACCGAAATACGTTCACGGCCAGAACGGTTCCCGTCGCCGACTGCTCACCGGCCGCCACAGCCGACAGGTTGCCCGCCTGCCCCCACATCTCTGAGCGTGCAACGTCCACCGCTGACGTTTCGCTGGTGGAAATGGCCACTGCGGCGTCTTCAGCTTCGCGCTGTGCTTCGGCGATGCCGAATCGCGTCGGGTTCCGGTCAGCTTTTTGGGTCAGCACATCCGGTGAACGCCATTCCAGACCAGCTGCGACCATCACATAGCGGCCACTGTTGGGCACGGTTAGGCCAGACACGGGATCAGTATGGCTGCCGGTGTCGCCGATCACCGCCACCTGACGGTTCAGCGGAATCTGTCCCGCACCACCGGCCGCGCTTGCAGCCGCCCAGGTCGGAAACTCGATGGTGCTGCCATCGGCCAGGAATGCCTGGAAGTCCGTCTCGATGCCATACCAGCTTTTCCGAGTAACGCCACGACGATCATTCCACGTCCTTGCTGATCCGTTGATGCCGGCATCCAGGTTCTCTGCGTTGTCGTACAAATCCAGGGGCGAGCTCGAGCCCACCGGATTGCCGGTGTTGTACTTGGTCATCTGGGTGTGTCTCCAGTGGCGCTACGGCGCGGTTGCGTCGTCGTATTGGTAGAAAGCGGGGTCGTACTGCAGGGCGGTCAGCTCCACCGAGCCGTCTTCGCCTGGCGTGAGGTCGGCGAGAACGGCGTCGTACCCAGCACGCGAGCTGTCGCAGAAGATCAGCTCCGGCGGGTCAATCGTCGGGTCGTCCATGATCCAGGTGTTGAAGGCGTGCTCGCCCGGCAGCGCCGAGGCGGCGATGGTCAGCCGGTGATCATCCACCCGCGTGGGCACGATGACGTTCGACAGCGTGCCGTCCTGAAACCGGACCAGGCACCGCGGCGCCGGAAGGCTCCAGTCCAGGTACTCGCCCACCTCGATCAGCAGCCGAGTACCTTCCAGCCTGGCCGACTCGATCATCGTGCTGGTGGTGCTCGACCCGGGTATGTCATCGAACAGCTTCACCCGGTCCCCGTACTGGTAGACCAGGCCCATCATCTCGGTCTTCGTCTTGTAGGTCAGGCGCTGGCCCTGGTGCTTCATCAGGCGCCGCATGCCGATCCGGTACGCGCGATCGCGAGTCCCTACACCCTGAAGTTCGTAGGACTCGACCTTCCAGGGCTCGGTGACACCAGGCAGCCGGCATTCCACCGTCTCTGCCGCCCAGGTCACCTCGTCGATGTAGGTCACGTCCACGCCGTCATAGTCGTCCGGCCCCGGCGAAATGAACGACGTGCTGAGCGGCTCAAGCTGACGCTGCGGCGAGATCCCGCCTCGCCACCCCTTCACCCCTTCCCGGCCGGCCGAACACATCGAATCGATCAGCAGGAAGTATCCCATCCCCGCCTGCGCCGCCATCTGCAGCATGTCCAGTGCGCTGGTGCCGGACTTCTCCGCGCTGAAGTCGAAGAACTCGCCTCGCGGGGTCCAGTAGGTGTCCTCCAGGTGCTGGAGCGTATCCATATCGATCTGGTCCGCCGGCAGGCCAAGGGACCGCATGACGTGGATCATGGCGCCGCTGATACTGCGTGCAGTGCCTTGGTCGTAGAGCCGTGTAGCCTCTACGTTGAACCGGCGGTCGGTCTGCGCTGCCAGCTTCGTCCCGGTGGTAACGGTCAGGCCGATGGTCGTCAGGTCGTCGTAGCGCGTCGGCCGCTGCGACAGCCGCGCTCGCAGGCCCTGCCAGTAGCACGCGTCCCGTGCCGAGTTGCCCCCGCGCTCGGTCACCCGCCTGACCCGCACCTCGACCTGCCCAGGGACGCCGAGGGTGATGCGCTCGGTGAAGCCCACAGCATCCTCGGAGTATCCGGTGTACGTGTGAGTCCGAACCGTCCATGGCGCGCCCGAGCCATACACCCGATACCCAACGCGGATGCTGACCGTGAACGTGCGTTTGTTGCCCTTGCTGGTGTACCAGATGAGGCCGCCGGGGAAGTTGAAGTCGTACTCGAACGCATCCGTGGTTTCGCCGTTCGGGCACACCAGGAAGGGCCCCAGCCACTCCTCGCCCTCCTGGAAGCCGGTGGCGCTGTAGTCGGTGGCCGTCCGGTTGGTCCAGCCTGGCCAGCTCGTGTCGACCACGCCAGCCTCTGTCAGTCGCTCTACGGCCAAGGTGAGCCCGGCCACAGCCGCAATTCGATAGTCGCTTTGGCCGCGCGACATTGCCAGCGACACCACACCGGGTGGCAGGCCGCCGAAAGCAGTTCCGGCCGGGCCGTCATAGGCCAACGTCACACGGGGCTGCGTCGCAGGTGTTCCGCCGCTCGTGGCCACACCTGCCGTGGATGTTGGGCTGCTGCCGAAGACCGAGGCCGGCAAGCCGCTGTAGGTGATGCTCCCACCAGCAAACGGGCTGGCCGCCTCCGCAACCGTGACCACACCGCCGGACTGAGTGGCCACCAAGCCGCTGTCCACCAACTGGTCGTTGATGGCGGTCAGCAGCACGCCGAGGGTGATGTAGTTTGCGACCAGCGCAACGCTGTAGGTGGTTCCCCGCCAGCTGATCCCGAAGGTGACCGGAGAACCGCTGAAGTCGAAGTTGCTTGCGGCGGCGGATCCCGTCACACGGGCAGCGCTGCCACCGACACCGGGCACTGCCGGCGAGCCAGGAACGTAGCTGGCCACGAACAGTGCGTAGTCGGCCCCGTTGTAGGTTAGTAGCACCGGCATGCCCACGTAGGGCGCCAGTTCCGCCACAGCACTGCCGGCGATGATCGAGTAAAGGCCGCTGGTGGTTGCGGTGAAGGACGCCGCAACCTTGAGCGTGAGCACGGCGCCGACAACCCAGCTGCTGGGCACGGAGCTGGTCGGTCGCTCGTTACCGTTCGCGTCGGTGACGGTCGCATTGTTCAGGGTGATCACGTTCCCCGATACCGTCACCGAGTCTGCGTTTATGCCTGTAGAGACATCTGCCGTGTCGCTCAGGTCCAGGCCGGCCGTGCCGGAGGCCGTCGCCCCGACCTCGGTGGAGTTCACCCAGTTCTCGGAGCGCACGTCGCCGCTCACATCCGCACCCGGTGGGTAGATGGTCATCTGCACGTCGCTGCCGAACGAGCTGATAGGCGTATTCCCCAGCCGGGCCGAGCCCACGGGGATGATGTGCCGACCTTTCCCCACGCACACGAACATGTGGGTTCGATAGGACTTCTCGCCTACGAAGCGGGAAACCGGCTGGACCAAGTAATCGGCCCAAACGCGGCATCGCCCCAGAACCTCCCGGACCGGGCTCCCGAGCCGCGCGGTGTTCGCCCGAGCCGTGTCGAGGCTGAGACTGTCGCCCTGCCCGTTTCGGCTCCCGGGCAGATTGTTGGCCATGTAGATCGCATACGCAGCCACCACCGCAACCACAACCCAGTAGATCACCGCGGCAATGCCCTCGTAATGAGGGACCGGATAGATGCGCACGTCGCTGCCATCGTCGATCCAGGTGGCTGCCCAAGCCTCTGGCGCAACCGGTGCGCCGTCCACCTCCAGCTCGATCGGCTGCTCACCCTCTCCGGTGTACCCGCGTACGTTCGCCCGCAGCCAGCCATCCACCGTCATCCGGCCATGCTGGTGGGTTTCCAGCGCTTCACCGGGCATACGGGAAGGAAACACCCGGATCACGCGTAGTACTCCACACGGTTGAAACGGCGCTCGAAGCGCGCCACAGGCAGGACCGTCACGTTGCGGCCGTCGTTGCATTCCAACGTGCACATGCGGCCGTCTACCTCCACCAGCACTGCGACGTGGGTCACCATGCTGCCCTCGTAGCAGAATGCCACGGCGCCCTCTACCAGGTCGCTACCGGCGTGCTGCAGAACCGCCTGCTGAGCCAGCTCGGGCAGATCGTCTCGGGTGGCGCCCAGGTGTTCATCCCACGCCGGCAACCCAAGATCCCGCCGCACCTCATTGACCACGCCATAGCAGTCAAGCTCGGGAAACACGCGGCCGCCGCTGACCCAGACCACGTCCAGGTACTTTTCAAGGTCGATCGTCATGAGATGTAGCGCAGCCCTGGGTGCTTGGAGAGGTTGAAGCGGTCGCGCGGCCAAGCCGTGTCGAGGATATTCATGAATCCGGCTGTGATCTGGACCTCGGTGGCCGACCACTGGCCACCCTTGATGACCATCGAGAGCGGGCGCTTGATTGGTGCAAGCAGATCGCTGCTCAGGTAGACCCGCAGGGTTACGGTCATCTCCTGCCGCGCGGCCAGCGCGGCGCGGATTTTGGTGCTCACCACGCCATCGATGTTGGTCAGGGCGAACCGGAGATCCTGCACGCCGTCGGCGTTGCGAGCCGGCTTGGCCACGTCCATACCGCAGGCCTTGAAGGTCACCGTCTGGCCAGTTTCCAGCACTGCAGTCAGGTCCTCCCACCCCTTGGTCAGGTAGTGGGTCTCGCCACCGACGGTGATGGCCAGAGTTTCGTGTTCGATCTCGCTGCCCCCGGACGCGTACAGCCGTTCAAGAATGCTCATGGCTGGGGCCACTCCCTGTTTGCGGCCAGGTCGATCACGTTGGCCCGCAGGAAGCCTTCCGGGTACTCAGACCAACCATCAGCCAGCAGAGGCCGGAGGTACAGTTCCAACTGTGCCGTGAACATCCACAGGTTGCTGTTGGTCAACGTCGGACCGTCGTAAATGTCGGTGAAACGCGCCTTGTAGTAGTCCATCCCCAGCGGACTGCGAAGGCGGCAGGCGAACCAGGACACGCCATCGAACAGTTGCTCCTGGAACCACTTCTCGAATAGAGCGGCCTGCTGGTCATTCAACAGCCATCGCACCTCGGTCTGGCTCGGGGTCGCCGTGTAGGCCCGCCGCGGCAAGGATCGCCCGCTCACGAAAGTAGACCGCGTCTGCGGGGATACATGGCGCAGCCCATAGCCCTCGCGCAGCGGTTCGGGCAACCACATCGGCTGCATGATCAGCGCCATTACCCGACCTTCCTTCTGACATTCCAGTTCGATCGCATCGCGCGTGATTGGGGACCTGTGCCGGATGTGGTGTCCGCTACACGATCCTGCCGCGCCAGGGCTACCGCGCGACGCACTGTCTGCTCCTGCATCAGCCGTTCCCGCTCGCTGATGGAGCCGTTCACGTTGAAATTCATCTCAAAGGTGTCGCCCCGACCTCCGCCAGCAGCATCGCGGGACACGCGGTCGAGGGTTGCGTCCAGCTTGGCGCTGGTGGCCGCGGTGGTGACCCGCTCGCCCTTCTGCAGCAACCAGGTTCCCGTCTCGGGAACGCTGTCGATGCCGTCGTGGGCCATGCCAACCGCCGAAACTTCGCCTACCAAGTTCGCAACTGCTGCCGCTGCTGCGGCCATCGCCGCCAGATTTGCAGGGAACGGAAGGCCGCTCGAAAGTGCCGAGCTGACCGCATCCTTGGCCGCCAGCGCGGCCTTCGCGACGGAGAACGCCTTACTGATTGCGAATGCGGCCCGGTAGATACCGGACTGCTCGCCGAAGCCGGCACGCATGACGCCCGCGACACCGGCCAATCCCTGCTCTGCAGCGGTCAATCCGACCTGCCATCTGGCCTTGTCGAGTTCGTCGAGTCTCGCCTGATGGGAAGCTGAAAGTGTTGCCTCCTGGGCGTCCCACTCCTCATTCAAGTCGGCACGCGCCTTCCGGTACTCCTCCAGCGCCTGAAGCTGTGTCGCGTACTTCTTGTTCTCTTCCTCGACCGCCTTGTTGATCTTGGAGAACTCGCCGCTGGCCCCGCCGTAGAGCGCGTCCGGGCCGCGATACTCGCTGCCTCCCGACCCTCCGACCTGCTCAATGACCTTTCCAGCGACCTTGGCAAACTCAGGGTCGTTCGCGGCGCCTGCCGCTGCCGCCGCCTGCAACGTTTTCAACCGCTCGCGGGCCAGGTCCAAGCCGAGCGAGTCCTTCTTGTTTAGCTCGTCCTTCAGCTTGACGAACGCCTCAGTGGCCTTGGCCGCCGCCTCGTTGGCTCTCTTCTGCTCCTGCAGAATGTCCAGATTTCGAGCGTCCGCGCGAAGAGACTCCTGCTTGCTGGCATTGAGGCCTTTCAGAGCGCCATGCGCAAGATCAAAGTTAAGCCGCTGCAGCTCTGTAGCACGTCCCGAACGATCCGCGCTCGTGTCGAACAGCTCGATCTGCCGTTTCAGCTGCAGCGAGGCGGACTCATAGGCATGCTCCAGCTGCTGCTGACCAGCCAGACGCTTCTTGGCATTCTCGGCATCAGCAGCTGCCGCGGCAGCAGAAGCTGCGGCTGCACGGGCGGCAGGATCGCCCGTAACGCCGGAAGGCGGCAGGCTGGCCTCGATGAGCCTGACGGTAGGCGCCGGCTTCGGTTGCATAGCAGCCCAGCCGCGGTCGGCGTACTGGGTCCCCGTCTGGTAGTCCTTGAGGAACTGGCTCCAGCCACCCCCTTGGGAGCCGAACAACCCGCTGTACTGGCCTGTCGCCAGCTTCATTACCGCGTTGCCCTGCTTTTCGATTGCGACCAGACCGCCACGAACACGGTCCAAGCCCTCAATCGTCCCACTGAAGATGCCTCCGAGGTCACTGATCTGCCGGAAGCTGTCCGCAATCGACGCCGTGAGGTTTCGGACCTCGGTGCCGTCCTTCAGATAGGTGGCGAAGTCCGTCAGGATCGATCCGAGACCTGCAATCATCGCGTCGAACCCCTCCCTGACCAAAGGGTCGTTGAGGGTGTCGATGAAGGAATTGATTGCAGCGGTGGCGCCGGCGAGGCTTCCATCACGACCAGTGGTGAGATCGTCAATGGTGTGGCGGAGTGCCGTCAGCGAACCTCCGAAGGTGTCCCGTGCTGCCAGTGCGGCACCAGCGTAGGATTCCTCAAGGATCTCCAGGATCATCACCTGGGCCTCGCCTTCCTTGCCGGCTTTGACGAGCTCGTCGATTGTGCCGCGCACCTCCTTGGTGAAGGCCGCCCCGAAACCCTGCTGGGCGAGCGCGGCGGCAGCCTTGCTGGGCGATTCCAGCGCGCGCCCGATGGTCTCCGCCGACTGGCTGACGCTGATGCCGAGGCGCGCCGACTGGTCGATGACCGCCTGCATGGCGCGGGGGATGTTGGAAGCCAGGATGCCCGAGTAGGACAGCAGTCGTGTCTGTGCCTCGACGATCTCACCGCCACTGAAGGTGGACTTGCTGGCAAGCGTATCGGCCATGTCCAGGAGCTGCTGCCGGGTATACCCGGCGGCCCCGCCCGTTGACCGGATGATTGCATCGAGCTGGGCAACCTCTCGCTCGGCACTCATGGTATTGCGAGCGATCAACAGGCCTACCGTCGAAAGCCCGGCAAGAGCGGCGGTCATGCCAGCGGCGAGCGCCAGACCAGCCAGCTTCGCCTCGGCCTCGACCTTCTTGCGCCACTTCTCCGCCCGGCGCTCGGACTTGTCCAGGCCGGACGCGAAGCCGCCGACCTCGGCGATTACGTCGATGGTCAGCGTACCAAGGGACCGGGACATAGCTCTCTCTGCTGCAGGGGCCGCCGATGGCCGGCCGGGTTGATGCGCACCCTACGGGCCGTCTACCACTGCTTCATCGCCTCCTCGAGGCTGATGGGCTCGGCATCCGCGTAGGGAATGAAGTCGGAGGGCTTGAAAGAGGCAGATCCGGGATTCTTGTTTGCGTTGACGAACAGAGCGGCCAGCATCCCTGCAGCCGCATCCATCCGCCCGCACAAGTTCAAGCTGCCGCGTTTGGCGCGGTACATACTCCAGAGCTGGAATTCCCGGATGCTGAGGCATTCCATTGCCTCAGCGATGCTGCGGCCGCCAATCCCGTTCAGGACCAGCTCGCACCACAGCTCATCTTCCGGGGTCAGCTCGTAGCTTTTCCCAGGTTGTTCACCTCGCCGATGGCCATCAACAGCGCCACCGACAGGTTGCCGTCCAAGGCGCCGCGCTCTGGATCAGCCTCGCCGGTGATATCCGCAACGGTGAACACTGCCTTGCCGTGCTCGTCGCAGATGCTGGCCGCGATGCGGCCGGCCACGCCGTCGTGTTTGTTCGTGGCCGACAGCACGTCGGACACCGCCGCCTGGAAGCCCAGCGGCCGCACATAGACGGTGGCGGTCAGCTCTTCGTCGCCCTGCTTCCAGCGGATCTCCTTCTCCACTGGCCGGCCAGTGAACGCGCCGGCCTTCTGCAGGCCGGCCACGCTCAGGCTCACTGCACGTGCAGTGGCTGTCTTCTTGGCTGCGCGGCTCACGGGGTTTGCGCCTTACGCAGCCAGACGCCCGAGCCGCTGCGCTGCATGGTCGCCGCAGTAGTGACCACGGCATTGCCCTGGAAATCGAACGGGAAGTCGCTCACGTAGGCCTGGAAGGTGTACCAGGTGCGGGTGTTGGGCAGGACCAGTTCAGCCACGGTGGAGCGCTCGGCCGTCGCAGCGGCGCCGGTGCCAGCGCCACCGCTGAACGCGACAGTCGGCGCGCTGGTGTAGCCGGTGCCTGGATTGGTGATGTTGACGCCGATCACCGAGCCGGAATCGACGATCGCAGTAGCCGTCGCTCCACTGCCACCACCACCGGTGATGGCCACGGTCGGCGCGCTGGTGTAGCCGGTGCCACCGTTGGTCACTTCGATGCTTGAGATGCTGCCAACCTGCTGCACGGTGGGTTCGATGTCCACGCCATCGGACCAGCCAATGGCCCACTGGATCGGATCGCCGCCGTCCACCTGCTCGGCCAGCTGCCAGAACAGGTAGTGGCTCTCGTTCTTCGGGTCGGCGTTGATGGTCACCGACGCCTGGCCGGGGGTGCGCAGGCCCTTTTTGTAGGTGCGGGTGTTCGTCTCCGACAGGCAGGTGTCGTCGATCTGGTCCGCGGGCGCAGTGCCGGGGTTGAAGGCCGTGATGCACTCGATCTCGCGGACTTCTCCGTTGATCAGGCCGTACAGCTGGGTTCCTTGGGTCAGGATGCTCATCGTTTCTCCTGCGGGCAATAAAAAGCCCCGCAGTGCGGGGCGTGGGTGGGGATGTAGCGGGCGTTACCGGGGGACCAGCCAGTCCACATCGAATGACAGGCGCAGCAGCTTCGTTTCGGGGTCAAGCATCTGGCTGCCCCAGCGGGTGATGTACCCGCAGGGCTCGAAGGCATCGCGCAGGGCGGTAGCGCCTTGGATCAGTGATGTTTCGTTCTTCGCATACACGTCGACCTGCGTGGTCAGCGCGTCCACGTCTGGCCGCTGGGCCAGATAGTTCTCTGGGCTACCACCGACGGTCTGCCAGACCGCATACGGCAACGCTGGCGGCTTCTCGATCAGTCCGAACGGGTAGACACGGGTCGGTGCCTCGCCGAAGGCCAGCAGCACCGCCGGTGACGCGACGCACAGCGGGAAGATGGGCGGGATCATGCCGCCCCCTGCTTCGCCAGCACACGGTCCAGCGCCTGGTTGAAGCTTCGCGCGAACACGTCGACGGCCTTCTGGCCGGCTTGGTCCGGCACTGGGCGGAAGATCGGCTGGGCGGCCATCTTCGAAGTGCCGAACTCCAGCAGGCGCCAGTACCAGGTGATGCCACCCGGGTTGCTGGTCCCGAGCTGCGCTGCACGGCCAGCCTGGGCGCCGCCCAGAACACCGACGCGGAAGGCGAGCACCCCATCCTGCTTGAAGGCGCGGCCGTTCCAGCGCACCGCGACGTTCTTCCAGATGGCGGTCTCGGTTTCGTGGTCATCCACCCGGCGGGCGTTGCTCTGCGCCTGGTCGCGCAGAACATTGGCCGCCCGCCGCAAGGCCGCCCTACCGCCCTTGTAGTTCACCTCGCGCTTCACCTGCGCCATCTTGTTGCGAATGCCGTCCAGGCCACTCACGTCGAATCGGATGCCGTCAGCCATCGTTGACACCCTCGCTGCAGGGGAGCGTGAGGTATTCCAAGCCGCTGACCGGGTCCGGTAGCACGCCATGGATGTTCAGGATCTTGCCGCGGTGGATCACCCGGCACTTGTCGGTCACGTCATCGCGCTGGCGGATGGTCACCCGCAAAGTGACCTCGCTGTCCACCGCCTTGGCTGCCACGAACTCGCGGGCCGACAGCGGCGCCACTTCGGCCCACACATCGGCAAGCGGCTCCCAGCTGACGGTCGGCGCGCCGGTCACAGGCGACTGCCCGTAGACCTGACGCTGAAGCTGCACCCGATGGCGCAGGCGGCCTGCGGCGATCATCGCGGCTTCCCGCTCAGGTAGGTGCCAGAGCCTGCCGGCTCCGCCTCGCCGCCTTCGCTGTCGCAAAGGTAGTCCACCAGTCGGTTAACCGCCTTGGCGTTCTCCTCGTCGGCCTTGGTCTTCTCCCGCAGCGCCGCCACCAGCTGGTGCGCCGCCTCGGTCTGGGCGCGCAGCGCGGCCAGCAATTCGCTTTGCTCGTTCATTCGCTTCTCGCATCCATTTCATGAGCCAGGCGCGCCGGCGCGCGCAGCCAGTGCAGGTCATCAGAAGCGCTTCCGATACCAAAGCAAGCTGTCGAACCCGAGGGGCACCCTTGCAGCGCTGTCCCCCACGGTGACCGCCTCCCTGACTGACACCCAGTGAGCGACCAGCACCAGGACTGCTTGCCGGACATCGGGCGTGAAGTTCATCTCGCCCTCGTCCGCAGGATCACCCTCGACCAGCACCCGATCACAATGCATCTGCACATGAGCCAAAGCCGCATCGACATACGACTGGAGCATCACGTCGCTCACCTCGTCGATGACACGGCACTGCTCGCGGACCAGAGCGAGATCGAGGGTGATTGGCATTACGGTGCCTCGCTTGCCTTGTCCTGCGGCTCGGTAGTGGCGGCCGGCTTTACTTCCTTGTTGCCCTTGGGCTTGGCCTGCTTGTCGCCTTCGGCATTTGCCTTCTGCGGCGCACTTGGCTTGGCTTCCTTGTTGCCCTTGGCCCCCGCGTCGTCTTCCACCGCCACGGCCAGGCCCTTCCCGATGAGGGTGTGGGCGTACTCGTCGTCCGCATCGAACGTCCGACCAGCCTTCACCACGTTGCTATCAGCGTTGAGCTTCACGGCATTGCCGATGAATCCCCATTTCGTCTTGATCTTCATGCCGTCTCCAGCAATTTGAGGGGGCCAGCATTGCGCTGGCCCCCTAGGTTGTGACGCCCCGGTGGATCAGGCGGTCGGGAACTGACCCTTGACGAGGGCTTCCCGGCGACGCACACCCAGGCCCAAGCGCTCTTCAACCAGCAGCGCGCGTTCGTTCTTGATGAACATGTCGTTGATCAGGCCCATCTTGAACAGGAAGGACATGCGGTCGAACAGCGTGGCCGCCCGCGCGAAGTTTGCGACGAGGAACTCGCCACCGGTATCCGCGTCGCCCTCGTCCATGCTGTCGGAGGTAATGACCGGGCGACCCCACAGGACCGGGGTAACCAGACCTTGCAGGTTGGCGAACAGGTAACGGTTCTGCGCGTCCTTCTGCAGCTCGATGTTCATCCAGTCGAGTTCAGTCATGACCACGCCATCCGCAGAGAGCTTGGACTGCTTGCGCACCTGGTAGATCGCGCGGCGGACGATGTCGATCGGAGTGTCGCCGGGCTTCGTCAACGCGGCGCTGTACGCGGTCGCCTGGGTCATGAGGCCGTTGAGGTTCTCGCCGGTGCCATCCCCCTTCAGAATCTGGGCCTCCTCCTCCAGCTTCAGGTCGTAGCGGAGCAGTTCCCGGATGTAGCCCAGAAGCTGCGGCACGTCGTCCAGCGCCTCGTCGGTCACCGGCATCCAGACGGCGATCTTCTTCACGCGATCGGTGACCGATTCGAACGTCACATTACTGGTCGGCTTGGTGCCACCTTCCGCCACCGGCGCCGCCCCTCGGGTATGCAGCAGCTCACGGAAGAAGGTGTACTGCTGGCCCGACACGGGGATGGAAGTCAGAAGATCACGGATGCGCAGTTCCTGCCGGATGCCCGGCTGGATGGTCGGGTCATAGTTCGGCGCCACGATTCCTGCGCTGGTGACCTTCGTTTCCTTCATCGAGGCCAGGTCGCCCTTGGTGATCTCGATCTCGGCGCGCTGCACGGTCTTTTGCTGCAGGCCCTTGTACTCGTCGTGGCCCTTCACCAGGTCGATGAAGGACTTGCCCTCACCGGGCTGGCCGCGGACCTTGACGCCCTTCTCTTCCAGCTCCTGCACCTTGTCGATGACGCGCTGCAGCTCGCCCTTGGTGTTCTCGATCGCGTCCTTCACATCCTTCGGAATCGCATTGCCTTTCTGGATGTCGTCGATGACTGCGTCGTACTTCTTCTGCAGGCCGTTGAAACCGTCCTTGAGCTGGGTTTCCAGCGACTCGCGGACCTTGGTGATGTCTTCGCTCATGATGTTGCTCCGAAAATGGATTGGATGGAACTACCGAGTTTCTTCAGCTCGTCCACGGTCGCCGTGGCCGCATCCGCACCGTCTCGGTGGATTGCAGGGAAGCCGAGCGAGGCGACGGCGGCCGCCTCCTTCTGCGAGAGGCCCATGCGTTCACGCAGGCCTTTCTCAAACTGCCGGACCGAAGACTTGACGCTCAGAATCTCGGCCTCAGGATTCATTCCAAAGGGGACGATTGACGCCTCCCATAGCTCTGCCTTCTTGATAACCCTCACGCGGCGCCCTTCGCGTGTCTCTTGGGCGTCCTCGATCGTGTTGAACCCGATGGACATCGAGTCAAGTGGCGCGTCCCCCTTCATCAGCTCATACGCATCACGTGCGTAGCTGACATTGAGGTTGATCTTTCCCTTAACCCATAGACCGTGATCATCGTCGCGATACTCGGCCGTACCGATCAGCTTAGTCAGGTCGTGGTACAGCGCCAGCTTCAGTCGCCCTCCGCGCGTTGTCTTCACGCGAACGAACGCACCCGGAAGAATCACGTCGTCGCCGAGATCGACGTTGTTGTAAACCGACGCGTAACCCTCGAAGTTCCCGGCCTCGTCGGCTTCCTTCACTTCGAAGGGGCATTCAATTCTGCTGACGGTCATTGCCTTGGGACTCCCATTGAGTGATGGCGTCGTACTGCGCGCCCTCAAGGCGCGGAAGGTTCTCTTTCAGTCGCACATCGTTGATCGACATCCAGCCCGACCCGCCGGAGCCGCCAAGCGCGGCCTTGTAATAGGTGGAGCGAGCAGCACTATCGCCACGCAGCAGGCCTTCCACTACGAACTCGACGAAGACCTCCGTGCCGCGGTGAATCTTGTCGTTCCACTCATCCTCGATCGCATCGAGGTAGGGCTTGAGCCCGTAGGTCACGAAGCCACTGTTCTGCTGTTCGAGGTTGGAGCCCATGATCGACGTGCGACCGGCGCGGTTGGCCAAATACAGCGGCACACCCCATACGCCAGCGAGCGCCTCTTCCTGGAACTGCTGCGACTCAATGAACTGGCTGTCCTTCTGGCTCAGCCCCGCCGGGATCAGCTTGGGGCCGCCCTGCAGAACCGCGATCTTGCCGATATCGTCTACGTCGCCCTTTCGGACATCGGGGAACTTTTCCATGATCTGACCCTGCTGTTCCTTTGTCAGGAACTGGTCGTAGACCACATAGCCGCCGGTGAAACCGCCCTTGCGCATGAATCTAGCCGACCAGTCCTGGCCGGCCTTGGCCAAGCCCATCGCCTCGGCCTGGTACTCCAAGGGCGAAAGACCGGTAACCCCGTCTGTACTGAACAGCTTGAAGTGCAGCATGTTCTCCGGAGACACGGGTATCCGCTGATCTTTCAGCTCGACGATGTAGAGCAGATCGTCGTCCGTGTCGATGCACACGTCATCGGCGGCGACCGGAATCAACCCGATCATTTCACCCTGCCGGTTCCGCTCGATGATCACGAACGCGTTCCCGCGAAGCGCCATGTTGACGACCACAGCCTTCAGCAGATTGAGCCGTGTGATGAAGGGGTTCGGCTTCCCCAGAAGGCGAAGGGCACGCTTGTTCGCGGGGCTGTCACCGCGCACGAGCGTGCGCTTTCCGCCTACGTCTTGGTAGAGCTTGAGTGGCAGCCCCGCTGCCGACTCGGAGAGGATCTTGACGCAGGTCCAGACGATCGGGATCGTGATCGCGGTCTTTGCGGTAATGCGAACCCCGGCCTTCGTTTTCCTGCCGCCGACTTCCATATCGACCTCCCGATAGTCGCCGGTCTGTGGATCGGTGTATCCGAAGAAGCGCCAAGTGAGCGGGTTGTACCAGCGCACGGCCATGGTCAGCCCACCGTCCCGAAGAAGCCGTTCTCCAGATACTCATCGACTCCGGGCTGGACCGATTCGACCGCGTGAGCCAGCCCCACTGCCATCAGCAGGGAAGCCATGTCATCGATCTTGTCCGGCGACCTCTTCTTGTCGGGCTTCATGTTCAGGTTTCCGTCTTTCAATGCGATGAGGTTGGACGCGCACCAGTTCAGGACTGGGTCGTTGCCGTGCTGGATCTTCTTGCCTACGTAGGCCCGCTCCAGCTCCTGCATCGCGGGGTGGTAATTCTTCGTGGTCTGGTTGAACTCGACCAGCGGGTGCCCGTCGGCCAAGAGGCGCTGCGCAATTTCAGCTGCGTTCCAGCGGTCATAGCCGATCGCCAGGGGACCGAAGCGGGCGATGTCCTCGCGAATCCTCGCCTCCACCACGCTGTAGTCGGTCACCTCTCCTTCGGTCGCCTCGATCAACCCGGCCGCGACCCAGCCCGCATACGGCACCACACCGCGCTCCGTGCGCGCCCGCACCGCGTCCTCCGGAACGAATCGACGGCCCCAGGTGTAATAGACGTCGTCCACCTTCCAGACCAGGCGCCAAGAAGTCATATCCAACGTGCTCGCCAGATCGAATGCGCCCCAGCACGGCTTCCCCGCGAGCCAGTCCAGGTCGACGGCGCCGCCGCACTTCTGCCACTTCGTCAGGTCCACCCAGCCGGTAGCCGAGGAAGCCGGCCGGTTGAGTCGCTTAATCTTGAATTCGGCCAGCTTCGAGGGCATCTGCCGCGCCTCGACGGCCTCCTTGCGGATCGCCTTCAGCAGGTGCGGGTTCGCATCCATCAGCGGGTTGGCCTTCGGCCAGGCTGATTCGTCGAACTCGTCGTCGTCATCGTCGACGGCGAAGAACACCACCAAGAAATGATCGGCCGAATCGCCCAGGATGCCCTGCAGCACCTGTTTGGCGAACTGCCGGATTTCTCCCCATGGCCCAGGGTTGGTGTACCCCTCGGTCGTGGTGTAAAGCCACAGCGGGTTGCTGCGCGCGCCGGCCGCCGAGGTCAGCACGTTCAGCAGGTCCGCCGATTTGTGGGCGTGGATCTCGTCCAGGCCCACATGCGATGGGTTCAGGCCGTCCTGCGTGCTGGCCTTTGCGTTGATCGGCTTGAAGCTGGCCCCGGTCTCCACCCTGCTGATCGAGTTGGCCCAGCAGGCCAAACCGAACGCCTCCTGCAGATCCGGTGTCTTCTCCGTCATCCGCTTGGCGACGTTGAAGATGATGCGAGCCTGGCTGCCGGTGGTGGCCGCCGAGATGATTTGGGCGCCCTCTTCCTCCTCGCAACACTGGCAGTACAGCAGGATCGCAGCCGCCAGGGTCGACTTAGCGTTCTTGCGCGCCACCGCAAACAGAGCAGAGGTGAAGCGCCTGCTGCCGTCCAGGTTGCGGAAACCGAACAGCTGCACGACGAAGAACACGTGGGACCGGTGCAGCTCAATCTCCGGTCGCGCCCACTTGCCTTCAACGTGTGGCAGCTTCTCGATGAAGTCGCATGGGTCGCATGCGTGCCACTCGTCGAACAGGAACGGCGGCCGCTTCCGCTTTGCACGCTTCAGGTCAGCAAGGAACCGTTTCGCCGCCAAGCGCACCCACTTCCCGAACTTCCGGCCCTTCTTGTCGGCTACGGCCTCTTCGGCATAGGCCGTGGCGATGCCGACGTAGTCACGCACGGGGCTTCCGCTTCGCACCATTGCTGGAGAACGCATTCCCCGACTTCTCGACCTCCCCCGCCGGCTTAACCTTGCCTTGGGCAACCGGCGTCAGGCCGAAGTCGTTCATCAGCCCGCGCAGCTGGGAGACCATTGAGGCCACGGGCGCCAGGCCGGCGGCATACAGCTGCACGGTGTTGCCGTGCAGAGCGCACAGCTGTCCGAACGCCGAAAGCCCAGCCTCGGTGAGCAGCTTGTTCGCGTGAAGAATCGGCGCCAGTCGGTCCCACTCCTTGATGGCATGGGCATTCGGCAGCCAGTCCGGCGCCGGCGGAACATCGGACACCAGAGGAAGTTCAGCGGCCGGCGCGGCGGGCGCACGGTCCGGGCGATCCGTCCCGGCCACCACCTTCAGCGATGTCGGTTTACGGGGATTCGCCATGGGTCTTCCAGGAGCGGCAATCTGGCCGCGAAAAAATGGTTTTTCTCAACTGACGGTGCAAAAAAACGCCTGGGCGCACGGTCAGGGAGGCGCACCGCCCCAACTTTTGACCCTCCCCCGCCCTATCTGCAGTTGTTGCGATTCATTCGCGTCCACGCGCGCATTTCGGGGTTGCCCTGACACCTCGATGCCAGTTCCCGAACCCGCCGTCCTCGGTCGCGGTCTTCCGGTCGTGGCAGGGCTTGCAGAGCGGCTGCCAGTTGTCGGTGTCCCAGAACAGCGCCTGGCTGCCCTTGTGCGGGGTGATGTGGTCGACCACCGTTGCGACAGTGACGTGGCCAGTCCGCTGGCACTCTGCGCAGAGCGGATTCCTCAGCAGGAATGTCGCGCGGGCGCGCTGCCATCTGCTGCCATACCCGCGCTCAGCCGTGGTCTGCCTCACTGCTGCGGCCGGCACGTTCACGACCGCCCGCCTCGGCATGGCGTTGTGCTTCGGTGCCCGGCGCGGCATCAGCCGCCGTCCGAAGGAATAGGTTTCCCCTGCACCTGATCAATGGCATCGAACTGTGCCTCGTACAGATCGAGGCACCGCTTGCGGCCGTGGCCCACTTCGAACACGGCAGACGGCGCCGCCTCTTTCACCCACTTGCAGCGCAAGCGCAGCTTGGCGTCGATGGGCACATAGGTGGCCACCGGAACCTTGATGACTGCTGTTGGCGGCGGGTTCTGCTTGGTCGGTGCGGCCTGGCACGCTGCCAGTAGCGCAGCGGTTGTAACCACGATGACGCGCATGTCAGTACCCCTTCAGTGCCGGACAGGCGGAATCGAGCAGCTCCAGTGCTGCCTTGCAGGTGTCGGGTCGTTGCTCGTAGCGGCCGCGCCAGGTGGACGCCTCCTTCTCGGATGCCTCGATCTTGCCGGCCAGCTCCTGAAGTGCTGCCGCGCTCTCTGCCTTGAGCGCTTCCAGATTCTCGGCTTCGGCCCTCAGTGCGGCGGCGACCTCGGCCAGTCGCTGATCGCGGCTATCCACGTCGGCCTGCAATCGGGCGGCATCGGCCTGCCAGTCGGCCTGGACCTGGATGACCTGGGCGCTCAGGTCGCGGATCTTCTGCTCCTTCTCCCAGGCAGTCAGCCCGGACACCATGCAGCCAAAGGCCAGCACGGCGCACACCAGCTTGACCTTGCTGCCGGGCTTGCTCAGCCACTGCAGCACGTCGGCAATGGCGCCTACGATCAGCGTCCACAGCGCGCTAAAGAAACGAATCAGTACGCTCATGGCTTCTCGCCTCCGATGGCACCGGTGGCCCGCTCCACCATGCGCACGTAGCCGGGCAGCAGCCGGCGGATCAGGACGCCGGACAGGCCGGCCAGAGGCAGCTGCGGGGCGCCCGCCAGCGCCGGCCAGATGGACGCGGCAACGGCGATGACCCATGCGGCCACGATGGCGTAGGCCACGACCGCCACAGCCAGGGCAGCCCAGCGCGCGGCGGTCTGCAGGAGGCGGTGGCCGCGACGGCGGCTGGCGTCAGCGGCTACCCGCTCCGCGTCCTTCTCCGGCAGCAGCAAAACGCCGATCAGCGCTCCCGCCATGGCAACCAGCAACACGGACTGCGGCACGCCGAGGATCACCCGTTCGGCCTCCCTCAGCGCATCAGCCGTCGCCGGTGCCACAACCGCCGCGGTGAACGTCCCGACAATGGTTTTTAGAGTGCTCACGGGCTCAGTCACGGCGCCACCGTTCCGCCGGCCTTGCGGTACACGGCCAACAGGTCGGAAAGCTGCTGTTCGTGCTGGCCGTAGCCAGCGCCAGGCAGGCTCGCCCAGATGTTGATGACCGCCTTGATGGCCTGCGGGATCTTGCCCGCCTGTATCAGCGGCAGCGCGCGACGCTCCCGGATCTGCTGCAGCGCGATCAGGTCCTGGCTCAGCGGCGAGAAATCCTTCAGGCCGAGCGTCTTCTTGTACGCATCGTAATAGCGGCGAAGCAGCTGGTAGCGGCCTGCCGCAGTGGACTGGATCTTGAGCTTCGGAAGGTCCACCAGCACGCGCGGATGGTCGGCGTAGCTCTTGAACAACTGCCCGCCAACGATCACGTCATAGCCGCGGTCCTTGGTGGCCTGCTTGCCGTTGTCCGTGCCTTCGGACCACGCCAGCATATCGAGGAAGGCCACGACGTTCACGCCGCCAGCTTGTTGGGGGGTGATCTGTGCCATGGCGGATCCTGAAATGAAAAACCCCGGCTGGGTGGCCGGGGTTAGGTCGTGCGCGATGGTAGAAAAATAGCGGGAAAAGTGCGGGGGTATCAACCCCGCACTTCACCAAGGCCATGCCTTGATGCTGAGCAGAGCGGGCAGATTGATCACCTTCGCCTGCAATAGAGCTGCGATGGCCATAATGACCGTGAGCCAACGGATAGCATTCTGGTTCTTCATCGACTCGCGGTGCTTCCGCTCCTCCTCTTCGTACTGGGACAAACTTGCAATCCCCTTCCCTGTCACCAAGTAGCGCACACCGTTCTTCTTCACTTCACCCAGCTCCTCCAATGCATCCAGCATGGCCTCTACCTGATCAAGCCGGTCAAACGCGTCGACATTGTCGGCCCAGAATTGCCCCAGCAGCCGGCTAGCTACATCCCAAGCCGTTGGCTGCTTATCTCCAACTCGCAGGCTTCTGACCGTGTTGAGCACGGTATAGCGCTCCACAGCAGTCTTCTTCCTGTAACGGTCCAACTTGGAACGCGCTGCTCTGATCAAACGCAATAGGCGGATTCGGATTCGTCCCCATCGATAGCGCCGCTCGAGAGCGAAACTCTCCCAGTCATTGAAGGTGAGCTGTACGAGTCCGAGATACTCGTCAATTCTCGGCTTAGCCAACCATGCCTCGTGGATGCTGATTTCCCTTTCTGGTCCGAAGTGGCCTTCCTCATCAAGGGATAGGCAAACTACCCGACCATTCTCAAGCCGTCGATACAACAAAAGGTCATCGCCAACTTTAAGCAGTACGCTCACACCTCGGACAGCCTCTCCGGCTGGACCAGTGCGCGGTATGCGGTCGGGAACCGCGTTGGCTTCGGCATACGCAAGCCATTTCAATAAGCGATCTGTCGAGAGCAAGCGACCTCCGAAATGTCACGGAGCGACATGGCCAAAGCGGCAGCCGCTTCCTGTTCCGCTTCCGTCATTCTATCCAGCAGCCACTCGTACACGCCACGCCAGCGTTCTCTGTAACTGGACTCATCCCGGCCGATGGCAGCAGCCCGCCGTCGATCGCTGACCGGGCCGAGCCCCGATCCGCCGCACACCTTGCACGGCACCAGCAGCTCCCCAACCATCGCCTGGCCCCTGCCCTCGCAAGCCGCACAGTGCGGCCGCTTGGCGATCTCGCTGATCACTGCCGCCGCCAGGGTTGGCAGCGACTCCAGGGTGCTGATCGGCCAGCACTGAGCCTTGATCCGGCCCAGCCGCTGCCGGGCTGCGTCACGGTTCTCCCGCTGCTCCGCCGTCGCCGCGCCGCCCCAGCCGATGCACACCTCGGCCAGGCCGAGATCAGTCCGGGCCTCAGCCAGCCGGCGCTGCTGGCGCTGCAGCTCAGGCGTCACCAGCGCAATCACCGCGTCCCGCAGCTTGTGCCGGCGCAGCGCGGCACCATCCGGCCACCAGCACGCCTCCAGCAGCTCCCGGCCCAACCCGGCAGGCACCATCCCCAGCGCCGCGGCAATGTCCTGGTTCGTCAGGTCCGGCTTCCCGCCGCCCCGGCCGACATCGAACTTCACCGTGGTCGGCCCCAGCCGTCCCATCGCCTCACGTGGATTCATGCCCCTTCCCCTGTCGTTGTGTGGCCGGCCGCTGCCGGCCCGCCCGTAATCCGCACCACCACCTGGCCGCCCGGCCGGCGCTCACTGCTGACGACCGGGTGGCTGATGAACCGCTTGTCGTCGATGCCCAGCACCTGGGCGATGCCGTCCCGGTATGCCTTGAACCGCCCAAGCATGTTGTCGTCGTCCGGTAGCGCCTTCCCCGGCGCCTGGTGGAAGCTCACCCACAGGTGCAGCTTCCCCGCCGGCAGCTGCAGCGCGCGCCAACCCGCCTCGTGCGCCAGCACCACCGCAGTCTGCCGGGCATGCTTCGTGGCCTTGGCCTTCCTGCTCCAGTGCACCCGGCCATTCGGCGACAGGTCCTTGCTCGGCCAAGGCAGGATCAGCTCCAGCGCGCGGTCAGCCTGCATGGGCCTGCACCGCTTCGACGAATGCCCGGCGCCACCGGTACGCCGTTGCCCTGCTGACGCCGAAGTCTGCCCGCAATGTCTCGACCGATGGGACGCTATGCCCGTACTTGGTCACCATCCGCAGCGCCAGCGTCAGGGAGGCGTTCTGCGTGTTCGGGCTTGGCCAGCCTGCCTGCTCGCACACGTGGTCCGAAGATCTCGCCATCACGGCACCTTCCTTCTCGCGGGAACGGACTCGACCAGTGCACAGGCCTGCTCGCTGACACGCCTCGACAGGGGCTTGGACTGCCCGCGCCCAGCGATGAACTCGACCGAGGTGATCGCATCGCGCAGCAGGTGGCGCAGTTGGGTCTCCTGCACCAGCACATAGCCCTCGGGCGGCGTGAGGGCGGCGGTGATGGCTGCCAGCGCGTCCTGCTCCCGCACCACAAACCACGTCCCGCCACCCTCGACTGCTGCGACAGACGGTTCGGCATGCAGGTCCAGCAGCTCCCGCGCCCGCTTCTCGATGGCGTCCATCAGTGCCTCCCCTTGATTTCAGGAACTGGCTCAAACTGCTCGTAGGTGCCCTTGAACCGGCCGAGGTGGTCGCTGACCACCTCCATTCCGAGCCCATCCATGCAAGGGACATCGAGAACGGAAACACGTGCGATCTCCCCACAGAACGGGAATACGTCCGGATCCTCCTTCACGACGACCAGCTGGCCCACTCGGAATACGGCGTTCATGCGCGCTGTTCCCAGCTGGCCGTCAGGTATTGCACCCGCCCGCCACGCGCCTTGAACTGCTCCACCGTCTCGGCTGGGCCGGTCTCGTTCTTCGTCGGCTTCAGCCGCTTGGGGCGGGAAACAGTGTTGTGATCCATTCGCCGCTCGCGTGGCGCACGCTGGGGGTTGATCCTCGGCGCCATGGCCTTCGTCTTCTTCATGCTGCCGCCCTCAATTCGTTCACGCAGGTCTGGTTTGCAATCAGCTCGTCGTCGGAGCCGTACGTCTCGTGGAAGGTCCGCGAGCCATCCATCAGGCTCGGGCCGTAGATCTGGCGCATCGTCGCGAAGGTGTTCCCCTCCATCGGATGCCGCATGTGGTGCCACTTGCAGAGCGCGTAGCCAAACATGTGCCCCCGGCGCAGGTTCCCGCTCTTGGCGTGGTTGTAGTCGCAGCCGTAGACCACCAGCTCCGGCTCCAGCAGCTGCTGCTGCAGCAGCGCCAGACAGGCCATGCACGGGCCGGTCTTGGCCAGCTCGATCCGGGCGGCCTCTTCCTTCGTCGGCGGTGGCGCCTTGGACCACATCAGCGCGCTGCCTCGTCGGCCAGTCGCCAACCGTGCTGCCACGCCTCTGCCTTCTCACTCAGCGGGCCGGCGCGCCGGTTTGCACCGTCCTCGGTCTCGCATTCGATCCAGACCAGGTGCGGGTTGTCGCTCAGGCGCAGGCCGTTGAGCCGCGCCGAGTAACCGGCGTTGATCTCCTTGGCGTACCGGCTGCGTGTGCTGTACTTGGTGAAGTCCATCAGCGTCTGTTCCTCGTGGTGCTGCGGCGCGCCGCGCTCAGTTCTTGGTCCCGCTTGTCCCACCCGGTCTGCCAGCGGCGACGCCGCGTCACACCGTCCAGCCCCATCTCGTACCGCGGTGCCGATTCCCGACTGCGGCAGGCATCGCGTGCCCAGCGGCCGGCCTGCTCCGACTGAACCAGCTCCGCATCAGTCACCATCGAAGTTCAGCTCGGCCGCTGCCCGCTCCATCGCAGCTCGCGCCGACTCCCGGTCACGAACCGGCCGCACGCCGTGCTTCTCCTGCTCGATCGCCAGCACCGGCTGCGGCAGTGGCTTGCCGTCGACCACGTGCTGGACAGCGCGCGTGTAGGCTTCCTCCAGCATCCGGCGCTGCTGCGATCCGTGGTCGGCCGAGGCGTAGACGTGCAAGTCCAGCAGCGACCGCACCAGCACCGTGAAGCCGCTCTGCGGCCGGCCCGGCGCCATCTCCCGCTCGACCGCCGCCATGACCGGAATGTCCAGGCACATCGTCAGGAACCTCGGCGGGTTCGGCGGCCACTCTCGGCCCTCGGTCAGGCAGCAGGCCATGCCGCGCGCGTGCTGTGCCCGGCTACGGCCCTTCAGCACCTGAAACCACGTGCCGGCCGCGATGGTCAGGCTGCCGTCCTTCTTGAACGGCGCCGCGCCGTTCTCGCGCTCCCACTTGCCCGGGAACATGGCCGTCATCTGCTTCCAGAACTCCCACAGGTAGGCCGACTGCGCCTCGCTCAGCGGCTCAGCCGACGACGGCGAACTCGGCGTCGACGACATCACCTGGTTCGAACCCAGCGCCTCCACCGTGGCCACCGCCTCGGCGTTGGGCGTAGAACTGCTGCTCGAGCTGCTCGGTGCGGTCGGCAGAACCGTGTTGAGGGCTTGCATGGGTTGCTCCTGCGGATGGCTGGGCGACAGGGATCACGGGCAGCGACAGGCCGGCGGCCATCGTCTGCTTCAGGGACTGGTTCGGGTCATGGCCTGCGGCCATCAGGTCGACCAGCTGCTGGCGGACCTGCAACCAGCCTTGGACCGACAGCGGGCGGCGGATCGCTGCGCGGTGCCGGACGAACCGGGCCAGCTGCTCGCGGTCGATGCCGTGTGGCGTGCTGCCGAATCCGGCCAGCTCGCGGTCGACCTGCTCGGTGGTCAGCGCCAGCGGATCGGCCTCGCGCTCACACTCGCGGTGTGAGGGTTGCTCTTGGTTGCTTTTGGTTGCTTTAGGTTCGGGTGCAATAGCTGTTGCACCCTTTTCGACGTCTGGTTGCACCCTTTCCTGCGTCGTTTTGCACCCTTTCCGACTCTGTTCTGCACCCTTTGCAAAGGGTGCAGAATTTGCACCCTTTGAATTTTCGGGCTGTTCTCCAGCGTCCCCATCCATGGCCAGATCACCACCGGCGATCCAGTACGGGCTGATCCGGTACTCACGCGGACGGCCGCCGGACTTGTAGCCCTTCATGCGACCACCGCCCTCGCTGACGACCTCCAGCCAGCCGATGCGCTCCATCTTCCGGAGCTGGTACTGCACCGAGCGCTCCGACTGCCTGGACTTCACAGCCAACGTGGCAACCGACGGGAAGATGCGGGTGCCGTCGTCGTGCGAGTTGTCGGCCAGAGCCAGCGCCAGCAGCAGCTCACCGCCACTACCCGGATAGCGCTCGAACACCATGCCTGTCATGCGTGCAGCCACGTCAGATCCCCAATGCCAGGTTCTGGCCCGGGGCCACTGGCCACCAGGTGCACGCCGTGCGGCCGCTGACCGCGCACGGCTTGTTCGGGCCGCGGTACACCCGGCCCTCCTTCATCAGCTCAGGCAGGCGCCGGGCGAGCATGTAGCGGTCCAGGCCGGTGGCCTGCGACAGCTCGTTGCTGACCACGCGCGCAGCGGCAGCGTGGCTGGTGTCGATATCGGCGGTGCGGGCCAGCGCGCTCATACGGTCTGCTCCAGACCCATGGCGCGGATCACCGCCTTGCGGAAGGTCAGCGCGCTGATCACCAGGTCATCCGACTCGTTGATGATCTTCTGCCCGTGCGGGCGGTCCTTCTCGTCGATCACGCCGTCTGCTACAGCCGGACTGATCGCCGCGCAGAGGTCGCCGAAATCCTTCATCAGCTGGCCGACGCCAACGGTGTCCGCCGCGGTGTCGATCGCGTCGATGCGGATCGGCAGGATGCCGCGACGGCGCGCCAGCTCCCGCTCGCAGTTGCTGCGGTACGGCTCCGGCAGGCTCATGACCCACGCGTCTTCCAGATCGGCCGGCAGCGTCTTCACCACACCGTCGAGATAGCGGCCGAGGATCTGGCCGTTGTGCTTCTTGTCGGCATCGCCGTCGCCGCCCAGGGTGATGCGGAACGGAACCTCACGGTCGTCCTCACCCAGCAGCGAGAGATACGTGTCAGCCACCGCCATCGCGAAGCTGCGGCGGTTGGAGCCGGTGTCGCGCAACATCTGCTCGGTGAATCCGTAGATCACCGTCTGGCGCTTGGGCAGGAAATGGGGCTTGGGCTTCATGACGGGTGCTCTGTTGCGCGGCAACATGGCCGCTATGGAGATCAACTTTTGGGGTGCGGCTGGCGCCGCCCTCCTTGCGTTACGCTGGATGTGCCAACAACCAAGCCCGCAAGGAGGGCGACATGGACGACGATCAGTACGAAGTGGCGATGACGGCAGTGCTTTCGTTGGCGATGGCTCTAAACCATCGAAAAATCTTGGACGTCGAGGACTACGTGACCAGGCTGTCGCTCAACTCGCTCTTTTCGAAGCAGAGCGGCGAGAACGGAAAAGCTGCGCTACTCGACGAACACATTCAGCGGCTACGCCAGACGTTCGCGGAGCGCGGCGAAACGCACTAGCAGCGCGATACCGGCGCCAGAACGACAGCTCTTCGGAGCTGATCGCGCGCGTCCACCACTCCAGCGAGTCCCTCACCTGTTCTTCAGTGAGGGACGACCAGATGCCTGCATCACTGGCCGGCAACGGGAAAGGCTTGGCCTGCGGCAGGCGTGCGCACCTCGACGCTCGGCCGACAGTCATGGAACACAGCATCGAAACGATCGCCAGCGCGCGCATATCAGGCAGCCTCCACGGGGATGATTCGGTCTTCGTCCGGGTCCGCCGGCGCGCTCGGCGCCTGACTCACTTCCTGGACACCCAGCAGCCGCATCACCTGCGGCAGCGACGGAACACTCTTCTCTTCCGGCCAGGCCTCAACCTGCTCCGCCGGCAGCTGCAGCACCTTCGCCAGCTGCTTGTCGTTCGGTACACCAAGCTTCTTCCGCAGCGCGCGCTTGCTCATCCGGCTGTCCACCTCGGCGCGAATCTGCTCGGCCACCGTCGGCCGCTGCTCCTGGGAATCAGCAGCTGCGCTAGGGCCAAACACGTCAGGCCGGAGTTCGTGCCGAGATACGCCGGTCGCCTTTTCAATGGCGAGCACGTGCCGCGAAGGAACTGGTCTATTGCCGTTGACCCACTGATTGACTGCTTGGGGCGATACGCCGAGCAGGCGTGCCAACCCGGCTTGGCCGGCCCCCGTCTTCTCTACGGCAGCAGCGATATGATTCATGCGCCCAGCTTAAGCGTCGCTTTAGTTCGCAGTCAAGCATTGCTTTCTTACATTGACTCGGCACCCCATGGACAATCAAGCGATGCTTGACAATTCCGCCATGGCGGCCGCCATCCGTTCGGCCATTGAAGAGTCCAAATTGACCCAGAAAGGGATCGCAGATTCCTTTGGCGTCACTGAGCAGGCCGTGTCGGGCTGGTTGCGCACGGGCAAAGTCGACAAGCGGAAGCTGCCAAAGCTGGCCCAGCTGACTGGCAAACCGTTATCCCACTTCGGGATGGGAGAGGCCGCAGCAATCGTCTCCACTCCTGCGACCACGCAGAGCTATGTTCGCGTCCAGCAGCTGGATGGAGATGCCGACATGGGGGATGGAGCAATCAACGAGGATTTTCCGGACGTCGTGCGTGCGATGGACTTTGCGCCAACTTACATACGGTCGGTCGTTGGATTCGTCCCTCCTCCTGGGCGCCTTGTACTGGTTACCGGTCGCGGGGACTCGATGATCCCAGTAATCAATCCCGGGGAATCCCTGATGGTCGACACCGGCGTCACTGCATTCGATGGTGATGGGATTTATTTGCTCAACACCGGCAATGGCCAGCAGGTAAAGGCCCTGCAGGATCGAGGCGATGCCGTGTATGTAGTCAGCGCAAACGCAGGGCTGTATCCAGCATTCCCCATGCCTCCTAACACCGTAATCGGAGGCAAGGTGTACCTACGTAATCGCATTGATAGATTCAACTGACGGATCAGAACAGGGGGATGCGGTGGCGCTTATCGCATGTGAAGAGTGTGGACGGCAGATCAGTGACCAAGCCGAAGCTTGCCCAAATTGCGGTCACCCTAATAGACGTAGGCATGGGACCCTTCCAGCTCCACCGAGTGCTGGGGCCGATGGTGTAAGGAAAACCGGGTGCGCTGTAGTTGTCTTGATGGCGGCGATAGTGCTTCTGGTAGCTATGTGTTCGCCGCGGCCCGATCACACCGCAAGTAGTCCCGGAGATAGCTTCGGTACTGCTCCGAGTGAGTCTCCTGAGCAAAAGAAATCTCGCCTATTCGCAGAAATGAACGACGCTAGCCGTTATGCGGAAGCTCGCCTTCTTACAGCAAAAGACCTAGCAGGCTCCTTCCCAGCCACAACTGAGGGTACTGCAGCATCCAAGCTTATCCCCGAGCTAGAAGAAGAAGTGAGGAAGGCCAACCTAGGGAAGCAATGGGTCTATCGCTCCTACGACGACCCAATGACCAGTGAAGCTTCGGTAACAGCTGAAGTGTCGAGCACTAATACTCATGAGTTCGATCGTCCTTATTCAAGGCCGCAGCACGCTACGCTAACCATTCGCAAGCACCCGCAGCATGGAAGTGATGTCATCATGAGCATAGAGCGCGGACAGCTGCTCTGCAGGAGCTACTCCGGCTGCAGGGTGCTAGTGCGGTTCGGCGATGAAAAGCCAAGAACATACGAAGCCGCTGGTCCAAGCGACAATTCCACGACGATCCTGTTCATCCGAGGCTACGCAGACTTCGTGCGGCGAATGGCATCCGCTGATGTCGTCAGGATTCAAGCTGAGGTCTATCAAGAAGGGTCGCCTGCCTGGGAATTCGACACATCTGGCTTCGACCCCTCGAAGCTCAAGCAGTAGCGCAACACAGCCCTTCACTCACGAAGGGCTTTTCTTTGGAAAGAACCTAAAGCACCGCTTGACTTTGGACTAAAGCATCGCTTTACTGTCTCCGAGCCGCCCATGAAACCCCACCCCGGGGCCGGCGGCAGGAGATCCCAGCATGGCCCCAATCAACCTGGAGCACGCAGCACTCGCCATCGCCGGCATCGGCGTGGCCCTCAACGCGTACGTGGTGTTGCGGATCAATCAGCTGCGCACCCGTATCCGGGTGATCCCGCTCAAGTCCGGCGAGGCCCTGCAGGCTTCAGCGCTTCTTCCTCTTGATCTTCGCGAAGACCTGAGTCTCGCAAGCCGTCGAAGTGCTGCACCAGGTGAATCGGCCGCTGTCGATGTTGCCGAGGATGTCGGGATGAGCAGCAACGCTGACGACCGTCCTCGGCTCAAGCCGGTGCGGGAGCTGGGTTCGTTGCAGGAAGTCTGTAATCACTGCGGCGCGCGTCTTGGAACGCCGGCCGGAATGGAAGGCCACTTCGTTGATGGTCACCGGCAGGTAGCCGGTGTTGATCACCTCGACAGCGCCAGTCCACACGTCGGCGCCGGGCACGTAAAGCGTCACGAATCGCACCTTCAGTCGGACCGTGTCCTTGCGGATCAGCCACACGGCGTTGAACACGCCGAGCGTAGCGCCCAGCACCGCAATCCCTAGCGTCAGCCAGTTCGTCCATTCCATGGCCGAAGCATAGCTGCGGCCGCCAGCAACGCGAATACCTCCCGGAGACCTCCATGCAGCGCCGCAAACGGCCCCTGTGGCCACTCATCGCCGCCGTCTACGCCATCTTCGTCTTCGCCATCGGTGCAGGCATCGGCTTCGGCCAGCGCCTCTTCGGGCAGGAGTGCTGAGCCATGGCCGCGATCACCACCACCAGCCGCGGCACAGCCCGCGCCGAAGCACGGCCCGGTGCAGGGACCATTGTCGTTAAGGTCGGCGATGCCTCCCTGCTCAGCCTGACCTCGGCCGAGGCTCGCGAACTGGCCGAACACCTGGCCGAATGCGCCGACGCGATTGACGAGGGCGCGACCGAGGTCGCCACCATCGCCCGCTCCAAGCCGCTGGCTCTCCAGCAGGCAGCAGCCGCATGAGCGCCGCCCACGCCAACCACTCCAACGCTCAGCGCGCCGCTGCTGCCGCAGGCATCGTCGCCCGCGCCGGTCGCCGCTGGGGCCTCCTCCCCTACCAGGTTGTCATCGCCTCCAGCATCGCGGCCAACGCCGTCCTGCGTCATGGCCAGAGCGCTGCAGGCGCGGTCGCTGCCGTCCGCAGCGCAGCGCGCGCACAGGCAGGTGCTGCATGAGCGCCCCCTCCAAGATCCCGGCCATCCGCCACGCGGTGAGCGCGCTCCACGGAGCAGCTGACGACGGCGCGGACACCCGTCGCTACGCCGACGCGCTGCAGGAAGCGGCCGAGGCCATTGATGCGCTGGTCGCAGCCGATGACGACTACGACCAAGCGCGTGACCGGTGGCTCAACTCGCCGAGCGATCACGAATCGTTCGAGGCGGCGCGGGAAGCCTGGGGCCGGCGCGCCATTGCGCTCGCCCGCGTCAAAGGCGGTGCCGCGTGACCGCTGCGAAGCATACCCCGGCGCCGTGGGAGGTCTGCCACGGTGGCCACGGAGGCCCGTCTGGATTCGTGATCGATGAGTACTACGTGCTGAATCGCGGCGTTGCCGACGACGTAGCAATCGCCTCGGACATCATCGATCCAGCGACCCAAGAACCGAGCGAAGCCAACGCCCGCCTTATCGCTGCCGCGCCCGAGCTGCTTGCCGCTCTGAAGATGGCGGAGTCGTTCTATCGCCACAACGTCGTCAAAGCCGACGAACCCAGCAGCGTACTCGACGCAATGCAGGCTGCCATCAAGAAGGCCACTGGCGTCTCCTCATGACCGACCCCGACTTCTTCGCCGCCATGACCGTCGGCATCCCGCCCATCACCCCGCCAATCCGTATCGGCCTCGATCTGGCCACCGGCAGCGACACAACCGTCGTGGCCGAGGTCGCAGCCGACGGAACGATCACCCGCATGGCAGTCATCCCACAGGAGCAGAGCAATGGATAAGCCCACCTACAGCTGGTCGCAAGACGAAGAAATCTGGCATGGCCCGTTTGGGTCCATCGACGAAGCCATCAAAGACGCATTCGATACCTGCGGCCAAGACGTGACCGAAGTGTCTATCGGCGAAACCGAGGTCATCGATACGGGAGCGCTGCTCACGGCGGATCAGTTCTGCGATCTGGCCCAGGAACGACTGAGCGACGAAATCGGCGAATCCGGCGACGACTTCCTCAGCGGCGCCACCGCCGAGCAGCGCGCCGAACTAGACGCTTTGCTCGCAGCTTGGGTGGCCAAGGTCGAGCCGGGCCAGTACTACCGCGTGGACGGCTGGAAGGCACATCGCTTCGCCGACTACCGCCTGAGCCGGGAAGCCGAGTAATGCGCCACCTGGCCCTGCCCTTCTTCTGCGCCGTCGTCGTCGGCCTGCTGCTCGCCACGCTCTCCTGGGCGCTGCGCAACCAGGTCGAACCCGTCGCCCTCGCCTGCGCCATCGGTGCCGTGTTCTTCGCATGGCGCTGCTGGGAAGACCTCCAGACCACCTGGCCAGCCTTCAAGGCCGAAATGCAGCGCCGCACCGCCGAGCGGCAGCGCGCGCCACTGGCCGCTGACGACACCCACTGAGCAACCGCCCGCCCGGGTGACCGGGCTCCGCGCCGGCCGGACTTCCACTCGCCGGTAACCCATTCCAGGAGTCCAGCGTGCGTAACCAGCTCGACATCTTCGACCACGACCCAGCCCGTATGGCAGCCGCCAACCGCGCCGCTGCCGAGCGCGCACTGACCGACGTGCAGTTCACCGCCACCGTCCGCCAGGAACGACACGAGTACTACGTGGGCGAAGCCGAACGCTGGGAACACCTCGCCGCGCACAGCGCGCGCTCCACCAACAGCAAGGACATGCAGGCATGAGCAACGACAACAAGACCCTGGCGGACGCGCAGCCCGGTGGGAGGGTGAGGCTGGGGGATCAGGCCGAGCGAACTTGGCCGTTCGTAGAGAGCCCGGGCGAGTTCACCGAACGACTGCGGGCCGCGATGCAGCAGTTCCCGTTGATAGGTGCAGTTCGACACGTTCTGATCGAGAATCCGCCAACCCTCTCCGCCCAGCCCTCCCCGGGTGGTCAGGATGCGCTGAAGGCTCTGGATGATCTGGCTGCGTTCTGTAGCGACGACACAGAAACGGTGGACCGCCACGTTGCCGTGATCCGCGCCGCCCTCTCCGCCCAGCCCTCCCTGACTGAACCTGGTGGGCTGAACTACGAGCGCATGTTTGTAGACGCCTGCGCCGCGCTGGCCGAGGTCTCTCGGGAACTTGGCTGCGATCCCGAACAGGGTGGCGCTGAGCCGATCCTTGCCGCGATTGCTGAGCTACGCGCCGCCCAGCCCTCCCCGGGTGGTCAGGGGGATAGCCGAAGCGAAAAGGCTGCAACTTTTCTTCGTCAGTACCTCACCTATCTGCGCAGCAGCCCAAGGCAAGGACTGCGGCCTCGCTGGTGTGACGTTTATGAGGCGCTCGAAGTCGCAATAGAAGCACTCACCGCCCGCCAGCCGTCCAAGCAACCGGATAGCGTTGCTCTGGGCGAAGCAACGGAATTCTGCATCGAGAAGGGCGACCGCCAGCCGGTGGGGGAGTCGGTGAGCGAAAAGCTGATGCGCCTGTTGCGGGAGCGCGCCGCGCTGCCGGAGTCGGTTGAACTGAGCTACCAGCGTGATGGGGACGGCACAGGGCGAGCATGGTGGGATCGACGCCATGCAGAGCTGGAGGCGCAGGGATACTGCCTCGACTTCGAGACTGATTCCGGCGCTGAGTGGTACGCCCTGCGCGGCATTGGGGATGAACTGCGAGCTGCGCTTGCCGAGTACGACGCCGCCCGGCCCGCGCAGGCCGTGGACCTGGATGCCATCCGCGATGCCGTGTGTGGGATCGCCCTCGTTTTCGACGGCGACCTCCCCTACATCAAGGGCATTGCGGAAGCGCTGGCCCTGATCGACAGCCAGGTGGAGGTGTCCCGTGGTTGAGCAACTGCATATCGGCGGCGTGGATGACGACGACCAGCGCTGCCTGCGCTGCGGATCGCCCAGCCTCGACACGGGCTGGGAGTGCAACGACTGCGGCTACGACAACATGCCGCACTACGCGGAGAACAACGGTCAGGGCGACAGTCAGGCGGTGGGCAATGGCTGACGGCGGCGCGTACATCGATTGGTATGGGAAGGGCCGTCACCAGAACTGGCGCACCCCTAGCGGCATCTTCGACGCCCTGCATGCCGAATTCCAGTTCACGCTGGACGGCGCCAGCGAGCCGGGGAATGGTCTGCTGCCCCTGGCATCTACCGCCGATGCGCCAATCAGCTGGACAGGCCACCGCGTGTTCTGCAACCCGCCATGGTCGAACATCCGCCCGTTCGTTGACCAAGCTCCGTGGGCTGATCTGGCCGTGTTCTTGGTCCCAGCCCGGACCAACGTCGGCTGGTTCCATCACGCGCTGCAGCTTGGGGCACGAACCCGATTCTTCCTTGGCCGACCCAAGTTTGAACTTCCCGACCACAACGGGAACGGGCACAACAGCCCGGTGGACTGCTTACTCCTGATCTTCGGAGGGCAGGCCCATGGCTGACCAGCTGCTCACCGCTGCACCCGGACTTCGCAGCCAAAACAGGTCCACTTCGTTCTCGGCCGCCCATTCTACCGGTCCCCATAGAGAGGACATTGAAGTGCAAACTGCCGTCATCAGCGACTGTGGCAATTACCGCTACGTGCTCACGCGTCCGAGCGAGGTTGCGCGCCCCGACCGTGGCACGGCCTTGTTCCTGATGCTGAACCCCAGCACGGCCGATGCCGAGGTGGACGACCCGACCATTCGCCGCTGCCGGGGCTTCGCCAAGGCATGGGGTTGCAACGGCCTGACCGTCGCCAACCTCTTCGCCCTTCGCTCGACCGATCCGTCGCAGCTGCTGGTGCACGCAGATCCAATCGGACCTCTCAACGATGACTGGCTGCGGCGGCTCGCCCGCGAATACGGCGACGTGGTGTGTGCCTGGGGCGCCCATTCCATGGCAGTGGGCCGCAGCGCCGCAGTTGCAGAAATCATGCGGCAGGCCGGCGCTCGCCTGTGGTGCCTGGGAACCACCAAGCAGGGCTATCCCCGGCACCCGCTGTACGTGCGTGGCGATCAGGCGCTGGTGGAGTGGAAGGAGCCGCCCCATGGCTGACCAGCCGTCCACTACTGCACAGGCGATCCACACCGCCCGGGTGTTCCTCAGCGAGTGCCGGGCGCGCCGACACGGCCTCGGCTTCTGGTTCGCCTTCAACGCTGCACAGCGCGCGCGCATCCGCGCCACTGCCCCCGCCCCGCTGCCGGCACCGCCGCGCGCACCGGCACTGCCGGCCCAACTGGACCTGTTCGTATGACCGCACCACTGCCCATTTCCCCGGCCACCGTTGTCGAGGCCACCAAGGCATCGTCGCCTGTCGCCGCGGTCATCACCACCATGCGCCGCCTGGGCGCCGCCGGCGCGCCAATCTCTGCCGACCAGGTTCGCGAGTGGAGCGACACCCTCCTGCAGGAGCTGTACTCGCAACCACCCGTGCGCTGGGAGTACCGCAACAAGAACGACGTGGGGCCCGGGTGCTGGGTGACTGCCACCCCTGAGCACTTCTATCACGCCGCGAAGCGCGGCTGGGTCGTGCGCGCTCTGTGGGAAACCCCGCGCGTCATCCAGCCCGAGAAGATCCACGACTTCCAGCAGCGCGTGTGTGTCCGCTGCGGCGAGAGCGAGGACTGGGCCGGCCCGGACTGTTTCCCGCCCGACAGGAAGGTCGACCCGCGCACCCTACTCCCGTTCGATCCGAAATGGCTGGTCGAGCCACTGGAGTGGCTCAGGGATGCGCCGGCCAACCTCAACACCTACGACCGCCGCCACCGTGCAGCGCAAGCCGCCTTCCTCCTGGAAAAGCTCCAGGCCCACATCGAGGAGTGCAACAAGCCATGACCCAGGAACATATCAGCCACCCGGAAGGGTTGCCGAACTGCGCCGCCGGCCACCGCGCGCGCCACATCCATGACAAGCGCTGTGCGTCCGCCGGCGGTGGCCACCTCGTCGAGTGCGCCTGCAGGTCGACCAGCAAGCACGCCGACCCCGATGCGGCCATTGCGGCATGGCGCCGGCTCAACCGCCCGGCGCGCAGCGCGCGACCGGCAGCGGAGCCCGCGGCGGTCGACAACGTCCTGCAGTTCCAGCTCGGCCTGGCCGAGCGCAAACCCAAGACTCAGCGCGCGGCGCTGGCGTCGATCTGAAGGAGGAAACCATGGCTACCGAGCCGCTCGTTTTCATCAAGATGCCCGAGGTCAAGCGCCGCACGGGTTTGGGCAAGACCACAATCTACGACCGGATCAGCGCTGGAACCTTCCCTGCGCCTGTGCCGCTCGGTGGCAACGCGGTAGGCTGGATCGAGGCTGAGGTGGACGCCTGGCAGGCTGCGCGGGTGGCGGAGCGGAATGGAATTGAACCCGCCAAGGCCGCATAGAATGGGGGTATGACTGGGGGTATCGCTATCGAGCACCACCACTAACCACTAGCTCCATCAACAACTTACGTTCACCTTGCGGTAGGGCCCACCCCACCAACGAACGGTTCGTCAAGGACCGGAGAAGCCCGGAAATTCCACCAGCGTGGGTTTCCGGGCTTTTTTATTGGCTGCTCTACGCCGCTGCGAAGTTCGACGCCCCGGCGCAATCGCGGTCCGATGCCGTCAAGCAATGTCGGCAACCGCCATCTTCTCTCGCTTTCGACATCACTAAACCACTTCAGAAATTTCCCACCCTCTCCTTGGGGGGGATGTGTCCGCGAAGCCGTTCGTCCTTGGTCGCCATCAAAAGGAGACCACGGGACACCTGCACCCTTCACATCCAAGCCGAGCCCGAAGGGCACGGCCTGTTCGACACATCTTCCACAAAGGAACTGTATCCATGCGTACGTCGCTTCGGGTTTCCCTTGCCAGCGCCATCACCCTGGTCCTGGCCAGCGCCCCCGCCTTCGCCCAACCCACCGAACGGGTATGGACGCGAGGCATGGCCAGCAACGAGCAGTACAGCAGTTTCATCGTCAAGTACCGGGACGGCAGCAGCAAGCGCGTCTCCGCCACCACCGCGCAGGATGCGCTGAAGAAGCGCCTCGGCGTCCAGCAGCGCAGCAAGCGTTCGATCGGCAACGCACCGCCAGCAGCCGCGTCCGTAACCCATCAACGCCGCATGGGCGGCGGGGCCGACGTGGTCACCACGGACAAGCCACTGGACCTCCCGGAAGCGCAGATCCTGATGCAGCGCATCGCCGACGATCCGGACGTCGAGTATGTGCAGCCGAACTACATGATGAGCGCATTCGCCACACCGAACGACCCACGCTACGGCGAGCAGTGGCACTACAGCAATCCGACCAGTGGTGCGCGCCTGCCCGGCGCGTGGGATCGCTCCACTGGCCAGGGCGTGGTGGTGGCTGTGGTCGATTCGGGCTACCTCAACAACAACGACCTGCAGGCCAACCTGCTGCCGGGCTACGACATGATCTCGTCGACCCGTCCGTTCAGTGATTGGCAATGCATCATCGGCGGAATGAATCCCGGCTGTGGCGGCTCCGACGATGGCGATGGACGCGACGCCGATGCCTTCGATGCCTCGGGCATCGCACACGGCACCCACGTCGCTGGAACGGTCGCTGCGGTGACCAACAACCAGATCGGAGTGGCCGGCGTGGCCTACAACGCGAAGGTCGTGCCGGTGCGCGTACTCGGCAACCAGGGCAATGGCGGTTCCGCCGACATCATCGATGGCATGCTCTGGAGTGCCGGCATCAACGTGCCCAACGTCCCGGCCAATGCGAACCCGGCCGAAGTCATCAATCTCAGCCTGGGCGGCCGCCGTGCCTGCTCGCCGGCCGAGCAGGATGCAATCGACGACATCACCGCGCAGGGCACCATCGTGGTGGTCGCCGCCGGCAACAGCAATCTGGATGTGTCCGAGTTCGCCCCGGCGAACTGCAAGGGCGTGATCGCGGTGGCTGCCAACGATCAGGGCGGGCGACGCGCGTTCTACTCCAACTATGGCGCAGGCATCCACATCACCGCACCCGGTGGTGAAACCTGGTCCTGCCGCGCGTCCGTCGGCGAGTTCCTGCCGCTGGCCACGCCACCTAACCAGGCCAACTGCGCCCCGACCCGTCAGCATCCGACGCAGGGCATCCTGTCCACGGTGGGTAACAACGCCTTCGACTTCATGTCCGGCACCTCGATGGCGGCGCCTCACGTCGCTGGCATCGTCGCGCTGATGCAAGCGGTGGCGCCGGTGCCAAAGACCACCGACCAGGTCAAGGACATCCTGCGTCGCACTGCGCACCCGATCGCCGCAGCGAACTGCCCGGGTGGCTGCGGGCCAGGCATCATTGACGCGGCCGAAGCCGTGAAGGCAGCCAGCAACTGATGGTATGGCGCAGCGGCCCGGCAAGGTCGCTGCGCCCTCCTCCGTTCCTCAGTTCACGTCCACCTACAGGCGGCACCACTTCACCAGCAGCATGCCCAGCATCGGCGCCAGGGCGAATGTGGCAAACAGCCACCGGGCCGCATGGGCGGTTCCCTCGGCTCCACCCGGATCGATCAATCCCGCGGCATTGGCGACCATGCCGGCAAGCGCTGCCCCGGCCGCGGTGGCGAACAGCTGGACGGTGGTGATCGACGCACCGGCGCGCTCCTGTTCCTCCGGCGGTGCAGAGGTCAACACGCGTGTCAGCAGGTGAGGCCAGGCCAGGCCCACGCCGATCCCGATGACGGCCAGCGCCACGCAGATCGGGACCATCTGCAACCACGTACCGCTGCCCGCAGCCGGCACCCGCAGCGCCAGCCCGATCATGCCCACCCACCCCAGCGCCGGGCCGATCATCAACGCCCGGTCAACGGCGCGCCCGCTGAAGCCGGAGCCGACCAACGACCCGAGCGTCCAACCGGCCGCCATCAGCGCCGCGAGGTAGCCCGCAGCAAGCGGTGATTGCTGATGCAGCACCTGCAGGAACAGTGGCACGAAGACCTCGCCGCTGGTGATCATCACCACCAGCAGCGACATCAGCCCATACAACGCGGCCAGCCGCGAGCGGAGCCGGAGAGCGCCGGAAGGAAGCAGCGTCTGCTTCGCGCGGGACTCGATCCTCACCAGCACCACTGCGAGGAACACGGCCATCACGATGCCAACGAAATTGTTGACTGCGCTCGAGGATGTACTGCCAAGGGAGACGCTGATGACGGCCAGGGTCAGCAGCAGGATCTGCAGCCACGGGACCGAGGACCTGGCCGCAGCTGAAGACGATGCCTCCCTCTGCGGAAGGACGTTCGACGCCAGCAGCGCGAACAACACGGCAACCGCGGTGACCGACCAGAATGCGGCCCGCCATACGCCCCATTCGGCGAAGACGCCGCCCACCGCAGGTCCGATCAACGTCGCCACGCCCCACATCCCCGAAACCAGGGCCATCGCGCGGGGCCAGAGCGGCTCTTCGAACGCGAGCCGGATCATGGCGTAGGCCAGTGCGAACAGGAAGCCGCCGCCGACACCCTGCACCAGTCGCCCCACCAGCATCATCGGCATCGAGGTCGCGAGCGCGCAGATCACGGCACCGGCTGCGAAGATGAGCGTCGCCAGTGCATAGCTTCCACGAGGCCCGGCACGTTCAAGCAGCTTGATCGACAGTGCCGAACCCAGGATGGACGCGACCACGAAGAGCGTGGTGTTCCATGCGTAGAGATCCAGGCCACCGATGTCCTCCACCACGGTTGGCAACATGGTGGTGGCGATGTAGACGTTGACCGCATGCAGTGCGACCCCGCCCGCCAGGGCAAGTGAGCGCACTGCATTGCGGCCGGACAGGAGATCGCCCCAGCGGGTGCCGGGGACGGCGATGCCTTGCTGTTCCATTTTCGTTCAAACCTATGATTCATGACCTGCAGCCCACGGTTGACATGCAGGAAAAAGGGAACTGCCTTATAAAACCTCATGTATTGATGAGGTCAAGGAACCCCGGCCATGAAGATCGATGTCAGCGTTCCGCTTTCCGTGGGCGAAGTCGCGCGTCGCAGCGGGGTCAGCATTGCCACCGTGCACTTCTATGAAGCCAAGGGACTGATCCATGGCTGGCGCAACAACGGCAACCAGCGCCGCTACCGCCGCGACGTGCTGCGACGCATTGCCGTGATCAAGGTCGCACAGCGGGCAGGCGTTCCCTTGGCCACGATCAAGATCGCGCTGGATGATCTTCCAGCCGAACGGGCGCCCAGTTCGAAGGACTGGGCAAGGCTGTCCAGCAACTGGCGCGACATGCTGAACGAGCGCATCCGCAGCCTGGTCCAGCTGCGCGACCAGCTTGACGGATGCATCGGCTGTGGTTGCCTGTCACTGAAGGACTGTCCGTTGCGAAACCCTGGCGACCAGTTGTCACAACGCGGCGACGGCGCCGTCTTGCTTGAATCGGACGACGGAGGCCGGGGCGTGCCATGATCCATTGCTGCACGCGGCACTGACTGGAACATCGCACAATGAGGCGGCATCCTCCGTCCGCGTTGCTGCCCACTACCTACAGAAGGACCTGCGATGAGAACCGTGATCATCACCTCTGCTCTGCTCCTGGCTGCTTTTGCCGCGACCCCGGCTGCGCACGCGGTTGCACCCGCCATCGCGCCGCCCGGGACCGCAACACTCGAAGCCCTGCTGGCCTGCAAGGCAGGCTCGACCTTCAGCGAAGCCGAGGCTATCGATGCCCTGCAGGCAGCCGGCCTGGCCAGGAAGCCTGGTGGCACGTTCGAGCCGGAAACCACGCCGGTCGCCCTGTTCGGCGGTACCGTCACCCATGCCGACGTGAATGTCGCCGAGGGCGAGAAGAGCATCTTCGTCTACTTGAACGGTGTCGACCCGAAGCGCCTGGCCAAGACCTGGTCGGTGACCACGGTCAACGAATACGCCAACACCGAAGCACCGTCCTACGTGAAGCGCATCGACAAGCACCACACCCTGCACGTGATTGCCGGTGACGATTACGAAGGTTATTCCGCTGCCGTGAAATGCCAGATCACACCGTGACGGCCTGACCCGCGCTAGAGCCAGCGCCGTACGCGCTGGCGGAAGGCTGCGTATGCCTCGGGAAAGCGGGCCGACAGTGCCCGCTCTTCCGGCATGATCTGCCATCGGTTGATGTACAGCACGAACAGCGGCACGGCCAGCAGTGCGGTCAGGTTCTGCAGGTACAGCATGGCACCTGCCAGGACAGTGGCCTGGCCCAGGTACATCGGGTTGCGCGTGTAGCGGTACACGCCGTGCGTGACCAGCACGCTCGACGTCGCTGGCCGCAGGGGGTTGACCGTGGTGCCCACGCGCCGGAAGGCCAGCTTCGGCAGCAGGTTCAATACCACGCCGAAGGCCATCACCAGACCCGCCAGCAACTCCGGCACGGGTAGCTGCAGCGCCGCGCCCGGCTGCCATCGGCTGACCATATAGCCGATGGCGGCGCACAACAGCATCACAAGAGGCGGAGGAACACGGGTCTCAAGCCATCGCATCGCAGCCCCGCATTCATCCTGTTCACCCCAGTGTCACACGGAAATGCCTGAATCGCCCGGTTGGCGGCATTTCCGCGCTCCAAACCGACCGCCCGGTATCTTCCGCTTTGACATGCCGACCGCTAGAGTGGCGCCACCGCGCAGGAGGATCGTATGGCAACCACGGGCTTGGGCTTCATCGGCCGCACGACCCTCATCATCACCGTGCTGCTCACCCTGGGCGGCTGCGCGACGTTGCGCCAGTTCGGGCCGTCGGTGCAGGTGGCCTCGGTCACCCCCGGCCAGTACATCGCCCTGAAACGCGGCGACATCCTGACCACCGGCAAGCTCAGTTCGGCCACCATGGAGACGCTGCGCGTCGCCGGCCTCGACGAAGGCGTCTGCGCCAAGCCAGGCCTGCCCTGCATCGAGGCGATGGAAGGCAGCATCGTGGTGCGCGAGGAGGACAAGCGCTCAAGCCTGGCCGAACTGTGGCTGCAGTATGCGATGACCTTGCCCGCGCCCAAGCGCGAGTACTCCACGTCGGGCCGTGCCAAGAGCGCGATCACCGAACTGGATGCGGACTTCCAGCCGCGCCTGGACGCGTGGATGCAGGTCGCGCGGCAGGCCTACGCCTACCTGTTCTTCACCGAGCGCACGGCCAACCAGCGCGGTTTCGAAGACCGCCAGACCCAGGTGCGCGACTACTACAACCTGGCCGTGCAGGAAGCCTCGGTACAGTTGTACAACGCCTATGCCACCGGGCGCGTGCATGGTGAAGCCAGCCACTTCCAGCTGGGCCGCTGGACGTTCGTGCTGGCGCCGTCGGGCCAAGCATCACCGCTGGATACGCGTACGCCCACCGAACTGGTACCGGCAGCCTCGCTGTCGTTCACCGGCACGCTGCGCAGCGTGCATCGCCGCGATGGCTTCGGTGCCGAACTGGTGGCCGTGATGGATGATCCAGCCGCCACTACGGCCACCACGCCGCCGGCCACCACAGCCGCCGCGCAGGCCACCACGCCCGTCACGCAGAGCTGGAGCGAGATGCCGTCGCCATCGATGACGGTGCTGCTGCGCTTCTCCGGAAAGAACCTGTGGGAAGTACTGCACGACGACGAGCCGGAACTGGAGATCCACGATCCCTACCAGGTCACGGAAGTCACCCTGCATGGGCAGCAGGTGCCATTGGCCGCGAACTTCACCGCAGGCTACGCACTGTGGCTGGCGCGCTCCAATTTCAGCCACCAATCGCTGCGTTCGCTGTTCGGTGGCAAGGGCGGCATCGACACGCCGCATCTATACATGATGCAGCCCTACGACCCGAACCGCCGCGTGCTGCTGATGATCCATGGCCTGGCCAGCAGCCCGGAAGCCTGGGTCAACGTCGCCAACGAGCTGATGCGCGACGACGAGATCCGCCAGGACTTCCAGGTCTGGCAGTTCTACTACCCGACCAACATGCCCATCGCGATGAGCCACGATGCGATGCGCCACACGCTGGATGAGGTGTTCAAGCACTTCGACCCCAGCGGCAAGGCGCAGGCCTCTCATGACATGGTGCTGGTCGGGCACAGCATGGGTGGGGTGATCTCACGGCTGATGGTGTCTTCTTCCGGCGACCACCTGGTAGAGACCCTGCTGGCGACCGCACAGATGACGCCTGCGCAGCAGGAGCTGCTGCGCACCAAGGGCGCGCCGGTGCTGACCTTCCTGCCGGAACCGGAAGTATCTCGCGTGGTATTCATTGCCACGCCGCACCGCGGTACCGATGTGGCGAGCACCCGCCTCGGCCGCTGGATCGGCCGCCTGGTACGGCTGCCACTGACCGTCCTGGAGGACGTGGCCACCATCGCCAACGACGGCAAGATCGATCGCAACGACGGCAAGCACGGCTACCAGATGAACAGCATCCAGAACCTGGACAAGGACGATCCCTTCGTGCGCGCCGTGGCCGACCTGCCGATGGCACCGAAGGTGCGTTACCACTCGATCATCGCGCGCGCCAAGGCAGATGGTCCGCTGGAAAAGACCGACGACGGGCTGGTGCCCTACTGGAGCTCGCACCTTCCGCACGCGGATTCGGAGAAGGTGATCGTGTCCGGGCACAGCGTGCAGGAAGCCACGCCAGCCATCGTCGAACTGCGGCGGATCCTGCATGAAGACATGCAGGAGCACGACCGGCAGAACAAGTAACGCAAGCGTGGCGGCATCACGGCAGCAGTGCTCTGGCGGGCCGGGACACCGCCACTGAGGCATGACCGGCGTACTCAGCCTTGTCCGTGGGCCGCAGCGTCGGTGATCAGTTCGGCCACCGCTACCGGCTGCGATGCCAACGAAGCATGACTGGCGTCCAGCGTAATGCTGGCACGTGGCTGCATGCGCGCCGCCATGCGCCGCTGGTTGTCAGGGTGGATCATGTGGTCAGCGCTGGAGACCTGGTACCAGCTCGGCTTGTGTCGCCACGCCGGGTCACTGACGGCATCACCGAACGTGCTCGCCATCGGCGCCTTCTGCGTGACCGCCATCACCCGCGCCTCGTCGGCCTGCAGGTCCTGGCAGAAACTCTCGTGAAATTTGCCGGGCTGCAGCCACAGATAGCCGTCGCTGTCCGGCGCCAGATTGGCCGCCGCCTGCGGCAGCTGTTGCTCGGTAATGCCACCGGGACTCTCACCCGCATCCGGCGCGAACGCGGCGATGAACACCAGGCCGGTCACGTTGGGTTCGTTTCCGGCTTCGGAGATCACCGCGCCACCATAGGAATGACCGACCAGCAGCACCGGCCCCGGGATCTGGCGGATCATGCGCCGGGTTCGCTCTGCGTCGTCGGCCAGCGACGTCAATGGCAGTTCCACGGCATGCAGGTCGTGGAAACCCCGGCGATCGAGCTCCAGGATCACCTTGGACCAATGCGCGGCGCCCCCCCAGAAACCATGAACCAGAACGATGCTTGGCTTGCTCATCTTGCAGAACTCCTCACTTGGATGGGATCGTTGCCCGACAGCCACCAGCGCTGCCTGAAGCCACCCGACCAGACTACGGATCGCCTCTGCCAGCGGCGATGCACGGACTCCTGAAAACCATGCCAAGGCTCCACACCACCGAATCGCTCCAGGCCGGATCCGATGCCTTGTTTGCGATCTTCCAGTCCTCGCGCATGCACGGCGGCGACATCACCCGCCACGTCGTGCAGCCCGATGGAACCCGCATCATTACCGAGGGGCGCGGCTGCTTCCATTTCATCGAACAGGGCACGGCACGTCTGCATGCGGATGCAGCGGTCGTGCCACTGCAGGCCGGCGAGCTGCTGTTGATGCCGCATGGCCGGACACATCGCATCGACTGTGCCGGCGAAGCTCTGCAGCCCGTCCATCTGACCACGGCATCCTTTGGATTTGACGGCCCAGGCAGCCAGTTGCTGCTTGATGCCCTGCCCGGCTGGCTGCATGTCCCCGGGGTGGACCGGATGCCAAACGGATTTCCCGCCAGCTCGGCCGATTGGGTGGCGGTTACCCTGGGCGCGATCCAGGTTGAAGCGGCCCGGCCCACCCTGGGCAGTGGGCTTATGCTGTCACGCCTGCTCGACCTGTTGTTTGTCTGGACGCTGCGCTACTGGCTGGGAACCTCCAGTCCACACAACTGCCAGCGTCTGCATGCGCTGGCCGACCCATTGATAGGGCGGGCACTGGCGTTGATGCAGGCACACCCCGCACAGGCATGGACGGTCGAGTCTCTGGCGGCAAGCCTGAATCAATCGCGCTCGAATTTCGCGCAGCGGTTCAGCCTGGCCACTGGCATGTCACCCATGCGCTATCTCGCTGGATCGCGGCTGCAACTGGCCGCAGAGCTGCTGCGCAGCGGAAACCGGCGGGTTTCTCAGATCGCCGGAGACGTCGGGTATCTCTCCGAACCGGCATTCAGTCGTGCTTTCCGCCGCGCCTTCGGTATGAGCCCGAATGCCTGGCGCCAACAGGTGGCAACGTCGCGCGAATGAGGGGAAAACCCTCATCGCCTGTACGCATCCGCCCTTCTATGCTGGCTCTACTACCCCACTGGAGGTCCGCATGAACACGCAAGAGCCCAGCCGCCACCCCAGCCCCGATCCGGCCGAGCGCGACGCCTTCTTCCCGTCGCCGTACTCGCTGTCACAGTTCACATCGGCGAAGAGCGACCTGTCCGGCGCCGACTATCCCGACGCTCGCCGCGATGGCCGCTGGAAGGTGCTGATGATCGCTGCGGACGAACGCTATCTGCCCACCGCCAACGGCCACCTGTTCTCCACCGGCAACCATCCGGTGGAAACCCTGCTGCCGATGTACCACCTGGACAAGGCCGGCTTCGACATCGATGTGGCGACGCTGTCCGGCAACGCCGCCAAGTTCGAGTGGTGGGCGTTCCCGCATGAGGACAAGGAGATCGGCGGACTGTACGACCGCTACGAAGCCCGCTTCCGCCAGCCACTGCCGTTGGATGAGGTGGTGGCAGGCCTCGATGCCGCGTCGGACTATGCAGCCGTGTTCATTCCCGGTGGCCACGGCGCCCTCATCGGACTGCCGCAGAGTCGCGCGGTAAAGGCGGCCCTGCACTGGGCGATGGCCGAGCAACGTCACATCATCACCCTCTGCCACGGCCCGGCCGCATTGCTGGCCACAGGCGTTGACGAGGCCGACGGTGGTTCGCTGTTCCGCGGCTACCGCATCTGTGCCTTCCCCGATGCGATGGACCGGCAGACGCCGGAGATCGGCTACATGCCCGGGCAGCTGCCGTGGTTCTTCGGTGAGCGCCTGGCGCAGCAGGGCGTGCAGATCGTCAACGACGGCATCGATGGCAGCGTGCTGCAGGACCGCCTGTTGCTGACCGGCGACAGCCCGCTGGCCGGCAATTCGCTGGGCAAGCTGGCCGCGCGCACGCTGCTCGACGCATTGGCCGGGCGCTGACTGGCGTGAGCGATCTGGTGCAGGCGTTGCTGGAACTGGAACGCGCCCGCTCACTGAGTGCGGTGGGCGCGGTACTACGCGGCATCTCTGCACCGCTGGGCTACGACCGCGTGCTGGTGTTCGCCACCGGCACGGGGTTGGAACGCGGTACCCAGCGCGTGTACTGGATCGAGGGCGACTGGTTCGGCGACGGCAGCACTACCGACCTCGCGCGCTACCTGCACGCCTGTCCGGTCAATCGCCACGTTCTGGACAGTGACGCGCCGTTCTTCTGGAGCAAGCGCCAGGGCGTTCGCGGCGAACGCTATCAGGTGGTAAAGCAGCCACGTGGTGAAGGCCTGCACGGTCTGCAGGTGCCGGTGTTCGGCACCACAGGGCTGGAAGGCGCGATCAGTTTTGCCGGGACAGCGATCGATGCATCGGCCAGCGCGCGACTGCTGCTGGATGCTGCTGCAGCTGCAGCATTCCGTGCCGCACGCCGGCTTTCCGAGACGCCCACCGAGCTTTCCGGAAGTGCGTTGAGCACGCGCGAACGCGAGGTGCTGCGCTGGGTGGCCGCCGGCCGTCGCCAGGCGGAAATCGCGGCCACGCTGGGGCTTTCCGCCCGTACGGTGGAGAATCATCTGCGACGCGCGCGCCAGCGCCTGGGCGTGGCAACCACCGCGCAGGCGGTGCGTGCTGCCAGTCGGCGCGGCGAGATCGAGGACTGATCCGGGCAAGACACTTCCGGCGCTCTGGTTCGCGTGTTACACACGCCATGCGCATGTGCGCGATTGCAGAAAGCAAGGACGATGCTTATGAAACTGCAACTGGCCGCGATGGCCGCGTTGGTGATGGCAACGGCAACCCTGGCTCCGGTGGCGGACGCCAATGCCGGGGGACCGAAAGAAAATGTTTCGTGCGTGCCGGTGAAAGTGGACCACAACCGGGTCCACCAGCACTGCACGGAAACCTACACCGATGAGTTCGGCAACGTGTACGAAGCCGAGTACTGGATCGACGAGTACGGCAACCCTTACCTGCGCGACTGAGCCGGCAGGGGACTGCGCCGGGCCGCCCGCCGGGCCGGCGCGCATGCAGCAGCTGCCGCTCGGGTGCATGCTCTACCCGGGGGTAGTTGCACGACACCGCGCAGATGCGCGATTGCAGACACAAGGATGATGCCCATGAAACTGCACCTGGCCTCGATGGCCGCACTGGCCGTGGCCTTCGCTGGAATGATGTCGAGCGGCAACGCCAATGCCGGGGTTACCAGCCCACCCGGCAGCGTGACGCGCTGCGAACCATTTGAAGTGGAGCGCTACCGCATCCACCAGCATTGCGTCGTGACCATGCCCGATGCGGACGGCGAGATTTTCCTCACCGAGTACTGGATCGACGAATACGGCAACCCGTATCTGATGTAATCCTCATCGACAAGGAGTGTGGGAATGAGACTGCATAAAGGCGTATCGGTGTGTTCGCTTGCCACCGTGCTGGCCGTGCTGATGCTGGCCCCCGTCGCCACCACAACGGCTGCCGAGGTCATCGAGGTCCAGGAAGAGTGTGTGCCCTTCCGCATCGCTGGCAACGTGTTCCACCAGCGCTGCACGTCGTACGTGGTCTACGACGACGGCACCCGCGAAGTCACCAGTCATTACAACCGTGACGAGAACGGGATGATCTACGACCCCTGATCGCGCCCGCGCGATCCGCCGGGCGGGACCTTCACCGCCCGCCCGGCGTCTTCCATCCGCCCATCCCGGCATATCGCCGACCCCACCGTCCATGGCATGCTTCATGAAACCGTTTTCATGGAATGGAGGAATTCCACGATGTTGTCGCGTTTCCGTCGCCCTGCGCTGTGTGCGCTGCTGGCGCTTGCTCTGCCCGCCGTCGCCTGGGCTGCTGCGCCGGCGCCACTGAAAGTGATGTCGTTCAATGTCCGTACCCCGGCCGATACCGAACCGGGCAAGCGCTGGCCGGACCGTCGCGATGCCATGGTCAAGGTCATCCTCGATGCACACCCGGCCGTGATTGGCACGCAGGAGCTGGTGAAGGAACAGGCCGACTTCCTGTCCGGGCATCTGCCCGGCTACCGCTGGTTCGGTGAAGGCCGCCGCGGTGGCAGCGGCGATGAACACATGGGCGTGTTCTACGACAGCAAGGTGCTGGCCATCGAGGAATCCGGCAACTTCTGGTTATCCGATACGCCCGAAGTACCCGGCAGCATCACCTGGGGCAACCTGTACCCGCGCATGGTCACCTGGGCCCTGTTCCGGCGCCTGGATGATGGCCGCCGTTTCTACTTCATGAATACCCACCTTCCCTACCGCGACGAGGACGAACCGCGCCGGGTGAAGGGTGCCGAGCTGATCGGCAAGCACCTGCAAGCCCTGCCTGCCGACCTGCCGGTGGTCCTGACCGGTGACTTCAACAGCGAGCCCGGCGGTGACACCTACAAGGCGTTCACCCGCCTGCTGCAGGACACACGCACGCAGGTGAAGGCACCGCAGGGACCACGCCTGACCTTCCACGACTTCACCGGCAAGGCCACCGTGCAGCTGGACTGGGTGCTGGTGCGCGGCTTCCATGCCCGCAGTTTCCTCACCGATGACCGCCGCATCGACGGCGTGCTGCCGTCGGATCACTTCCCGCTGGTGGTCGAGCTGGACTGGCCGAAGCACTGAATCTCTGCGGCAGCCGTGGCTACCGCGGCGGCTGCCGCGACAACAGCCGGTACAACGCCTGGTGCTGGTTGCGCGCCTGGCAGATGCGGGCGCCGACAGCAAGGAACACGGCAACGCCGATCAGGCCCAGCCCCAGCATCGGATCAGGCAGTCGCAGGAAACCGATCGCAGCGGCCATCGTCGCCAGCACCAGCAGCACAACGACCGCCACCGAAAGGCCCGCGCCGGGTGGCCCCGGGTCGCCAAACAGCATGCGCTGGGTATCCCGCCTGTCATCACTCATCGTCTTTACTCCCTGGAATCTGCCCCACTAGTTACACGGCGGACACGGCTTCCGGCAGAGTCAGAAACGTCACGACTGTGACAACGTCCACAGCACACACCGCGCTACCCTGGCCTCGTTCCCGAACTGTGGAGGAAGGCATGGCACACCAGAGCCGCCTGGCCGGTTTCATCATCGATTGCGAGGGCATTCCCGCCGACGAAGGTGCCCGCTTCTGGTCCGCCGCGCTCGGCCTGCAGGCGCAGCCCGCCTATGCCGAAGACGGCGCCGAGTACGCCGACCTGCAGGGCGCGCCCGCAGGCCTGAACGTGGAGGTGCAACGCGTCAATCACCCTTCACGGGTGCACCTGGACATCGAGAGTGACGACATCGACGCCGAGGCCGACCGCCTGGAGAAGCTCGGCGCGCGCCGGATAGGCTTCATCAAACGCTGGTGGGTGATGGAAGCACCGACCGGCCATCGTTTCTGCATCGTGCGCATGCGCGAGCGCGAGATACCAGCCAATCACTGGCCCTGAAAGAAGAAAGGGACGGAAGCCGCTGCTTCCGCCCCCTGCGGTTACTGCACCTGCGCCACACTCGCCGGCTGCGGTGATTGACCCCAACCACCCAGCGCCTTGTACACCCCCACCACGCTGACGTTGACCTCGGACTCGGCCGCGGCCAACGCATCATCGGCTGCCAGCTGCGTACGCTGCGCATCCAGCAGGGTCAGGAAGTCCTCCGAGCCCTCGCGATAGCGGATCTGCGCCAGCGACTCGGCACGGCGTGCCGCCTGCGCCTGCTCGACCACGATCGCCAGCCGCGCCTGCTGCTTGGAATAGCGGGTCAGCGCGTTCTCGGTGTCTTCCAGTGCCAGCAGCACCGTCTGCTCATACTGTGCTGCCACGCCTTCGGCCTCGGCCTTGCTGGCACGCAGGCGTGCACGTACGGTGCCGAAATCGAAGGCCGCCCAGCTCAGCGACGGCGTCAGCGACCAGGCCTTGTTGTTGCCATTGACCAGGCCACTGGCATCGCCACCGAGGAAGCCGACGAATCCGGACAGCGACAGCCGCGGGAACAGATCCGCCGTGGCCACGCCCACCCGCGCGGTAGCGGCGGCAAGACGACGCTCGGCCACGCGCACGTCGGCGCGTTGGCGCAGCAGCTCGCGGGTATCGCCCAGCGGCAGCGCCTTGGCGAATGCCGGCACTTCGTGCGGCGCAAGCATGGCGGTCAGCGTTTCCGGACGCTGGCCCAGCAGAACCGCCAGGCGGTTGCGCGACTGCGTTTCGGCCACTTCCAGCAGCGGAATGTCGGCCTCGATCGCCTTCAGCCGGGCACGACTGCTCTGCACGTCCAGCTCGCTGCCGGCGCCCAGCTCCCAGCGTGCCTCGGTCAGCTTCTGCGTCTCGCGCAGATTGACCAGGGTGTGCTGGGCCACGGCGATGCGCTTCTGTGTGCCGCGCAGCTCGAAGTAGTTGCGTGCCACTTCGGCGGCGATCAGTACCTGTGCGTCGGCCAGGTTGGCCTGCTCGGCGTCGAGGTCGGCACGCGCGGCTTCTGCAGCACGGCGCTTGCGGCCGAACAGATCCAGCTCCCAGCCCGCATCGAAGCCGAGCTGGTAGCTTTCACTGAACACCCGCTGCCCACCCAGCTGCGGATCGGGTTGCTTGCGGCGATCGTAGCTGCCGCCCGCGGTAACGTGGGGCGCCTGGTCGAAGCGGCTTTCGACGAACACCGCGCGGGCCTGGCTGACGCGGGCCACGGCCACGCGCAGGTCCAGGTTGTCCGAAAGTGCGCCGTGAACCAGTTCTTCCAACACCGGATCATCGAACTGCGCCCACCAGCTCGCCACCGGCGAGGTGGTGCTGAACACCGGCTGCTGCGCCCCCTGCAGCACCACCGGTTCCTGCACCGGGGCCTTGTAGTTCGGGCCGACGCTGACACAGCCTGCCAGCACCAGACAGGAGACCGCCATCGCCAACGTACGGATCACCATGGCAGCACCTCGCCCAGGTAAGTGAAGCTGCCGTTCGGGCCTTCATGGCCGATCAGTGCCATCTGCACGCTGGAGCGCGCGCCTTCGCTGATCTCGATCTCGCCGTGTCCGCCGTTCATATCGGTTTTCACGTAACCCGGATGCACGGTATTGACCTTGATCTGGGTGCTGCGCAGTTCATGCGCCAGTGCCAGCGTCCAGCTGTTCACCGCTGCCTTGGAGGCGTTGTACGCGGGGATCTTGAAATCGTAGATGCCCGAGGTCGGATCAGCGTGCAGGGTCTGCGAGCCGAGCATGCTCGAAACGTTGACGATGCGCCCGGACTTGGCCTGCCTGACCAGTGGCAGGAAGGCCTGGGTCACCGCAACCAGTGCGTACACGTTGGTGTCGAAAGTGCGCTTCCAGGTATCCAGCGACTGTTCGGACGGCGCCTGCGCCGGGTTCTCGATCATGATGCCGGCGTTGTTGACCAGGATGTCCAGGCGCCCATGGCGCTGGCGTACCTGCTCGACCGCTTCGGCGATGCTGGCGGCATCGGTCACGTCCAGCTGGATGGCTTCCACCGGCAGGCCCTCGGCCTGCAGCTTCAGCGCCTGCTCTACGGCGGTCTCGCGCTTGCGGCCGGCCAGCAGCGTATGCACGCCGGCCTGGGCCAGCTGGCGCACGGTCTCGGCGCCGATGCCGCGGGTGGCGCCGGTGACCAGCGCGATCTTGTTCTGATGAGAGTTCATGGATTCTTGCCTCGTGAGGGGGAAGCCGCCGCCGGCCAGCGACCGGCGGCGACGGGGTTCCATGTCAGTGGTGGATGGTCGGCTCGCCGTGCTGCACCAGCTGGCCACCACCGTTGCGGGTGACGAACTTGCGCAGGGCCACGTAGAACACCGGGGTGAGGAACAGGCCGAACAGGGTCACGCCCAGCATGCCGGCGAACACGGTGATACCGGTCACCGAGCGCACCTCGGCACCTGCACCGTGCGACAGCACCAGCGGTACGGTGCCGGCGATGAACGCGATGGAGGTCATCACGATCGGGCGCAGGCGCAGGCGGCAGGCTTCCAGCGCAGCTTCAACGATACCCTTGCCGCCCATCTCCAGCTCTCTGGCAAATTCGACGATCAGGATCGCGTTCTTGCACGCCAGGCCCATCAGCACCACCAGGCCGACCTGCACGAACACGTTGTTGTCACCACCGGTCAGCCACACGCCGAACAGCGCGGACAGCAGGGTCATCGGCACGATCAGGATCACCGCCAGCGGCAGCGACCAGCTCTCGTACAGCGCGGCCAGCACCAGGAAGGCCAGCATGATCGCCACCGGGAACACGATGAAGGCGGCCTTGCCCTGGGTTGCCTGCTGGTAGCTCAGGTCGGTCCATTCGGTGGTCATGCCCACCGGCAGCACCTTGCCGGCGATCTCGGTCAGCTTGTTCATCGCCTCGGCCGAAGACAGCAGGCGCGGGTCAGCTTCACCGGCCAGATCCGCCGCCGGATAGCCATTGAAGCGCAGCACCGGGTCCGGGCCGAAGGTCTGCTTGATGGTGACCATCGATCCGATCGGCACCATCTCGCCGCGGTCATTGCGGGTACGCAGCTTGCCGATGTCCTCGACCGTTTCGCGGTACGGACCGTCCGCCTGCGCGATGACCTGCCAGGTACGGCCGAACTGGTTGAAGTCGTTGACGTAGGCCGAGCCGAGGTAGGTCTGCAGCGTGTCGAACAGTTCGGTGAGCTGCACGCCCTGTGCCTTGGCCTTGACGCGGTCGACCTCGGCATCCAGCTGCGGCACATTGGCCTGGTAGCTGGAAATCGGGAAGGCCATGCCCGGCGTCTGCGCAACGGTTCCCTGCATCGCCTGTACGGCATTCTGCAGCGCGCCGTAACCCAGGTTGCCACGGTCCTCGATGAACATCTGGTAGCCGTTGCCGTTGCCCAGGCCGAGGATCGGCGGCGGCATCATCGAGAAGGCGAAGCCTTCCTGCAGGCCGGCGATCTTCTGGTTGATCTCGGCGTTGATCTGCGCGGCGGTACGGCCATGACGCTCGGCGAACGGCTTGAGCGGAATGAACGCCACACCGGTGTTCGGCGTGTTGGTGAACTGCAGCGCGTTCAAACCCGGGAACGAGATGGTGTGGGCCACGCCATCGGTTTCCTGGGCGATCTTGGCGACCTTGCGCAGCATTTCATCGGTACGCGCGATCGACGAACCTTCCGGCAACTTCACACCCGCGATCAGGTACAGCTTGTCCTGGGTCGGGATGAAGCCCGGCGGCACCAGCTTGAAGATCACACCGGTACCGACCAGCAGGATCGCGTAGACCACGAACACCGCACCACGACGGCCGAGGATGCGAGCCACGCCACGCTCGTACTTCTCCGAACTGGACTTGAAGAAGCGGTTGAACGGACGGAACACCCAGCCGAACAGGCGGTCGATCAAGCGGCTCGGGCCGTCCTTCGGCGCACCATGGGCCTTCAGCAGGCGCGCAGCCAGGGCCGGCGACAGGGTCAGCGAGTTGATCGCCGAGATCACCGTGGAGATGGCGATGGTGACCGCGAACTGCTTGTAGAACTGGCCAGTGACACCCGACAGGAAGGCCATCGGCACGAACACGGCACACAGCACCAGCGCGATCGCGATGATCGGGCCGGACACCTCACGCATGGCCTGGTGGGCCGCGGCGGTGGGCGACAGGCCTTCCTCGATGTTGCGCTCGACGTTTTCCACCACCACGATCGCGTCATCGACCACGATGCCGATCGCCAGCACCAGGCCGAACAGGCTCAGCGTGTTGATCGAGAAGCCCAGCAGGTACAGCGCGGCGAAGGTACCGACCACCGACACCGGCACCGCGATCAGCGGAATGATCGACGCACGCCAGGTCTGCAGGAACAGGATCACCACCAGCACCACCAGCGCGATGGCTTCCAGCAGCGTGGAGACCACGGCCTTGATCGAGTCGCGCACGAAGATGGTGGTGTCATACACGGCTTCGTACTTCACGTCGGCCGGCATGGTCTTCTGCATCTCGTCCATCGTCGAGATGACCTGGTCACGGATCTCCAGTGCATTGGCACCCGGCGACTGGAAGATACCGATACCCACCGCGTTCTTGCCGTCCAGCTGCGAACGCAGGGTGTAGTCACCGGCACCCAGTTCCAGGCGGGCCACATCGGCCAGGCGCACGATCTCGCCATCAACACCGCTCTTGAGCACGATGTCGCCGAATTCCTTTTCAGTCTTCAAGCGGCCCTGGGCATTGATCAGGGTCAGGAACTGGCTGTTCGGCAGCGGTTCGGCGCCGAGCTGGCCGGCCGAGACCTGCACGTTCTGCTCACGCATGGCGCGCACTACGTCACTGGCGGTCAGGCCGCGCGAGGCGACCTTGTCCGGGTCCAGCCAGGCGCGCATGGCGTAGTCACCACCACCGAAGATCTGCGCGTCACCCACGCCCGGAATACGTGCCAGCGCATCCTTGACGTGCAGGCGCGCGTAGTTGCGCAGGTACAGGGTGTCGTACTTGCCGTTCGGCGAGGTCAGGTGCACCACCATCAGGAAGGTCGGTGACTGCTTCTGCGTGGTCACGCCCTGCCGGCGCACGTCCTCGGGCAGGCGCGCCTGCGCCTGCGCCACGCGGTTCTGCACCTTCACCGCCGCCGCGTCCGGGTCGGTGCCCGGGCGGAAGGTGACGGTCATCTGCAGCACACCGTCCGAGCCGGCCACCGACTTCAGGTACATCATGCCTTCGACGCCGTTGATGGCCTCTTCAAGCGGGGTGGCGACGGTCTCGGCGATGACCTTGGGGTTGGCGCCCGGATACACCGTGCGCACGACCACCGACGGCGGTACCACTTCGGGGTACTCGCTGATCGGCAGGATCGGAATCGTGATCAGGCCTGCGGCGAAGATCACGATCGACAGCACCGCCGCGAAGATCGGCCTGTCGATGAAGAAACGGGAAAAGTCCATGGAGGAATTCCTGGGAAAGGCGTTCGGCGGGCAACAGCCTCCCCGCCCCTCGCCGAGATGACGAAGGCAGGGAAGGCTGCTGCTGGCGCCGGCAGCTAAGCGGGGACGCGGATCAGGAGACGGCGGATCAGTGGTTCAGCGCGGCGGTGGCATCGCGGCCCGGTGCCGGTGGCGCAGCCTGCGGCTGCATCGCCACGGCCTTGGCCTGCACGGGCATGCCCGGCATGAAGACCTTCTGCACGCCGTCGATGATCACCTTGTCGCCGGCCGCCAGGCCATGCTCGACAATACGCAGGCCGTCGGCGGTGCGGCCGAGCTGGATGTCGCGGCGCTGGGCCTTGCCATCCTTGTCGACCACGTACACGTACTTGCGATCCTGGTCGGTCAGAACAGCCTTCTCGTCGATCAGCAGGGCCTGGAACTGGCCGCTGCCGAGCAACTGCACGCGGGCGAACAGGCCCGGCGTGAACTGGCGATCGGCGTTGTCCAGCAGCGCGCGGACGCGGATGGTGCCGGTGCTGCGTGCCACCTGGTTGTCAAGGAAGTCGACCTTGCCCGAATGCGGGTAACCCTCTTCGCCGGACAGGCCGACCTTCACCGGCAGATCGCTGTCACGCTCGCTCGGGCGTTCACCCTTGCGTGCCATCTGTGCATAGCGAAGGAAAGTGCTTTCATCGGCATCGAAGTAGACGAACACGGTATCCAGCGAGACCAGCGTGGTCAGCACGCTGGCGCTGTCGCCGGCGGTGACCAGGTTGCCGGCGGTGACCATCGCGCGGCCGGCGCGGCCGTCGATCGGCGCACGCACCTTGGTGAACTCCAGGTTGAGGCGGGCCGCATCCAGCGCAGCCTGGGCCGCCTGTACGGCGGCACCGGACTGGTCAGCCGCAGCGCGACGCTGCTCGGCCGTCTCGGTGGAAATGGCCTGCTGCTCGGACAAACGCTTGGCACGCTCGGATTCACTGCGGGCCAGCGTGGCCTGGGTGCGGGCGCGGGCCAGTTCGGCAGCGGCGCGATCGTACTCGGCCTGGTAGCTGCGCGCGTCGATGGTGAAGAGCACTTCGCCCTTCTTCACTTCCTGGCCTTCGACGTAGTTGACCTTGTCGATGTAGCCGGACACGCGCGGGCGCAGTTCAACGCTCTGTACCGCTTCGACGCGGCCGCTGAACTCGTCCCACTGGCTGACCTGCTTGACCAGCACCGGTGCAGCACTGACCTGCGGCGGCGGCGGTGCACCGGCTTCTTCGGCGTGGCCGCCGCTGCAGGCCGCCAGCACGGCTGCGGCGAGGATCGACACGCCGACCATCGCGATGCGATGGCCGAAACGATGTGGGGTGGAATTGGGGGAAGTCATGGCATGCATCCGTACGGAGGGGTGGTACAGCTAGATGAGAACGTGTTGCAAAAACAGGCGGCGTATCCTGCGACCTCAACCATGGTCGAGGTCAAGCGACGCCTGCGGTATCGCGCCACAGGGGAGGAACGTCCAGGTGCAGCAGGCCGCGCGGCAGTTCGGCATCACTGCTGTCGCAGCGGACGATGGCGCGGTTGTCGCGGCAGCCGTCGAGCAGGGAGACCACGCGACGGCCGACCAGCAGTGAGCTGGGCCACTCGATGCAGGCATTGGCCGCGTTGGCCGGCGTACACACCGGGCTGCAGACTTCCAGCATCTGCGCGCGCACGCCCAATGCCTGGGCTTCCTGGTGCACCACCTGCGCGTACATACGCAGCGCCGCAGTGGTGATCGAGGTTTCGCCGTAGCCCGCCCATGGCTTGGCATTGGCCGGGCTGCCGATCATCACGTAGCGGCGCGCATGCACGTTGTCCTGCAGCAGCGGCAGCAGATGACGCACTGCGTGCACGTGCGGCATCAGATCGGCCTGCATCGCGCCCAGCAGTTCATCGCCGTTGCGGTCAGTCACCCGGCCGCGACGGTAAGGGCCGCCCATTGCGGCGATCACTGCCGCCAGCGGACGCGGGCGATGCGCGATGCGTTCGGCCAGTACGCGCGCCGAGCCGTCATCGCTGAGCGAACCCAGCAGCGTCTCCAGGCCCGGCTCATCGGCGAACTGCTCATGCAGCGCCGCCAGCCGGCCCGGGTCGCGACCGACCACCAGCACCGGGCTGCCGGCTTCCAGCAGTGCGCCAACCACGCCCTGGCCGACGGCACCGGTGCCGCCGAGGACCAGGACTTCGGGCGTCAGCATCCCATTCACGGGACATTTCCTCCCAAATCCGGGATAGTCCCGATTCGACGCAGCCGGTCGCCCTTGTGCGGGGCCAGGCGGATGGCACCGCCACGCTGCTGACGCATCGGCGCGGTAAACTCACGGAAGTCCTTGTGTACCAAGGAACTCGGGCGAACTTCAACGGTCATTGCCAGGTCCAGGGTGCTCTGGCCGGCGTTCCGGAGACGGGCAAGAATGTTGCGCAGGCTCATGGCGGACGGGCTCCAAATAACGAATGGCGCCACGATAGACCTCAAACCTTTACTTGATTAGTCCTGATTAAGGGGAATAATCATCCCGCTCCCGGTCCAATCGTTCTGTCACGATTGTCCCATCCCCGACGTACAGGATCCCAGACCATGTCCCACGATCTCAACGAGACGCTGATCTTCGTCAAAGTGGTCGAACAAGGCAGTTTCATTGCCGCTGCCAAATCGCTCGGCCTGCCCAAGACCACGGTCAGCCGCAAAGTGCAGGAGCTGGAAACGCGCCTCGGTGCGCGCCTGCTGCACCGGACCACCCGCCGCCTCGGCCTGACCGAAGCCGGTTCGATCTACCACGAACATTGCCAGCGCATCGCGCGCGAGCTGGAAGAAGCCGAGAGCGCGGTGAGCCAGCTGCAGTCCGGTCCGCGCGGCTGGCTGCGCTTCACTGTGCCTTACTCGATCGGCATCACCTGGATTGCGCCGCTGCTGGGCCAGTTCCATGCGCAGTATCCAGAGATCCGCTTGGACATGCATATGGGCAACGAGAAGCTGGACCTGATTGCAGGTGAGGCGGACCTGGCCCTGCGCGTGGGTGCCCTGCCCGATTCCAACCTGGTGGCACGCAAGCTGGGCAGCCTGCGCACGCAGGTGTTCGCCAGCCCGGCCTACATCGAACGCTATGGCGAGCCGCTGCACCCGGAAGAGCTGCAGTTCCATCGCATCCTGGCGATGCGAAAGCCGTACCACACCGGCAACTCGCCGCGCTTCACCTGGCAGCTGGGCGAGAACGGCGGCGAGCTGCGCGACTTCCCTGTTACCCCGCTGATGACCGCCAACGACATGTCTGCGTTGAATGGTGCATTGGTGTGCGGCGAAGGCCTGCTGCTGACCGGCGACGTGATGGCCAAGCCGTTCGTCGAGTCGGGCATGGTACGGCGCGTGCTGGCCGGCTGGACTGGCCCGGAAGTGGACTTCAACGCCGTGTTCGCCGGTGGCCGCCTGGTCTCGCCGAAGGTGCGTGCATTCGTCGACTTCCTGGTCGAGAAGCTCAACTTCGACGCCAATTACATGCTGGCGCAGTGCCCGGGCGCGAAGCTGGCGCAGCAGCAGAAGGAAAAGGAAGACGCGGCGCTGGAAAGCAGCGGCAAGCGGATCCTGGAGAAGGTGGCCGCTTCGGCCGCATGACCGGAAGCATCCACGCATGGCGTGGATCTACCGGCATTCCGTAGAGTCGGGGGGGGGGGGGGGGGGGGGGCGGGGCGGCGGGCGCCCGGGTCTCAGCCGGGGGGGGCGGGGGGGGCTTCCTCGCGTGCCTCGGTGGCGTCCGCTCCCGTCCCCAGCCGGCCCCCCCCCCCGACTCTACGGGCGCTATCGGCGTGCCGAGCAACGCTCGGCACCCACAAAAATGCCGCCTGCAAGGGCGGCATTTTCGTTCCGGCTACGTGGCTTTCGGTAGATGCCGACCTTGGTCGGCGCCGTTTGGAGAAACCGCAACCGGGAGCGCTATCGGTGTGCCGAGCAAGCTCGGCACCTACAGAAAATGCCGCCTGCAAGGGCGGCATTTTCGTTCCGGCTACGCCGGAACCGTAACGCTACGCGTTACTGCTTCAGGGGAATCACGCGGATCTCGACGCGGCGGTTCTTGGCGCGGCCGGCATCGGTGCTGTTGTCGGCAATCGGGTACGACTTGCCGGCGCCCAGGGTTTCGATGCGCACGCTCTGCACGCCCTGGCCGATCAGGTACTGCGCGACCGAGTCGGCACGTTCTTTCGACAGGCGGTTGTTGACCGCGTCACTGCCGATGCTGTCGGTGTGGCCGACCACTTCGATCATGGTCTGGTTGTAGTCACGCAGGGTGCCTGCCACGCCATTGAGCGAGCCGTAGAACTGCGGCTTCAGGGTCGCCTTGCCGAAGTCGAAGGTGATGCCGTCCGGCAGGTTCAGCATGATGTTGTCGCCCTGGCGCTGCACATCAATGCCGGTGTTGGCAGTGCGCTCGCGCAGTGCGCGTTCCTGGCGATCCTGGTACTGGCCTACCGCGGCGCCGCTGAGCGCGCCGATACCGGCGCCGATCAGCGCATGCTGGCGACGCTCCGTGGCGCTGTCACCGGTCAGCAGGCCGGCGGCTACGCCGATGGCGGTGCCGATCAGCGCGTTGCGGCCGGTGCGGTTCTGCTGCTCGGTCGGGTTGCCGTACTGGTCACTCTGTACGTAGGAGCCGCCGGTGGCGCAGGCCGACAGGACGGCCGCACTCATCAGGGCCAGTGCGACGTTGCGGGTGGTGTTGCGGATCATGAGGTTCTCCTTGGTTTCCGGTCGGCCGGCGGCCTGCGGGCGCAAAGAGAATAAACAGCCCGATGCGATGCCGGAATGATGATCGGGCACACCGACAGGGCCTCGTTCAGCTAACTGACCAGATCGATCAGGTCGCCCTTTACCCCGCCCCCGACTGGCGGTAAGCCGCCAATGCGGCGTCGCGGCCCGCGGCCAGGTCCACCAGCGGCGTACGCGGATAGCCCGGGGCATGCGCGGCCAGCAGCAGCGGATGCTGCCACGGCGCGAAGCGCGCCTTCACCGGCAGCGCGGCCAGTTCGGGCACCCAGCGGCTGATGTAGCGGGCCTGGGGGTCGAACTTCTCGGCCTGGGTGACCGGGTTGAACACGCGGAAGTAAGGCGCGGCATCGGCACCGGTCCCGGCCACCCACTGCCAGCCCATCGTGTTGTTGGCCAGGTCGGCATCGACCAGGGTGTCCCAGAACCAGCGCGCGCCATGCAGCCAGTGCGCGCGCAGGTGCTTGCACAGATAGCTGGCCACGATCATCCGCACCCGGTTGTGCATGTAACCGGTGTGCCACAGCTCGCGCAGGCCTGCATCGACGATCGGCACGCCGGTGTTGCCTCGCTGCCAGTCGTGCAGCTGCGCGGCACTCGGTGTGGCCCACGGGAAGCGGTCAAAGCGCGGGTTGAGGTTGTCGGTCGGCGTCTTCGGGAAGTGATGCAACAGGTGATAGGCGAAGTCACGCCAGCCGAGCTGGCGCAGATAGCCGTCGATGTCGGCGTCAGTACCGGCACTGCGCAGGCCTTCCAGCGCACGGGCAATGCGCCACGGTGCGATCTCGCCGAAATGCAGGTGCGGCGACATCCGCGAGGTGCCCACGCGATCTGGCAGGTCACGCTGCTCGCGGTAACCGCGCAGCGCACCGTCCTCGAACACGGACAGCGCCTCCAGCGCACCGGCTTCGCCTGGCTGCCAGTGCTCCCAGAAGCCGGTATCCCAGTCCAGCGTCGGTGCCAGCTGGAGATCATCCAATGCGAGGCTGTCGGCGGTGTGCGCCGCCAATGCCTTCGGCGCGGCCTGCAGGGCGGGCAGGCGCCAATGACTGAGCACGTTGCGCCAGTACGGAGTGAACACTTTGTACGGCTGGCCTTGCTGGGTGGCGATATCCCACGGCTCGAACAGCAGACTGCCATTGCAGCTCTGCGCGTCGATGCCCTGCTCGCGCAACGTGCGCTTGATGGTGGCGTCGCGTGGCTGGGTGGCCGGTTCGTACCTGCGGTTCCAGTACACCGCCTCGGCGCCGGTCTGCTCGATCAGCAACTGCAGGGCCCGCAGGCTGTCACCACTGCGCAGCACCAGCGACGAACCGCGCACGCGCAGGTCGGCGTCCAACGCGGCCAGTGAACGGTGGCGCCACGCATCGGAGGCGGCACCCGGCACCCACTCACCCTCTTCGTGGGGCGCATGGATGTAGATCGGCACCACTTCGCGACCTGCATCCAGCGCGGCCTGCAGGGCCGGATTGTCCTGCAGCCGCAGATCACGGCGGAACCATACCAACGCTACCGACACAGGCACCGCCTTCGTTGTGGAAGGCGGACATGATAGCCAGCGGCGGTGAAGGCGTTGCACGCAGACGCCGTCTGCTAGGCTGCTGGGCCGCTCCTCGTTGGACCCCGCCATGGATGATCTGCACGCCTCATTCGCCCGCTTCGGGCTGATGCGGGCCCAGTACGAAGGTGACTGGCAGGGACCGTTCCCGTTACCACCGGTGCTGGCGCGATTCTACGCGCAGGTGGGACCGCTGGGTCATGAGATCAATGCGAAGATGGGCAACTCCGGCATCACCATTCCGGGCCTCCATGTCTGGATACCGCCGCTGCGACGCGTGTGGAGTCACCAGGCCGGCTATCGCTGGCATGGCATCAGCGGCGAGCCGATCGACAACTGGCCATCGAACTGGCTGGTGATTGCCGATCGCGGCGCCGATCCGTTCATCCTCGACATGGATGACGACCGTGTGCTGTTCAGTCACCACGGTGCGGGCCTGCTGGATGCCAGCGAGGTCACTACCGATGTACCGACCTTGATGGCGGCGTTGGCTGCTGCAGGCACGGTGTACCTCGATGCAGGCGATGACCTCTACAACGACGATGACGATGGCGGCATCCGCCCTGAACACCAGGAGGCAGCCGTACAGGCGGTGGCCCGGGTACTGGGCGACCGCCTGCAGGCCGAGTCGTTCATCGGGACGTTGCTGGACTGAATCCACGCATGGCGTGGATCTACTTCTCGAAACGCTGCATCGCTTCGCTGATCAGTACCCGCGCCTCGGCGGCGTTGCCCCAGCCATTGAGCTGCACCGGGTTGCGTCCCGCCTGCAGGTCCTTGTAAACCCGGAAGAACGCCTCGATGCGCTGACGCTCGACCTCCGGCAGATCCTTCAGGTCGCGGATGCTGGCGTAGGTCGGGTCGACCTTGTCGGTGGGCACGCCGATGATCTTCTCGTCGTGCTCGCCGCCATCGATCATCTTCAGGTAACCGATCGGCCGGAAGCGCACGATCACGCCCGGATGCAGCGGTTCACGGGTCAGCACCAGCGCGTCCAGCGGATCGTTGTCGCCGGCCAGAGTGCGCGGCATCGAGCCGTAGTTGGCCGGATAGGCGACCGGCATCGACTGGAAGCGGTCCACATGGACCAGGCCGTCTTCCTTGATCTCGTACTTGGTGATGCTGCCGGCCGGAATCTCCACCGCCAGATTCACCTCCTGTGGGGCCTGCTTCGGCTGGGCCACCAGGAACGGATGCAGCACGGTATCGGCAGCGGTCACCGCACTGGCCAGCAACAGCAGGGCGGCACCGATGGCGGCGAGCGGAAGGATGCGACGGGGCGTGGTCATATGCGTCTTCTCACTCCCAGCAGCGGTCGGCACGACCCTTGGCGGTCTGCGCGCGCGGGCAGTCGCGTGGCGTGATGCGACCTTCGGTCAGCTCCGTGCGCTGCTTGCCACCCTTGGCATCACGGCGCAGTTCGAAGGCATCGTAGAGACGGCCGGTCACCGTGCGTGCTTCATAGCGCAGGTGCTGCGGATCGATGTTCAACACCTGGAACAACTGGGTGTCCTCGGCCACCGGATCCATCGTCCTGCGGGCTTCGTCGGAAAGGCGGTACTGCTTCGGCCCGGCCACGGTCACCACGTACTGCGGCGTCGCAGCCTGCCCCTCGCCACGACGGCCATAGGTGTGATCGTGGCCCTGCAGCACCAGGTCGACGTTGTGGCGGCGTACCACCGGCAACAGCACGTCACGCAGCGCAGCGTTCTCGCGGCCTTCGCGGGGTGAGTAGAACGGCTGGTGCAGCAGCACAATGGTCCACGGCTGCCGGTTGCCGGCCAGGACCTTGTCCAGCCATTGCGCCTGTGCCTTGGCGGTGCCGAGGTCGAGTGCCGAGGTGCCATCGACCACCGCCACGCGTACACCCTGCGCATCGAACCAGTAGCTGGTCTGCTGCGCGGCGGTGGCGCCGTTGCCCGGCAGCGCGAAGGTGACCGGCCAATGCTTGCCCAGCACGCGCCGCTCCTGCGGGGTGTCCTCGAATTCCTCGAAATACTCGTGGTTGCCGATCGCTGGGGCCACCAGCGTTTCCTGCGCCAGCCAGCCGGTGGCAGCAAACCACTCGCCCCATTCGCTGTCATCCATGTTGTCGCCGCCGCTGACCAGGTCACCGGCGAACAGGCTCATGCGTGCCTGCGGTGCGGCCTTCTGCGCGGCGCGCACTACACGGCTGACATGGCTGACGTTCTTGTTCTGGGTATCACCGAAGTACAGCAGGGTCAGCGGCTGATCGGCCGCGGCCAGCGTGCGCAACTGGTTCCAGGCGCTCCAACTGCCGTTGCCCTGCACGCGGTAGACGTACTGGGTATCCGGCTGCAGGCCGCTGATGTCCGCGCGATGATGATGCGACAGCCCGTTCTCGGTCTGCAGCGCGCGGGTCGTTGCGCGCACCTGGCGGATGCCCTCGATGGCCGGCGAATCCCCGGCGAGGGCAATCTCGAGCAGCGGTGCCTGCACGCTGCCGTCAGTACGCCAGGCCACGGCGAAACCGTGGCTGGGATCCACCGCCGGCGAGGCGACGATGCGATCCGGCACCGGCGTCGCTGCGTAGTGGCGGCTGCCCGCTGGCACCTGGGTGTTGGGTTCGGCCGCTGCGAACGACAGCGACGGCAGTGCCAGCAGCAGGCCCAACGCCAGCGTGCGCATCACGCACTGCCGGCTCATGCGCCACACTCCAGCGGCAATGCCAACTGCTTGGCGATGCTCTCCCAGTCGAACGCCACCACGCCCTGGTCGTCATGCACTGCATACAGTGCGCCGTGCGGGAAGCGCGCACTGGGTTGCTGCATCATCCAGATGCCGTCGGTGTTGGCCACGGTATTCCCCTGGAACGCGCCCACCGGCTTCAGCGTGTGCCGGTCGAACAGATGGAACACGCTGCGCTGCTTGCCCTGTTCGGTGGTGATCCACCAGCCGTCCTTGCCGCAGGTACGCAGGGTCACACCTTCGGCCTGCGCCTTGAACACGTCGCGACCGAATGTGGTGCCGGTGAAGCGTCCAGCAAGGGTGTAGACCTTGAACTCGCTGGCGTAGCTTTCATCCTCTTCGGCGATCAGCAGGCGATCATTCTCCGGGTCGCCCCAGATCGACTCGACCACGCGCAGCGCACCGGCTTCGCTGGTGTCACCGATGCTGGCCACCAGCTTCGCCTCGACCTTCGCACCGTCGCGGGTCACGTGGTACTGGCGCACGCGCTTGTCCAGCTCGGCCAGCGGCGGCAGGATGTCACGCCCCTGCTCATCCTCGCCGTTGTCCCAGGAGTCGGTAACGTAGACGCTGTAGCCATCGGCACGGCGGTCGACCCACAGCCCGTACGGCTTGCGCAGGTCGTCCGCAGCGAACGTCGCCAGCGGCGCGAAGTCCGGCAGGCTCAGCACCTGCACGCGGTGATTGTCGCGCTCCACGATCCACAGCAGGTCGTCGATTACCGCGATGCCGTTTGGGCGGTCGAACTGCCCCGGTGCGGAGCCGCTGCTGCCGACGTCACGCAGGTGCTGGCCGGTGCTGCCGTCGTAGACCACCAGCTTGTCGGTGGCCTTGGCGGTGGCGATCAGCCACAGCGCGCCGTCCGGCGCGCGCCAGGCCGCCGGCGAGTCGATGTTGTCGGCCGGGGTCATCGGTGACAGGAAGGCTTCGGCGATGGTGGTCACCGTGCGCGCGCCCCCGGCTTTCGCTGCCGTAGGGGCCGCGGCCGGATCGTTGCCGGTCGCCGGCGTGCAGCCGGCGGCCAGGGTCGCCGCGAGCGCGACCGCCAGGACGGTGATGCCACGCCCCATCACAGTGCCACCTTCAGGCCCAGCGCATAGGTGCGGCCGTACTCTTCCATCTGCAGGGTGCGCGAGCGCGTGCCCTGGTACAGCTCCAGCGGCTTGTCCAGCAGGTTCTGTGCTTCGAAGTACATGCTCACCCGCGGGGTGAACTTGTAGTCCAGCGAGAAATCGAGCTGGGTGTTGGGCGCCACGAAGATATCGAACGCGCGGCCCTTGCCGATGCTGTCCAGGTACTCGCTGCGGTATACCGCCGCCAGGCGTGTACTCACACCGTACTTTTCATAGCCGATGTGTGCGCTGTAGACATGCTTGGAGGCGCGCGGCAGTGTGAAATCCTCGCCTGCACGGTCCTTGATGCCGGCATCGAATTTGGTATCCAGCCAGGTGCCACTGGCACCGACCAGCAGGCCATCCAGGCCGTCCGGCAGGAAGGCCAGCTGCTGCTGCCAGTTGAATTCCGCACCGCGCACGGTGGCCTTGCGGCCATTGATCGGCTGGGTCACGTCGAAGCCGCCATAAGCGGGATCATTGGTCCGCACCATTTGCACGATGTAGCCATCGATCGACTTGTGGAACAGGCCAAGTGAAACGATACCGGTGCTGCCGATGTACTTCTCCACCGACAGGTCGATGTTCTTCGACTCGTACGGATCCAGTTCCGGATTACCCAGGCGCACTTCCTCGTCGCCGCGGCTGTAGCCCACGCGCGGCGAGATGTCACCGAAGGACGGGCGCGATACGGTCTTGTTGGCCGAGGCGCGCAGCACCCAGTCATCGGCCGCGTCGTAGCGCAGGTGCAGGCCCGGCAGCACGTTGGTGTAGCTGCTGTTGGCCACCCTCGGGGTGACGGTGAAGCTGCGCCCGTTGGCGGCCACGTCCACCTGGTTGCCGACCGCCTTGAACTGGGTGTTTTCCACGCGCACACCGCCGATGATGCGCAGCGCGCCCACGTCCCAGGTACCCATGGCATAACTGGCGAAGATGTCTTCGCTGGCCACGTAGTCTTCTTCCAGCGACGTCATCGCGTTTGCACCGGCGTCCTGCGGGCGGGCGCTGTACTGGCCGCCATTGGCCGCCCAGAAGGCGCGCATCGCAGCCGAATCCATGCCGTCACCGAGGTTGCCGTGGCGGTGATCGGGCGAAGAGCTGCTCCAGCTCGACAGCGCCACCTTCGGGCCCACGCGCAGTTCGCGCTCGTCCACATTGACGTCGCGGTCGCGCCAGCGGCCCAGCAGGCCGAACTTGATGCTGCTGCTGTCGCCGTCGAAGCGTACGTTGACCTGCGCGCTGTGCTCTTTGTCGTTCACCTGCTTGGGCGAGAGCACGAAGCGGTCGAATGCGTAGTTGCTGTTGTCCAGCCACTGCGGGTTGTCGAAGCTGTAGCTGGGCAGGCGGCTGCTCTGGTCCAGGGTGCCGTTGAAGGCCTTGCCGTTGAGCTTGAAGCGCGCCTCCATCTCGTCGTTCACGCGCTCTTCGGTACGGGTGTAGCCGATCCGGTAATCGACCACTGCGTTGGTCAGCTTGTTCTCGCCACCGAGACTGGCCGCGAAGGTGTTTTCCTTCTTGGTGCGGTAGCGCATGCGCTTGTCGATGGAATCTTTCGGCATGCCGTCCAGCCGATACTGGTCGGTGCCGGTCTTGACCATCTTCGCGTCGTCGAAGTTGAAGATCACGCGCTGGCGGGTCTCCGCATCGTCGAACTGGCTGTACAGCGTGCGCAGGTAGTACTTGCTGTCTTCATTCGGGCGCCAGTCGAGGTTGAGGTTGGCACCGATGCGCTTGCGCTCGATCTCGTACTTGCGGTGCTGCAGGTTGATCGCGGTGACATCGCCGGGGACGGCATCGTCCTCGCCGTCATACTCCACTTCGGTGTTGTCCGACTCGAACCTGCGCTTCTGGTAGTTCACGCCCAGCGCCACGCCGAGGGTGCCGTTGAACACTTCGCTGTAGTTGAAGGCGGCCTTGGGGCTGGTCTCGCCGGACAACTGCTGGTGGCTGCCTTCGATCTTGCCACGCAGGCTGCGACCGTCGCGGTCGAAGGCCGAGGCCGATTCCACCAGCACGGCGCCGCCGATGGCATCACCGGGCATGTCCGGGGTCGGCGACTTGACCACGCGCAGGCGCTCGGTGGAGTCGGACGGGATCACGTCCAGCGGTGCGGCGCGGCTGGAATCCTCCGGCGTACCGATGGCGATGCCATCCACGCTGACGCTGTTGAGGTTGGCGTCCAGACCGCGGATGACCACGAAGCGCCCCTCGCCCTGGTCGCGGGTCACGCTGATGCCCGGCAGGCGCTGCAGCGACTCGGCCACGTTCTTGTCCGGGTACTGGCCCAGTGCATCGGAGGACACGGCGTCTTCGATCGCATCACTGCTGCGCTTGAGGTCAACCGCGCGGATCTGTGATTCGAGCTGGGCGCGCACTTCGATGCGGTCCAGGTCGACCGCATCAGCGGCCACGGCGCCGGTGGCGGCAACCGCCTGCTGCCCGGCCGCCTGCAGCGGGGCTGCGGCCCCCATCGCCAAGGTCAGGGTGATGGCAACGGCCAACGGAGTCTTGATATGCACTGGGAATCCCCATTCCTGTTAAGAATGGGTCTGCACGGTATGTCCGCAAGGTTGCATGGCAATGACATGCATCTGCACATTTCGCGTACCAGGGCCACGGCCCGGTTTGGGTTCGGCCCGCCGATCCGGCAAAATGGCGCCCTCTCTCCTTTTCCCCTTCCCGACCATGAAGATCGTCGAAGTGCGCCACCCGCTGGTGCAGCACAAGATCGGCCTGATGCGCAACGCTGCGCTCAGCACCAAGGATTTCCGCGAACTGGCCAACGAGCTGGGTACGCTGCTGGCCTACGAGGCCACCGCCGACCTGGACACCGAGCCGCACACCCTGCCCGGCTGGGCCGGCCCGGTCACCGTGCAGCGCATTGCGGGCGCCAAGATCACCGTGGTGCCGATCCTGCGCGCCGGCCTGGGCATGCTCAGCGGCGTGCTGTCGCTGATCCCGGCGGCCCGTGTCAGCGTGGTCGGCCTGCAGCGCGATGAGGAAACCCTGCAGCCGGTGCCCTACTTCGAGCGCCTGACCGGGCGCCTGGAAGAGCGCGACGCGCTTATCCTGGACCCGATGCTGGCCACCGGCGGCACCCTGATCGCCACCATCGACATGCTCAAGCGGGCCGGTGCCCGCCGCATCAAGGGCATCTTCCTGGTGGCCGCGCCGGAAGGCATCGAGGCGGTCAAGGCCGTGCACCCGGACGTGGAGATCTACACCGCGGCCATCGATGCCCAGCTCAACGACAAGGGCTACATCCTGCCGGGCCTGGGCGATGCCGGTGACCGCATCTTCGGTACCCGCGTCGGCTGATCGGACGATCCGGGGTCAGAGCCCTTTCGCCGCGAAAGGGGTCTGACCCCAACAGCGCAGGCCATCGCGGCCGCGTTGCGATTCTTCACGTGCTCTTGGCGCCGGGAAGCGAATGCTCCGCGCACCCGCCACCCTTGGAGCTCCCGATGAAAGCCTCTTTCCTGCTGGCCGCCGTCCTGCTGGTCGGCCTGCCCCTGGCTGCCAATGCCACCACTCCGCAGCAGCAGCGCATGGCCGAATGTTCGGCCAAGAACAAGGGGCTGAAGGGCGATGCCTACAAGACTGCACAGAGCTCCTGCCTCAGCGGCCACGCCGCCGACGCCAAGCCGGTCAATACGCAGCAGGAACGCATGCGCAAGTGCAACGCTGACGCGGGCGCCAAAAAGCTGGCCGGTGATGCGCGCAAGACCTTCATGAGCAGCTGCCTGAAGGCGTCGTAATGGTCGCATCCGGATAAAACGCCATCCACGCATGGCGTGGATCCACGGACATCAGTGAAAGGCCGGGCATTGCCCGGCCATGCCATTAGCCCAGGGCGCGTGCCTTCAGCTCACCCTGCTCGTGCAGGGTCACGAAACGCCCCTTGTCATCCCTGCCAAGCTGCGCCAATGCCACCTGCGGGTCGTGGGTGAAGAACAGCCGCACGTTGCGCGCCAGCTTGTCTTCCAGGAACTGCCGCTTCTCGTCGATCAGCAGCTCCGCATTGCGGTCATAGCCCATGGTGATCGGCACGTGTACCCATGAGCGGCCCGGGATCAGGTCGGCACAGAACACCACGCCACCATGCGCACTTTCGCCTGCATGCGCGTGACCGACGATCTCGGCCAGCATCAGCCCCGGTGTATGCCCGTCGCTGTAGCTGAAGCGTACGCTGCGGCCGAGCGCCTTCGAGTACTCCCCGTCCACCACTTCCAGCCGGCCACTGGCCTGCAGCAGGCCCGGCAGTTCCGGAATGAAGCTGGCGCGATCGCGCGGGTGTGGCTGCACGGCGCGCTGCCAATGCTGTGCGCCGACCACATAGGTTGCGTTGGGGAACAGCAGCTCGGGCTCACGCCCTTCGCTCCATGCCGCCAGCAGGCCACCGGCATGATCGAAGTGCAGGTGGCTGAGCACCACCACGTCGATATCCTCGTGCTCGAAGCCGGCTTCGCGCAGCGAATCGATCAGCACGTGCTGGCTTTCCTGCACACCGTAGCGCTCGCGCATGCGCGGATCGAAGAACGCGCCGATACCGGTTTCAAACAGCACCGTCTTGCCTTCCAGCGGGCTGGCAAGCAGCGCACGGCAGGCCAGCTCGATGCGATTGAGCTCGTCCGGTGCCGCCCATTTTTCCCACAACGCGCGCGGCGCGTTGCCGAACATCGCGCCGCCATCGAGGCGCTGCGAGTTTCCACGAATAGACCAGAGTTTCATGTGTCGATTATCGGCGCCGGCTCGTTAAATAATCGCTAGAAGGGAAACAGAAAACCCCGCCGGCAAAGGCGGGGTTTCGATAATCAGCCGGATTGCCGGCCAGCAGCCGGCACCACCGGATCAGTGTGCCGGCACCACCTGGGCACTGCCGACCGGATTGCGCGGGTCGCTGCCGCCAAACAGCTTGTTGGCCTTCCGGTCCCATTCCACGGTCTGCAGGTTGCCCCACACGTGGCTGGACCCGCGGCCCCCAGCGGCCACATTGCCCGGCAGGTCGATCTTGTGACCCATCGCCTGCAGCTGCTTCACCGTGGCCGCGTCGAATGCATCGTCCTCGGCTTCGATCAGGTCCGGCAGCCACTGGTGGTGGTAGCGCGGCAGCGCGGCAACCTGCTGCGCGTCCAGGCCGGCGTCGTAGCCGAGGATGCCCAGCAGCACCATGGTGATGATACGGCTGCCGCCCGGCGTGCCCAGTACCACCACCTTGTCGGCGTTCTCCATGAAGGTCGGCGTCATCGAGCTGAGCATGCGCTTGCCCGGCTTCGGCGCATTGGCCTCATAGCCCATCACGCCGAACGCATTGGGCGTGCCCGGCTTCAGCGCGAAGTCGTCCATCTCGTTGTTCAGCAGCACGCCGGTGCCCTTGGGAATCAGCCCCGAGCCGTACAGCAGGTTGACAGTCTGGGTGGCGCCGACGCGGTTGCCGTCGCGGTCGATGATCGAGAAGTGCGTGGTCTCGTCGTCTTCCAGCGGCGTCGGGTTGCCCGACAGCAGGTCGCTGGGCGTGGCCTTCTCCGGATGGATGGTCGCCCGCAGGCCCTGTGCATAGTCCTTGCTGGTCAGCACCTTCTGCGGGATCTGCACGAAGTCCGGATCGCCGAGGAAGAAGGTGCGGTCGCGGTAGGCGCGACGCATCGACTCCACCACCAGGTGGGTGCGGTGCGCCGGGTCCATCTTCTTGATATCCCAGCCTTCCAGGATCTGCAGCATGCTGGCCAGCGCGATGCCACCGGACGACGGTGGCGGCGCGGTGGTGATCTTCCAGCCGTTGTAGTTGAACACGATCGGCTCGCGCTGCTTCACGCGGTAACCGGCCAGCTCTTCAGCGGTCCACTTGCCGCCGGCCTGCTTCACACCGGCCAGCAACAGCGTTCCGGTCTGGCCCTTGTAGAAGCCATCGAAGCCACCTGCGGCCAGGCGCTCCAGCGTCTGTGCCAGCTCCGGCTGCTTGAACAGGTCACCGCTGGCAATCGGCTTGCCATTGCGCAGGTAGACCTCGCGCGTTCCGGGATAGCGCTCCATCACCTCACGGCGCGAGGCATAGCCCTTGGCCATGCGGTCGTACACCGGGAAGCCTTCGCGCGCGATGCGGATCGCCGGCTGCAGCGACGCCGACAGCGGCAGCTTGCCATGCTTGGCCGACAGCTCGACCAGCGCTGCAGGCAGGCCCGGGATACCGGCCGACCAGGCGCCATTGACCGAGCGGTCACGGTCGAGGTTGCCCTGCTTGTCGAGGAACGCCTGCGGGGTTGCTGCAGCCGGCGCGGTCTCGCGCGCGTCCAGCATCACGTCCTTGCCGGTGGCCGCATCGTGCAGCAGGAAGAAGCCACCACCGCCCAGGCCGGAACTGATCGGCTCGACCACCGCCAGCGTGGACGATACCGCCACCGCGGCATCGAAGGCGTTGCCGCCCTGCGCCAGGATGTCGATGCCCGCCTGGGTGGCCAGCGCATGGCCGCTGGCAATGGCCGCGCCATCGGGGCGCTCGGCACGGGCCGGGCTGTCGGCCCAGGCAATCGGGCTCAGCAGCAGGCCGAGCAGCAACAGGGGGCGGACGATCAGCGTCTTCATTCGGATGGGGGCTCCGCGTAGAGTTCGGGGTGATCGTGCTGCAGCTGGCGCAGCTTGGCCAGCAGCTGGTCTTCCGTTTCCACGATCTCCGGGTCCGGGTCGATGCACTCGACCGGGCAGACGACCACGCACTGTGGCTCGTCGAAATGACCCACGCATTCGGTGCAGCGCGCAGGGTCGATCACGTAGATGGTTTCACCCATCGCAATGGCCTGGTTCGGGCAGGCCGGCTCGCATACGTCGCAGTTGACGCAGAGCTCGTTGATTTTCAGCGACACGGCGATACTCCTCGCCCGCGCCCTGGGACAAAGGACCGGCCAGCGCGGGCGCGCGGGCCGGTCAGGTCATCAGCGGCGCCCTTGCAGGACGCCGCCCGGGCCATGCCTGAGCATGGCCGCCATGGCTCGGTATTACTTGGCTTCGACGAAAATGTACTCGGCACCGGTCGGCTGGATCGCAGCCTGTACGCGGGCGTTGTCGGCCGACTGGCCGATGAAGACGACGCGCACGCCCTTCATCGAATCCGGCGACACGTCCTTGAACACGGCCTGGATCATGTCAGCCATCTTGCCCGAGGCCGACGAACCGAAGGCCAGCATGTTGCCCGGCTGCACGCCACGGGCCACGGCCTGGGTCGCGCTCTCGGTCTGGCGCTCGTACTTGGCCTGGAAGTCCGGGTCCGATTCCGGCGAGAGGTAGTACAGGAACGGGCTGTTGGTGATGTTGCCCATGTTCTGGATCGCCACTTCCTGCAGGTACTTCTTCCAGCCTGCATCGTCGTCCTTGGACGGAGCGACCAGGGCCTGCTTGGCCTCGTCGACCGGAGCGGCCTCTTCCTTCTTGCAGGCGGTGAAGGCCAGGGCCAACGAAGCGATCAGCATCGCGCGCATGGTGGTGTTCATGGGTTTCCTCCCGGAATGGTGCGTGGTGTTGTACGTAATGGGGTGCGGGTACAGCGGGGCTTACGACTGTGCCGACTTCGCTTCGCGGACCTTGCGCAGGGCTTCGAGCACCGCGGCCGGCACGAAGCCGGACACGTCGCCACCCAGGCGCGCGATCTCGCGGACCAGCGAGGACGAAATGAAGCTGTGCTGCTCGGCCGGGGTCAGGAACAGGGTCTCGACCTCGGGGATCAGGTGCCGGTTCATGCTGGCCATCTGGAACTCGTACTCGAAGTCGGACACCGCGCGCAGGCCGCGCAGCAGCACCCCGCCCTGGACCGAACGTACGAAATGCGCCAGCAGGGTATCGAAGCCGATGACCTCGACGTTGCTGTGGTGGGCCAGCGCGCCACGCGCCAGCTGCACGCGCTGCTCCAGCGGCAGCGCCGGGCCCTTGGACGGGCTCTGCGCCACGCCGACCACGACCTTTTCGAACAGCGGCGCGGCCCGGCTCACCAGGTCGATATGACCATTGGTGATGGGGTCGAACGTGCCGGGGTAAACGGCGATGCGGCGATTGGCCACGGTCATGGGCGGTTGCAGATGTTCAGATGAGGTCAAAGTGTAGCAGTGGCGCGGCGGTACAGGGCAAAGCGCACCTCGCGGGTGCCGCCCTCGCGGTGCAGCAGCCAGTCCGGCGGCAGCACCGGCACGTGGCCGGCCGGCGATTCCAGGTACAGCCAGGCATCGGCGGCCAGATGCCGCGGCAGCTGGGCCAGCACGTCCTGCCACAGGCCGTCGGCGAACGGCGGGTCGATGAAGACCAGATCGGCCTGCTGCGCCGGCGCGCCCTGCAGCCAGCGCAGGGCATCGGCCTGCACGACGCTGATCTGGTCGCTGGCCTGCAGCTTGGTCACGGCAGCGGTCAGATTGCGTCCCAGCTGCGCGTCGCGTTCGACCAGGGTGGCGTGTGCGGCACCGCGCGAGACCGCCTCCAGGCCCAGTGCGCCACTGCCGGCGAACAGGTCCAGCACGCGGGCCCCACCGAGCCTGGGCATCAGCCAGTTGAACAGGGTTTCGCGCACGCGGTCGCTGCTGGGCCGCAGCCCCGGCAGGGTCGGCACCGGCAGGCGGGTATTGCGCCAGCGCCCGCCGATGATGCGGACCTGGCCGTCATTGCCGCCACGGCCGCTCATCGGCTCCCCCGGCGGGAGGTATTCGAGAATTTCAGCATGAGCGGGATTGTAGTTCGGCCGGGCGACGCCCGGCACCCGGCACCCGCAGAAGCCACAGCAACGGCCGAAGCAACAGCAACAGCGGGCATTCCTTGGGATGGCGGGGTGGGTCCGGTCGAGGGGGACGCTGCAAGTACGTCCATGTAAGCTCGGTCGCCGCATCCATGCGGCTCACGCCCCCTCAACCGGACCCACCCCGCCTTCGACAGTTTTCTGCGATCTGTCGGAACTCTCTTGGAGTCAGATCCGTTTTCCTGCGAAAAACGGATCTGACTCCATTTGATGTATCGATATCTGACAGATGTGTCGACCAAGGTCGACACCTACCAACAGCCGCGTGAACCTGTCGAAGGCGGGGGGGGGGGGGGGGGGGGGGGGGGGGGGGGGGGGGGGGGGGGGGGGGGGGGGGCCCGGGCGGGGGGGGGGGGGGGGGGGGGGGGCCCCCCCCCCCCCCG
>NZ_JAWIRR010000013.1:80390-127129 GCF_036320065.1 Stenotrophomonas sp. SMYL8
CGGTGTGGGTTGGCAGGACCGTTGGCGCCATGGATGGCGCCATCGAGCCCCCAGGGACGGGTTTACGGCGTGTCCTGCCAACCCACACCGCCCCGCCATCTCACGGAATGCCTGCTGTTGCTGTTGCTGTTGCTTCGGCCTCTGCGGGTGCAGGGCGCAGCCCTGCCAGAACAACCCCTTGATTTCGGGACAATCAGCCATACCCCTTGGCGAGGCCGCACGCGCTGGCGCGGCATTGCACACGGAGCCTTATCGATGACCGAGACCACCCAGACCGAAACCCTTGGCTTCCAGACCGAAGTCAAGCAGCTGCTGCAGCTGATGATCCACTCGCTGTACTCCAACAAGGAAATCTTCCTGCGCGAGCTGGTCTCCAACGCCGCCGACGCCGCCGACAAGCTGCGTTTCGAGGCCCTGACCCAGCCGGCCCTGCTGGAAGGCGACAGCGAACTGCGCGTGCGCGTCAGCTTCGACCCCACCGCCCGCACCATCACCATCGAAGACAACGGCATCGGCATGAGCCGCGCCGAAGCCATCGCCCACCTCGGCACGATTGCAAAGTCCGGCACCGGCGATTTCCTGCGCCAGCTGTCCGGCGACCAGAAGAAGGATTCGCAGCTGATCGGCCAGTTCGGCGTCGGCTTCTACAGTGCCTTCATCGTCGCCGACGAAGTGGAAGTGACCTCGCGCCGGGCTGGCCTGGCTGCAGGCGAAGGCGTGCGCTGGACCTCGCGCGGCGAAGGCGATTTCGAAGTCGCCACGATCGACAAGGCCGAGCGCGGCACCCGCATCGTGCTGCACCTGAAGGACGGCGAGCACGACTTCGCCGATGGTTGGCGCCTGCGCAGCATTCTCAAGAAGTATTCGGACCACATCGGCCTGCCGATCCAGATGCCCAAGGAGGGCGAAGACGGCGCTGCCGGCGAGTGGGAGACCGTCAACCGCGCCAGCGCGCTGTGGACCCGCCCGCGCACTGAGATCAGCGACGCCGAGTACACCGAGTTCTACAAGCACGTGGCACACGACCACAGCGATCCGCTGGCGTGGAGCCACAACAAGGTCGAGGGCAAGCTGGAGTACACCTCGCTGCTGTATGTGCCCGGCCGCGCACCGTTCGACCTGTATCACCGCGATGCACCCAAGGGCCTGAAGCTGTACGTGCAGCGCGTGTTCGTGATGGACCAGGCCGAGCAGTTCCTGCCGCTGTACCTGCGCTTCATCAAGGGTGTGGTCGACTCCAACGACCTGTCGCTGAACGTCTCGCGCGAGATCCTGCAGTCCGGCCCGGTCATCGATTCGATGAAGGCGGCGCTGACCAAGCGCTCGCTGGACATGCTGGAAAAGCTGGCCGCCGACAAGCCGGAGCAGTACGCCACGTTCTGGAAGGAATTCGGCCAGGTGCTGAAGGAAGGCCCGGCCGAGGACTACAACAACCGCGAGAAGGTGGCCGGCCTGCTGCGCTTCGCCTCCACCCGTGGCGACGGCGATGCGCAGAGCGTGTCGCTGGCCGACTACCTCGGCCGCATGACCGAAGGCCAGGACAAGATCTACTACCTGACCGGCGAGAGCTACAGCCAGGTGCGCAACAGCCCGCATCTGGAGGTGTTCCGCAAGAAGGGCGTGGAAGTGCTGCTGCTGACCGACCGCATCGACGAGTGGCTGATGGGCTACCTGACCGATTTCGACGGCAAGGGCTTCGTCGACATCGCCCGTGGTGACCTCGACCTGGGCGCGCTGGAAACCGAAGCGGACAAGCAGGAACAGGAAGCGGCGGCCAAGGACAAGCAGGGCCTGGTCGAGCGCCTGAAGACGGTGCTGGGCGATGACGTGGCCGAAGTGCGCGTCTCGCACCGCCTGACCGATTCGCCGGCGGTGCTGGCCATCGGCGAGCAGGACCTGGGCCTGCAGATGCGCCAGATCCTGGAGGCCAGCGGCCAGAAGGTACCGGACAGCAAGCCGGTGCTGGAGATCAACCCGGGCCACCCGCTGATCGCCAAGCTTGATGCCGAAGCCGATGGCGCGCGTTTCGACGACCTTGGCCGGGTGCTGTTCGACCAGGCTGCGCTGGCCGCCGGCGACAGCCTGAAGGACCCGGGTGCCTATGTGGCGCGCCTGAACAAGCTGCTGCTGGAGCTGTCGGTCTGATCGAGGCGGTGGTCGCCGGGCATGGCCTGGCGCTACCGGGTGCTGGTGGATGCCAACCTTGGTTGGCATTCCTGCTTTGGTAGGTGCCAACCTTGGTTGGCACTGCTGCCCTGGTAGAGGCCAACCTTGGTTGGCGCCCCAAAAGCGTGCCAACCAAGGTTGGCACCTACCAGGGCGGGTCGAGCGTGCCGACCAAGGTTGGCACCTACCAGGCTGGGTCGAAGCGTGCCAACCAAGGTTGGCACCTACCAGGGCGGGTCGAGCGTGCCGACCAAGGTTGGCACCCACCAAGGGCGGCGGTTGGCACCTGCCAAAACGGTGTTGCTCAGGCGTCCCGATCCAGCAGTGAGCCCAGCATCTGGTCCTGGCGGCGGATCACCGCAGCATTGGCAGCGAAGGCCACGACCTCGGCTTTCGCGGCCAGCAGATCACCCAGCGGTGCGGCGGCATCGGCGCCGGTGGAAGTCATCGAGGCCTGCACCCCGCCCTGCTCCACTGGACTACGCTGCAGCTGCAGGCGCTGGGCATCCGGGGTCGCCAGGTTGACCACGTTGTGCGCGGCCACCTGCACGCCCTGCTGGGCCGCCTGCATCCCACTGAGAGCAATTCCCATCACGTTGTTCATGGCGGTCTCCGGGCCGCCGTGCGCAGCCCTCCGGACCGGTTAACGGCCGGCAGGCCGCGATGTTGAGTCCACATCGGCCCGACAGGCCCGAGTGGTAGCATATCCCCCTGATTTCAGCGCCTTTTGCCAATGCTCAGTTTTTTCCGCCGCAAGAAGCCCCAGGATGCCCCCGCAGCGGAGGCACCCAAGACCCAGCACTACTCGGCTGAAGAGCTGGCGGCGGCATTCCCGTCGGCCGCGCCGGTCGAGGACAAGGAGCCGGCGCCGGTAGCAGTACCGGCCGAGCCTGTACCGGTCGAGCCGCCCCCAGCAACCGCCGTTCCGGTCGCTGTCGAGCCCACCCCGGTTATTCCGGCCCCAGCCGCACCGGTTCCGGCAGCTCCTGCGCCGACGGCTCAGATCGACGTCGCCCCTATCGCGACTCCGGCCATCGAACCGGCCCCCGTACCGCTGCCTGAGCCCACCCCGGCACCGACACCGGCACCGGTCACCGACGACCTGCCTGCCGCCGCCTCGATCGACGCCGTTCCGGCGCCGGCTGGCAAGCCCGGCTGGCGCGAGCGCCTGCGCAACAGCGTCATCGCGCGCAGCTTTGGTGGCCTGTTCTCGCGCAACCCCAAGCTTGACGACGACCTGCTGGACGAGCTGGAAACCGCACTGATCACCGCCGACGTCGGCGTAGGTGCCACCACCGACCTGGTCGAGGGCCTGCGCAAGCGCATGAAGTCGCGCGAATTCGCTGACGCCAATGCGCTGCTGGCCGCGCTGCGCAGCGAACTGATCGCGATCCTGCGGCCGGTGGCCAAGCCGCTGGTGATCGACCGCACTGCCAAGCCCTTCGTGGTGCTTACCGTCGGCGTCAACGGCGTTGGCAAGACCACCACCATCGGCAAGCTGGCCAAGCGCTTCAAGGACGAGGGCCACAGCCTGATGCTGGCCGCCGGTGACACCTTCCGCGCCGCCGCCGTGGCACAGCTGCAGGCCTGGGGCGAGCGCAATGGCGTGGCCGTGGTCGCGCAGGGGCAGAACGCCGATGCCGCCTCGGTGGCATTCGACGCGCTGCAGGCCGGCAAGGCCCGTGGCACCTCGGTGCTGATCGCCGACACCGCCGGCCGCCTGCATACCCAGTCCGGCCTGATGAACGAGCTGGGCAAGATCCGCCGCGTGCTCGGCAAGATCGACCCCACCGCCCCGCACGAAGTGCTGATGGTGATCGACGGCACCACTGGCCAGAACGCGCTGTCGCAGCTGCGCCAGTTCAATGCCGCAGTGAACGTGACCGGGCTGGTGGTGACCAAGCTGGACGGCACCGCCAAGGGCGGCGTGGTGTTTGCACTGGCCCGCGAGTTCGGCATTCCGATCCGTTTCGCCGGCATCGGCGAGCGCCCGGAAGACCTGCGCGTGTTCGACCCGGAAGCCTTCGTCGACGCCCTGCTGCCCGAAGCGCTGGGCGCCTGATACACCGTGCAGCCACGCATGGCGTGGCTCTACTGCAATCCAGTAGAGCCACCCCACGGGTGGCTCCTCTCTGGAACACCGATGCCCCGCCAGCCGCACGCCAGCGCCGGAACCACGCAGACCGATGGCTTCGTCGCCCACCTGCTGCATTGGTTCGACGACCACGGCCGCCACGACCTGCCCTGGCAGCACCCACGCAGTCCCTACCGGGTCTGGCTGTCGGAAATCATGCTGCAGCAGACCCAGGTGAGTACGGTCATCCCGTATTTCCAGCGGTTCCTGCAGCACTTCCCGACCCTGCCCGACCTTGCCGCAGCCAGCAACGACGCGGTAATGGCGCAGTGGGCCGGGCTCGGCTACTACGCCCGCGCACGCAACCTGCATGCCGCTGCGAAGCGCTGCGTGGAACTGCACGACGGCGACCTGCCGCGTGATTTCGATGCATTGCATGCCCTGCCCGGCATCGGCCGCAGCACCGCCGGTGCGATCCTCAGCCAGGCCTGGAACGACCCGTTCGCGATCCTCGATGGCAACGTCAAGCGGGTGCTCAGCCGTTACCACGGCATCGATGGTTTCCCCGGGCTGCCGGCCATCGAGAAGCAGCTGTGGGCGATCGCCGAGGCGCATGTGGCGCAGGTGCCGGCCGGGCGCATGGCCGACTACACGCAGGCGCAGATGGACCTGGGCGCGACGGTGTGCAGCCGTGCCAAACCGGCCTGCGTGATCTGCCCGTTGCAGGATGACTGCGTGGCACGGCGCGAAGGCCGCACCGCTGAACTACCCACGCCCAAGCCCAGCAAGACCCTGCCCGAGCGCGAGGCCGTTGCGCTGCTGCTGCGCGACGCCCAGCAGCGTGTGCTGCTGCAGAAGCGGCCGGACACCGGCATCTGGGCGCAGTTGTGGACGCTGCCGCAGGCCGATGCCGGCAGCGTGCTGCAGGACTGGTTCGACGTGCACGTCGACGGCTCGCTGGAAGAGGCCGAAGAGCTGCCAGTGCTGCAGCACACCTTCAGCCACTACAAGCTGCATCTGCAGGTATTGTCGCGGCAGGTACACGGACTGCGCGTGGAAGAACCCACGCTGCGCTGGGTCGCCAGCGACGAACTGCACGCGCTGGGCCTACCGGCACCGATCCGCAAACTGCTCGACGGCGCAACGATCAAGACGCCGAAACGAAATTCCAAGAAACCCCGCAACCACGAGTGAATGCCATGTCCCGAACCGTCTTCTGCCAGTACGAACAACGCGATGCCGAGGGCCTGGACTTCGTGCCCTACCCCGGCGAACTGGGCCAGCGCATCTTCAACAACATCGGCAAGCAGGCCTGGGCTGCGTGGCTGGCGCACCAGACCATGCTGATCAACGAGAACCGCCTGTCGCCGCGTACGCCGGAACATCGCGCGTTCCTTGAAGGCGAACTGGTCAAGTTCCTGTTCGAGAAGGACGCGCAAAAGCCGGCCGGCTTCACTCCGGAAGCCTGACGCACAGGTAGTGGCGGGTGCTGGCCGGCAACCTGGCATCTGCGCGATGCCGGCCAGCGGCCGGCACTACCGCGCTATTTCGTGCTTTCCTCGCGCTCCTGCACCTGCGCCTGGCGCAGCTCCTGCTCGGAGGCGCGCAGCGCCTTCACGTCCAGCTTGCGGATGCTGTCGATGAAGCACGGCATGCGCGGGCCACCGGCAGGGTCCCGCACCAGCACCTTGTCGAAGCGCGCCGAAACACGGTTCATCTGGCTGGTCAGGCCGATGGCGGTGGCATACGGCAGGTCCTGGCAGGGACCCCTCAATTCCAGCAGATAGGCCTCGCTGGGACGCGTCCACACCGCCAGCGCGTTGTCACCCAGTTCGGTCCAGCCGTTGAGGCTGCCGAAGAACTGCATGTCGTTCTGAGGCGCGCCGGCATGGGCACGGTACAGGTCAAGTTTCTCGGCAGAGCTGAGCCGGCCGGTGGTCGCGCAGGCGGCCAGCGCCAGGCAGAGTCCGGCCATCAGGATCGGGGTCTTCATGGCGATCTCCTCGGGGAACTGTCGCCATCATGCGCCTGCGCAGACAACGCCGGCGCGAAAGCCAGTACCCCATTCAGCAGCCGGTCGGCGGTCGCCCCAAGCAGGCCCAAGGCTCCGGATTCCGGTAGTCGCCAACCTTGGTTGGTGCTTGCCCTGCAAGAGCAGCCGACCAAGGTCGGCTTCCACCAAAGCGGGCCCAGCGCCTCAGACGTCGGCGTGGGCCAGCGCGTGCAGGCGCCCCTCGCGCAGCTCCAGCACCCGGTCCAGGCGCCGTGCCAGGCTGCGGTCGTGGGTCACCAACACCAGGCTGGTATGCCGCGCACGATTCAGTTCCAGCATCAGCTCGAACACCGTCGCCGCGGTGCGGTCATCGAGGTTGCCGGTCGGCTCGTCCCCGAGCACGCAGGCCGGATGATTGACCAGCGCACGCGCCACTGCGGCACGCTGGCGTTCGCCACCGGACAGTTCGCCGGGCTTGTGGTCCAGGCGATGGCCAAGGCCGACCGCTTCCAGCAGCGTGGTGGCCCGGCTGCTCGCCTCGGCCACTGCAGTACCGGCCAGCAGCACCGGCATCATCACGTTTTCCAGCGCGGTGAACTCAGGCAGCAGGTGGTGGAACTGGTAGACGAAGCCCAGCGCCTGGTTGCGCAGCAGGCCGCGCGCGGTATCGGACAGCGCTGACATGCGCTGGCCGGTCACATAGACCTCGCCGGCGGTCGGAATGTCCAGGCCACCCAGCAGGTGCAGCAGCGTACTCTTGCCGGCACCGGAAGCACCGATGATCGCCACCGTTTCGCCGGCGGTCACGGTCAGGTCCAGGCCATCGAACACCGGGGTCTGCATGCGCCCTTCGGCGTAGGTCTTGCCCAGTGCTTCGGCGCGGATCACTTCATCGCCGCGGTTGAAGACCTTATTCATAACGCAGGGCCTCCGCCGGCTGGGTGCGTGCTGCCCGCCAGGCGGGATACAGGGTGGCCAGGAAGCTCATCAGCAGCGCGACCACGGTGATCGCCACCACGTCGCCGGTCTGCATGTCGGTCGGCAGGCCGGTGATGTAGTACACATCCTCCGGCATCAGCTTGACGTTGAACACACTCTCGATGGCACCCAGGATGCGCTCCAGGTTGAGTGTGAGGGTGATGCCACCGAGCAGGCCGGCCAGCGTGCCGAAGATGCCGATCAGCGAGCCCTGCACCATGAACACCTGCATCACCCCGCCCGGGGTCAGGCCGAGCGTGCGCAGGATGGCGATGTCGGCCTGCTTGTCAGTGACCAGCATCACCTGCGAGGACACCAGGTTGAACGCGCCCATGGCGATGATCAGCGACAGCAGGATGCCCATCACCACCTTCTCCATGCGCAGCGAGTGGTAGAGGTTGGCGTTCTGCTGGGTCCAGTCACTCACGCGGTACGCACCACCGAGGTTCTGCGCGAGGTCCACGCCCACTTCCAGCGAGCGGTCCATGTCGTGCAGCTTCAGCCGCACGCCGGTGGCGCCATCGGAACGCAGCACGCGCTCCAGGTCCTTCATGTTGGCGAAGCCGACGCCGCGGTCGACCTCGTTGTAGCCGGCCTCGAAGATGCCGCTGACGGTGAAGCGTTTCATCCGTGGCACCGCACCGGCAGGCGTGCCCTGCACTTCGGCGAAGGTCACCAGCACCTGGTCGCCGACATCAACGCCCAGCCAGATCGCCAGTTCCTTGCCCAGAAGCAGGTTGAAGCTGCCCGGCGTGAGGCTGCCATAGCTGCCCTTGGTGACCTTCTTGTCGATCACCGATACCTTCGGCTCCAGCGCCGGATCGATGCCCTGGATGATCGCGCCCTGCACGCGCGGGCCGCTGATCATCGACTGGATCTCGATGTACGGCGCAGCACCGGCCACGCGCGGGTCCTTGCGGGCCACGTCGACCACGCGCATCCAGTCCGGCATCGGCTCGCCGTCGCGGCTGATGGTGGTGTGCGCGGTCATCTGCAGCAGGCGGCTGCGGATTTCCTTCTGGAAACCGCTCATCACGGCCAGGGTGGTGATCAGCACCGTGACGCCGAGCGCGATGCCCAGGATCGATGCCATCGAGATGAAGGAGATGAAGCCGTTGCGGCGCTTGGCGCGCAGGTAGCGCAGGCCAATGGCCACGGGAATGGGTTTGAACATGCAGGCACGCCGGTCAATTCAGCTTATGGTGCCATCGACCGGGGCCTACGGGAAACGCCACGTGCGGCCACGGCCAGTCGCAGTTCACGTCGCTGCCCGGAATCGAGCACATCCGGCCAGAACAGCAGGCGCCGGCGGCGCCGATCCTCACGCCAGAGCAACAACAGCCATGGGCCACGCACGACCAGCTGGGGTGCATCGGCGTCCTGCCCGGCCACCTGCAGCGGCTCGGGCGGTGCCGGCAGAAGCACCTGCACGCGCGGCCTGCGCTGTCGCCAGGCCAGTTCGGCCAACCCGATGACCCAGGCCAGCACCACCGCGGGCATCAGCAACCGTGAAGGCAGATCCGATGCGCGCAGCAGCCAGGGCGCAGCCAGCAGCACCGCCAACTGGGCGGCGGCCTGCAGCCGTGAGGGGCGCCACTCAAGGCTTGAGGGCGAGGATCTTCTGCATGAGGGGGATCGCGTGCGCATGCGGGCAGGCCTCGTAGCCCATGAACCAGCGCCACAACCTATCGTCCTCGCAGTCGAGCAGGAACAGGAAAACCTCGCGCTCTTCGGTCGGCGCAGTGCTCCATTCGTGGTCCAGGTAGCGACCGAACAGCTGGTCCAGCTCACGCATGCCGCGGCGGCAACGCCAGCGCAGCTTCTTCAGCAGAACGTCTTCTTCCATCATGTTTCTCCAGATACAGCAAAGCCACGCATGGCGTGGCTCTACTGGGGTGGCACAGCCACGCGTGGCGTGGCTCTACCGGGTACAGCCAGGCCTGATCAGGCGCGGCGTTCCATCATCAGCTTCTTGATCTCGGCGATCGCCAGCGCCGGGTTCAGGCCCTTCGGGCAGGTCCGGGCGCAGTTCATGATGGTGTGGCAGCGGTACAGCTTGAACGGATCTTCCAGATCGTCCAGGCGCGCACCGGTGTCCTCATCGCGCGAGTCGATGATCCAGCGGTAGGCCTGCAGCAGGATCGCCGGGCCCAGGTAACGCTCGCCGTTCCACCAGTAGCTCGGGCAGCTGGTCGAGCAGCAGGCGCACAGGATGCACTCGTACAGGCCGTCCAGCTTCTTGCGGTCTTCCGGCGACTGCAGGCGCTCACGATCCGGCGGTGCCGGAGTCTGGGTGCGGATCCACGGCTTGATCGAGGCGTACTGCGCGTAGAAGTGGGTCAGGTCCGGAACCAGATCCTTGACCACGTTCATGTGCGGCAACGGGTAGATCGGCACTTCCTTCTTGCCGCAGTCCGAGATGGCTCGGGTGCAGGCCAGGGTGTTGGTGCCGTCGATGTTCATCGCGCACGAACCACAGATACCTTCGCGGCAGGAGCGGCGGAAGGTCAGGGTCGGGTCGATCTCGTTCTTGATCTTGATCAGGGCGTCCAGGACCATCGGGCCACAGGCGTCCAGATCGACTTCATAGGTATCGGTGCGCGGGTTGCTGTCGTCGTCCGGACTCCAGCGGTAGATCTTGAAGGTGCGCACGTTCTTGCCGCCGTTCTTGACGGGGAAGTGCTTGCCCTTCGTGATCTTGGAATTCTTGGGGAGTGAAAACTCGGCCATGGCTGCTCTCGTTGGCTCAGGCGGCCCGCGCCCGTGGGCGCGGATTGCATGGTAGGCGGGGTCGGATCAGTACACGCGCGGCTTCGGCGGCACCACGGACACGTCGTCGGTCAACGTGTACATGTGCACCGGACGGTAGTCGAAGCTGCACTTGCCCTTCTCGTCGACGCTGACCAGGGTGTGCTTCTGCCAGTTGACGTCGTCGCGGTCCGGATAGTCCTCGTGCGCATGCGCGCCGCGGCTTTCCTTGCGCTGTTCGGCCGAGTTGATCGTCGCCACCGCGTTGAGCAGCAGGTTGTTCAGCTCGTAGGTCTCGATCAGGTCCGAGTTCCAGACCAGCGAACGGTCGGAGACCTTCACGTCCTGGAACGAGTCGAAGATCTTGTCCATCTTCTCGCAGCCTTCCTTCAGCGTCTGGCTGGTGCGGAAGACCGCCGCGTCGGCCTGCATGGTGCGCTGCATGCGATCGCGGATGACCGAGGTCGGGGTATCGCCGTTGGCGTGGCGCAGCTTGTCCAGCAGGCCCAGCGCCTTGTCGCAGGCATCGGCCGCCAGCGGCTTGTGCGACGCGCCCGGCTTGATGGTCTCGGCGCAGCGGTTGGCCACCGCACGACCGAACACCACCAGGTCCAGCAGCGAGTTCGAGCCCAGGCGGTTGGCGCCGTGCACGGACACGCAGGCCGCTTCACCGATGGCGTACAGGCCCGGCACCACCGCATCCGGGTTGTCGCCGACCTTGCGCACGACTTCGCCGTGGTAGTTGGTCGGGATGCCACCCATGTTGTAGTGCACGGTCGGGATGACCGGGATCGGCTGCTTGTGCACGTCGACGCCGGCGAAGATGCGGGCGCTCTCGGCGATGCCCGGCAGCTTCTCGTCGATCACGCCCGGGCCGAGGTGGGTCAGGTCGAGCAGGATGTGGTCCTTGTGCTCGCCGACGCCGCGGCCTTCGCGGATCTCGATGGTCATCGAACGGCTGACCACGTCGCGCGAGGCCAGGTCCTTGTAGTGCGGTGCGTAGCGCTCCATGAAGCGCTCGCCGCTGCTGTTGCGCAGGATGCCGCCTTCACCGCGGACACCCTCGGTGATCAGGCAGCCGGCGCCGTAGATGCCGGTCGGGTGGAACTGCACGAACTCCATGTCCTGCATGGCGATGCCGGCACGCATGGCCAGGCCGCCACCGTCGCCGGTGCAGGTGTGCGCCGAGGTGGCGCTGAAGTAGGCACGGCCGTAACCGCCGGTGGCCAGCACCACGCCCTGGGCGCGGAACAGGTGCAGGGTGCCGTCGGACATGTCCAGGGCCAGCACGCCGCGGCAGGCGCCTTCCTCGTCGAAGATCAGGTCGAGCGCGAAGTACTCGATCATGAAGCGCGCATCGTGCTTCAGCGACTGCTGGTACAGGGTGTGCAGCATCGCGTGGCCGGTACGGTCGGCCGCCGCGCAGGTACGCTGCGCCGCCGGGCCTTCGCCGTACTTGGTGGTCATGCCACCGAACGGACGCTGGTAGATCTTGCCTTCGGCGGTGCGCGAGAACGGCACGCCGTAGTGTTCGAGCTCGATGATGGCCGGGATGGCCTCACGGCACATGTATTCGATGGCGTCCTGGTCGCCCAGCCAGTCCGAACCCTTGATGGTGTCGAAGAAGTGGTAGCGCCAGTCGTCCTCGCCCATGTTGGCGAGTGCGGCCGAGATACCGCCCTGGGCGGCAACGGTGTGCGAACGGGTCGGGAAGACCTTGGTCAGGCACACGGTCTGCAGGCCCTTGGCGGCCAGGCCGAACGTGGCGCGCAGGCCGGCGCCGCCGGCGCCGACCACGACCATGTCGTACTTGTGTTCGGTGATCTTGTAAGCGGACATCTAATCTGGATTCCTGTGTTGGTGCCTGGGCTCAGGCAACGCCGAGGGCGATGCGGCCCACCGCAAACACACTGACGATCATGCCGAGCACGGCGACGAACTTCACCGCGGTCTGCAGCACCAGAGCCAGCAGCGATTCGTGGATGTAGTCTTCCAGCACGACCTGCATGCCGAGCTGCGCGTGCCAGAACATGGCGATCAGCAGGCCGATCAGCGGCACCGCATTCCACGGCTTGGCCACGGCAGCGGCGGCAGTCGCGTAATCCGAGCCCAGCAGGCCCAGCACGAAGACCAGGAACCAGATGCCCAGCACCACCAGGGCGGCGGCGGTCAGGCGCTGGTGCACGAAGTGCTCGGTGCCGGTCTTGGCCGAACCGAGGCCGCGCACGTTCTTCAACGGGGTACGGAACTTGCTCACGCGGCACCTCCGAACATCACATAGGCCCACACCAGCAGGGTGATCACCAGGCTGCCGATGACCGACAGCCAGCTGCTGCGGATGAAGGCGGGGATGCTGAAGCCGATGGCGAAGTCCTGCACCACGTGGCGGATGCCATTGCACAGGTGATAGGCGAACGACCATGTCCACGCGAACAGGAACACGCGGCCATACCAGGCCCCGGCATGGCCGGTGAAGCAGTTCCAGGACTCGGGCCCCATCATCAGGGCCAGCAGGCCGGCAGCGATGATGAGGGCACCAACAGACAGAAAGACGCCAGTGGCTCGATGCAGGATCGAGGTGGCCATCTGAATCTGCCAGCGATACACCTGAAGGTGCGGGGAAAGTGGGCGTTGTCTGGTCGCCATTCGCTGGGCTCGTTGTCTCGGCTGGGCGGCACGTGGCCGCGTTGGCTCAATGCTGATCAGAAATCGATGCAGCGTCCGTTTTTCTCCCAATCGCCATACCGCACCGGATCGAGTCCGCCGCGGCCGCCGAATTCCTCTGCTTTTTCCTGTTCCACGGGCACGGGTGCCGCGGGGACCAGCGGGGCTTCAGATTCGTCGTCGGGAGTGGGGGTTGTTTGGCCTATCATGTTCGGTCTCGCAACGCACAAATTTTAGACCTCGTTCACGTGCCTGACAACCTGCCCCCTGCTTTCGTCGGATATCCGCGCCTGCCCGGCCACCAGCTGCTGAGCCTGCAGGGCCCGGATGCGGCCGTCTTCGCCCACGCTCAGTTCAGCAGCGATGTCACCGCCCTGCCCCTGCTGCACTGGCAGTGGAGCGCCTGGTTGAGCGCCAAGGGCCGCACTCTGGCGGTGTTCCAGCTGCTTCGACTGGCGGACGACCACGTGATGCTGGTGCTGGCCGACGGTGATGCCGATGCGATTGCGTCGCAACTGCAGCGCTTCGTGTTCCGCCGCAAGGTAAAGGTGCAGGTGCGCAGCGATCTGGCCGTGGCCGGTGCGTTCACCGCGCCCGAGGCCGCCAGCGGCGCCGCGATCGCGCATGCTGCAGGTGACGGCTGGGAGCTGGACCTTGGCAGCGACGCCCTGCCGCGCACCCTGCGCATCGGCACGGCAGATGCCTTTGCCGCCGGCAGCGACACCGATGAGGCCGCTTTCGCCCTGGCCTGGCGCCAGGCCGACCTGCGCTACGGGTTGCCGCGGCTGGAGGAAAGCCAGCGCGAAGTGTGGACGCCACAGCAGCTGGGCCTGGACCGCCTGAACGGCTACAGCGTGAAGAAGGGCTGCTATCCCGGCCAGGAAATCGTCGCCCGCACCCACTTCCTCGGCAAAGCCAAGCGCGCGGTGCAGCTGCTGCATACCGCGGCACCGGCGCAGGCCGGCGATGGCGTGCAGCAGGATGGCGCAGCGCTGGGCACGATTGCCTGCGTGGCTGGTGACCTGGCGTTGGCGGTGCTCCCACTGGAGGCCGGCGACACCGAGCTGCAGGTAGGCGGCGCCGCCGCGCAGCGCGTGCCGCTGCTGGATGGGTTGGCACGCTGAATCTGAAGGGCTCTCATCCACGCATGGCGTGGATCTAGTGACCGACCCGGTGGGTGCGGACCGTTGGTCCGCACGCCTGAAATGGTAGTGCCGGGGGGGGGGGGGGGCCCCGGCGGGCGGGGGGGGGGGGGGGGGGGGGCGGGCGGGGGCGCGGGGCGCCGCCCGCGCCCGGCCCGCACCCCCCGTGGGCTTGGCCGGCCCCCCCGCCCCCCCGGCACTACCCCTTACAGGCGCGCGCCGGTTTCCGGATTGAAGAAATGCAGGCCCTGCGGGTGGATCGCCACGCGGATCTGCTCGCCCACATCGGGCAGCGCCTGCGGCGCTACGCGCATGGTCAGCGCGTGCTGGCCACTGCTCAGGTTGACGAAGATCTCGTTACCGACCGGTTCGATGCCTTCAATGCGTGCGACGAACGCATGCGCATCGTCGGCGGCCGCCGGCTGCAGGTGTTCCGGACGCACGCCCACCGCGATCGGCTTCTGCAGCCAGGCCGGATCGATGGTGGCCTGGCCCAGCGGTGCACGCCACTCACCATCGACCACGGTCACGCCACCGGCATCGCCCTGCAGCGTACCGCGCAGCACGTTCATCGCCGGGCTGCCGAGGAAGCCGGCCACGAACAGGTTGGCGGGGCGATCGTACAGCGCCATCGGCGTATCGATCTGCTGGATGACGCCATCCTTCAGCACCACGATGCGCTGGCCCAGGGTCATCGCTTCGACCTGGTCGTGCGTCACGTAGATCATGGTGGTGCCCAGCTTGCGGTGCAGCTGCGCGATCTCGGTACGCACGCTGTGGCGCAGCTTGGCATCCAGGTTGGACAGCGGTTCGTCGAGCAGGAACACCGCCGGCTCGCGCACCAGCGCACGGCCCAGCGCGACACGCTGGCGCTGGCCACCGGACATCGCCTTGGGCAGCTTGTCCATCATCTCGGTCAGGCCCAGCGTCTGCGCCGCCTCGGCGATGCGCTTGTCGATGGTCGCCTTGTCATGCCCGCGCAGCTTCAGGCCGAAGGCCAGGTTCTCGGCCACGGTCATATGCGGGTACAGCGCGTAGCTCTGGAACACCATTGCGATGTCGCGGTCCTTCGGCGCCACGTCGTTGACCACGCGATCACCGATGGTCAGCGTGCCGCCACTGATCTCCTCCAGGCCAGCCACCATCCGCAGCAGGGTCGACTTGCCACAGCCGGACGGACCGACCAGCACCATCAGCTCGCCATCGGCGACCTCGAAGCTGGCGTCCTTCACCGCGACCTGGCCGTTGTCATAGACCTTGCGCACACCCTGCAACTGCACTTTTGCCATATCACCTATCCGGTCCGCCCGAAGCCGGGCTGTCTTTTGGGACTGCCTCGGCCCTCCCGATGGCAGTGATGATTGCGCGCCTGCCGCATGACGGCGAGCACTGCAATCGAATACAGTTGCCCATTCTGCCATGTAAACGTTTTCACGTGGCACTATCCGATGATCGGTGCGCACCGATCTGCGTCGGCGGTTGAACGAAGGTTCCGCCGAGGCAGTGGTTTCGAATGGAACGGTCTTCCGCTACCCCGGAGATCGCCCCTGACGAACCTCGGACAGGCAGTTGCGCGGATGTCCCCCGAACCCAGCCATGAAGCGATTGACAACGATGTCACCCGGATCTGAAACTCGAGCGATGCACGACACCCTCTTCCTGTTCGGTGCCACAGGTGATCTGGCCCAGCGCTACCTGTTCCCTTCGCTGCTTCGCCTGCTTGGCGACGGCCTGCTGCCGGAGGATTTCCGCATCCGCGCGCTGGCCCTGTCCGGGCATGACACCGAAGCCTTCCATGACATCCTGCGGCCGCGACTGCAACAGGCCATGCCGATGGCCACGCAGGAAGACATCGGCGCCCTGCTGCGCCGCATCGACTACCGTTCGGTGGACCTGCGCGACGTCGACTCGGTGGCCGCCGCGGTCTCCGACCTGGTGCACCGCAAGTGCGTCAGCTACCTGGCCATTCCGCCGGGCCTGTACATCTCCACCTGCGAAGGCCTGGCCAAGGGTGGCGCCCTCGCCGCACCGGCACGCCTGATGCTGGAGAAGCCGATCGGCAGCGACAGCGAGAGCGCCGAGGAAATCATCAGCACCATCGGCCAGTGGATCGACGAGGACCGCGTGTTCCGCCTCGACCACTACCTGGGCAAGGCCGCAGTGCAGAACCTGATCGCGCTGCGCTTCGGCAACACGCTGCTGGAAGCGGTGTGGAACCGCAACTACATCGAATCGGTGCACATCCTTGTGGCCGAGAGCGAAGGCGTGGATGGCCGCGACGCCTACTACGCCCGCTCCGGCGCGCTGCGCGACATGGTGCAGAGCCACATCCTGCAGCTGCTGTGCATGGTGGCGATGGAGCCGCCGGCCTCGCTGGAAGCCGACCGCATCCGCGACGAGAAGGTCAAGGTGCTGCGCGCCCTGCGCCCGCTCGATGCCAAGCACGCCGCGCGTGACAGCATCCGCGGCCGCTACACCGCCGGTACCATCAACGGCCAGCCGGCCCAGGCCTACCAGCCGCCGGAAGGCAGCGACGTGGAGACCTTCGCCGGGGTCACCGCGCATATCGACAACTGGCGCTGGAGCGGCGTGCCGTTCCACCTGGTCACCGGCAAGCGCCTGCCCGAACGCACCACCCGCGTGGTGGTCACGCTGAAGCCGGTCACCCACTGGCTGTTCGAGCGCCCGCAGCGCGCGCAGGCCGCACCGAACCGCCTGGTGTTCCAGCTGCAGCCGCAGGAAAACATCGAACTGGGCCTGATGAGCAGCCTGGCCGGCCCGGAATGGGGCGCGCTGGAGCTGCATCCGCTGGAACTGGAACTGTCGGTGCCGACTGGCCTGCACCGCCGCATCGCCTACGAACGCCTGTTCCTGGATGCCTTCAACGGCAACCACACGCTGTTCGTGCGCGATGACGAAGTGCGCGCCGCCTGGGCGTGGATCGACAGCGTCGCCGACGCCTGGAAGGATGCCAAGCTGCCGCTGGAACCCTACCCCGCCGGCCAGTGGGGCCCGGCCAACGCGGGCGAGTTCCTGCCGCAGGGCGTGGACGCGCCGGACAGCGGAGCGTCGGCATGAGTGCCAGCTCGCAGCCGGTGCTGGTCGCCGACATCGGCGGTACCAACGCCCGCTTCGCCCTGGCCGACACCTCGCAGGACGCACCGCTGCAGAAGGACAGCATCCGCGAGTACGCAGTGGCGGAGTTCCCGTCGCTGGGTGATGCCGCGCGCCACCATCTGGAACAGATCGGCGCCACGGCCAGCCGCGGCGTGTTCGCGGTGGCCGGTCGCGTCGACGGTGACGAAGCGCGCATCACCAACCACCCGTGGGTGATCTCGCGCAGCCGCACCGCCGCCATGCTCGGCTTCAACGAACTGCACCTGATCAACGACTTCGCCGCACAGGCGATGGCGATTTCGCTGCTGCAGCCCGATGACGTGGTCCAGGTCGGCGGTGCCGCCTGGGTGCCGGGCAAACCCGGCCAGCCGCGCAACTACGCGGTGATCGGGCCGGGTACGGGCCTGGGTGTCGGTGGCCTGATCCTGCGCCACGGCCGCTGCTACCCGCTGGAAACCGAAGGCGGCCATGTCAGCTTCCCGCCGGGAACCCCGGAGGAGATCCGCATCCTGGAGATCCTGTCCGAACAGTTCGGCCGCGTCTCCAACGAGCGCCTGATCTGCGGCCCTGGCCTGGTCAACATCCATCGCGCCGTATGCGAGATGGCCGGCATCGATCCGGGCCAACTGCAGCCGGTGGACGTGACCGCCCGCGCCCTGCATGGTGACCCGCAGGCGATGCGCACCGTCGATGTGTTCTGCGCCGTGTTCGGCGCCATCGCAGGCGACCTGGTGCTGACCCAGGGCGCGTGGGACGGCGTGTTCCTGACCGGCGGGCTGACCCCGAAGATGCTCGATTCGCTGCAGCACTCCGGGTTCCGCCAGCGCTTCGAACACAAGGGCCGCTTCTCCTCGATCATGGCGCGGGTGCCCTCGTTGGCCGTGATGCACCCCCACGCCGGACTACTGGGCGCCGCCGCCTATGCCGCCGACGCCGAACGTGACGCACCTGGAGTTGCCGCATGAGCCCCACCACCTTCCACGACGACCGCATCGAGTTCATCCAGCACGGCGATGCCGATGGCTGGATCGAGGCGGTGGCCGCCGAGATGGCGCAGACCCTCAACCACGACATCAACGAAGTGGGCCGCGCCCGCATCCTGTTGTCTGGCGGCACCACGCCGGCACCGGTGTACCAGGCGCTGGCCGAACTGGACGTGCACTGGGACCGCGTGGAAGTGAGCCTGGCCGATGAGCGCTGGCTGTCGCCGCAGGATCGCGACAGCAATGCCTGGCTGGTGCGCGAGAATCTGCTCAAGCGCGCCGAAGGTGCCCACTTCGATCCGCTGGTGCGGATCGGCAAGCCGCTGCCGGAATGCGTGTACACCGCCAACCTGCAGGCGCAGCACAGCCAGCCGCCGAGCCTGGTGGCGCTGGGCATGGGCAACGACGGCCACACCGCCTCGCTGTTCCCGGGCTCGAAGGACCTGGCCCGCGCACTGGAAAGCACCCTGCCCTACGCGGCGCTGGATGCCACCGGCTGCCCGGGCGCGAACCAGTGGCCGCTGCGCATCACGCTGACCCCGCATGGCCTGCGCCAGTGCCGCCAGCGCCTGCTGCTGCTGCGCGGCAAGCAGAAGTTGCAGGTACTGCGCCAGGCGCTGGACAGCAATGACGCCCAGCAGTACCCCATCCTCAATGCGATCAACCTGGAAGGCGCGCGCCTGCGCGTCCACTGGGCTGATTGATGTTGGCGGCGGCACCGTGCCGCCGCTTGCCTCTCGCCACCACGAACGCCGGTAGCCAATGAGCCTCCATCCGCAACTGCAAGCCATCACTGAGCGTGTCATCCGCCGCAGCGCCGCCTCGCGCGCCGCCTACCTGGCCGCGATCGACGCCTCCCTGCGTGAAGGCCCGTTCCGCAGCCGCCTGAGCTGCGGCAACCTCGCCCACGGGTTCGCCGCCTGCGGCGGCACCGACAAGAGCCGCCTGCGCGGCGGCGTGACGCCGAACCTCGGCATCATCACCGCCTACAACGACATGCTGTCGGCGCACCAGCCGTTCGAGACCTATCCCGAGCAGATCCGCGAGATCGCCCGCGAGCTGGGCGCCACCGCACAGGTGGCCGGCGGCGTGCCGGCGATGTGCGACGGCGTCACCCAGGGCCGCGGCGGCATGGAACTGTCACTGTTCTCGCGCGATGTGATCGCGCAGGCCACCGCGATCGGGCTCAGCCACGATATGTTCGACACCACCGTCTACCTCGGTGTGTGCGACAAGATCGTGCCGGGCCTGCTGATCGGTGCGCTGGCCTTCGGCCATCTGCCGGCGGTGTTCGTGCCGGCCGGCCCGATGACCCCGGGCATCCCGAACAAGCAGAAGGCCGAAGTGCGCGAGCGCTATGCCGCTGGCGAAGCCACCCGCGAAGAACTGCTGGAAGCGGAGTCCGCGTCGTACCACGGCGCCGGCACCTGCACCTTCTACGGCACTGCCAATTCCAACCAGGTACTGCTGGAAGCGATGGGCGTGCAGCTGCCGGGCGCATCGTTCGTCAATCCAGGCACGCCGTTGCGCGACGCCCTCACCCGTGAAGCCACCGAACGCGCGCTCGACATCACGGCACTCGGCGACGACTTCCGCCCGTTGGGCCGGATCATCGACGAGCGCGCGATCATCAACGCGGTCATCGCACTGATGGCGACCGGCGGTTCGACCAACCACACCATCCACTGGATCGCGGTGGCGCGTGCGGCCGGCATCGTGCTGACCTGGGACGACTTCGACGAACTGTCGCAGCTGATCCCGCTGCTGGCCCGCGTCTATCCGAACGGCGACGCCGACGTGAACCGCTTTGCAGCTGCCGGCGGCCCGGCGTTCGTGTTCGGCGAACTGATCAAGGCCGGCCTGATGCATGGCGACCTGGTCAGCGTGGCACGTGGCGGCATGGCCGACTATGCGCGCGAGCCGCAGCTGCGCGACGGCCAGCTGGTCTACCTGCCGGGCCTGGAACGCAGCGCCGATGACGAAGTGGTGCGTGGCGTCGACAATCCGTTCGAACACCAGGGCGGCCTGCGCCTGCTGCGCGGCAACCTCGGCAAGTCGCTGATCAAGCTGTCGGCGGTGAAGCCGCAGTACCGCACGATCGAGGCACCGGCGGTGGTGGTCGACGCGCCGCAGGTACTGAACAAGCTGCACGCCGGTGGCCTGCTGCCCGAGCATTTCGTGGCGGTGGTTCGTTACCAGGGCCCGCGTGCGAACGGCATGCCGGAACTGCATTCGCTGGCGCCGCTGCTGGGCCTGCTGCAGAACCAGGGCCGGCGCGTGGCGCTGGTCACCGATGGCCGCCTGTCCGGTGCCTCGGGCAAGATTCCGGCGGCGATCCATGTGACGCCGGAAGCGGCGCGCGGCGGTCCACTGGCCAAGGTGCGCGAGGGCGACATGATCCGCCTCGATGGCGAGGCCGGCACGCTGGAAGTGCTGGTGGACGCGGCCGAATGGGCCGCGCGCCCGCTGGCGCCGAACACCGCGCCAGCCGCGCATGATCTGGGCCGCAACCTGTTCGCGATCAACCGTCGCGTGGTGGGTCCGGCCGACCAGGGGGCGATTTCGATTTCGTGCGGGCCGGCGGCGGCTGATGGTGGGCCGTGGGACTACGATGCGGAGTACGAGCTGGGGCACGATGCCGCGGCGGCGGCGGCGCCGCATGAGGCGAAAGACGCCTGAGGGTTGAAGAGCGTTGCGGGTGTGCGTTGGCGGTGAGTGTCCTGGTTGAGGCGGCGGGTAGCCCCCACCAGGACACGCCGTAAACCCATCCATGGGGGCTCGGTCGCGCCATCCATGGCGCTCACGGTCCTGGTGGGGGCTACCCGCCGCCTCAGGACAGTTTCCCGGCGCCCTCGCGCCGCGAAGTGATCACTGAAAATCAAATTCGAAAGCAAAGGCAGAAGCAGAGCTATGGGTATCGAACAACATCAGGTGAAGGCGGCGGAGCTGTTGCGTGCGGCGGGCATCCTGCCGGTGGTGACGATTCATACGCTGGACCAGGCGCGTGCGGTCAGCGCGGCGCTGCTGGAAGGTGGTTTGCCGGCGATCGAGTTGACGCTGCGTACGCCGGTGGCGATGGAAGCGCTGGCGATGCTCAAGCGCGAGCTGCCGGACGTGGTGGTGGGCGCCGGTACGGTGCTGACCGTGGAGCAGATGCAGCAGTCGATCGATGCGGGCGCGGACTTCCTGGTGACCCCGGGTACGCCGCCGGCGCTGGCTGATGCACTGGCCGCTGCGCCGCTGCCGGTGGTGCCGGGTGCGGCAACGCCGACCGAGCTGCTGTCGCTGTATGCGCGCGGCTTCCGCGTGTGCAAGCTGTTCCCGGCCACGGCCGTGGGCGGGCTGGCGATGATCAAGGGCCTGGCCGGCCCGGTTGCCGACCTCAAGCTGTGCCCGACCGGCGGCATCACCGAAAACACCGCCGCCGAGTACCTCGAGCAGAAGAACGTGGTCTGCATCGGTGGTTCGTGGATGGTGCCGGGCAACTGGATCGCCAACGGCGAATGGGACAAGGTGCGCGCCAGCGCCGCCGACGCCGCGAAGATCATCAAGCGCGTGCGCGGCCACTGAGCCCGACAAAGGTGTAGAGCCGCGCCCACGCTCGGCTCCGGCATCATCAGGGGTCAGAGCCCTTTCCCACCGGGAAAGGGATCCGACCCCGGGCGACGAGCGCGCACAGCGCGCGACCCGCTCCTGCTCTTCCTTCTTCATTCCGCGGTGGACGCGCACGGAACCTGTCCGTGGCCCTGCGGAGGGATTGCGCAGGGGCGTAAGCGCCATGGATGGCGCGCCCGAGCCTCCAGGGATGGATCCACGGCGTCCCCTGCGCAATCCCTCCGCAGGGCCAACCCCACGAATCCTGCCGCACACCGCGAGGGGCTCAGCCGTTGGCCGAAACCCTTACAGCGGCCGTGCCGGATCCACCAGCCCGTACTGGCTGGCCATCCGCGCCAACGCGATGTTGTCGTGGATCCCCATCTTCTCGAACAACCGCGCCTTGTGCGTGTTCACCGTCTTCGCACTCAGGCTCAACCGCCGCGCGATGTCTTCCTGGCGCAGGCCCTGGGTCAGCAGCAACGCCACCTCCAGCTCGCGCGGGGACAGGCTGTCGAACGGCGAACCGTTGCCTTCCACCGTCGACAGCGCCAGGTTCTGCGCGATGCTGGTGCCCAGGTAACGGCGGCCACCGGCCACGTCACGCACCGCGCGCAACAGCTCCTGCGCATCGCAGCCCTTGCCGATGTAACCGGCGGCGCCAGCCTCGAGCAGCCGCTTCGGCAGCGGGCCATCTTCCAGCACCGACACGATCACCACGCGGGTATTGCGGTGGCTGCGCACGATGCGCTCGGTCACTTCCATGCCGCTCACACCCGGCAGGTGCAGGTCACACAGCACCACATCGGGCAGCAGCTGGCGGACTTCACGCAGCGCGTCTTCGCCGGTCTCGGCTTCGCCCACCACCTCGATGTCGGTTTCCCCCGACAGAATCATCTTCATCCCGGTGCGGACCAGCGCGTGGTCATCCACCAGGTAGACTCGAATCGTCATTCACGTACCTCTTCGAATGCGGCCATTGCAGGTCAAGCTAGGCAGGGTGCCGATACCCCTGCAAGCGCGTTCGGAATGCGACCCCGGCAATCTGCCTTGCGCATCACACTACCGCGCGTTGTGCTTGCCCCCTGTCTTGCAGAACCTGCTGCAACGAAACAACTGATCTATCACGTAGACGTCCCTCAAGGGCCATCCACGTCAATCCCCCTGTGATGATGCTTCGCTGGCCTTCGCTGGCGGCGAGCCGTGACGTCGCCATGGGTGCCGGCGACTGAACATGACCAGATAGCACCCTACCACCCAAACCAGCGCGGCACACCATCCGGCCAGGATATCGGAGGGGTAATGCACCCCCAGGTAGACCCGGGACACGCTGACCAGCAGGCTGAATGCCGGTGCCAGCAGCAGCACCGGCCAGCGCCAGCGGGTGTTCCAGGCCAGCAGTACCAGGGTCACTGCCAGGGTCATCGAGCCCATCGCATGGCCGCTGGGGAAGCTGAACGTCGATTCCGGCGCGATCGATTCCCACAGGCTCGGCCGCTGGCGCTGGAAGAAGTGCTTGCTGCCCATGTTCAGCAGCGCCGAGCCGACGAAGCTGACCGCCACGAAGGTCGCCTCGCGCCAACGCCGGTAGCCCAGCAGCACGCCGATGATCAGCACGTCGGCCGGGATCAGGAACCATTCGTAGCCCAGTCTGGAAATGAGCACGAAGAAGCGGTCCAGCAGCGGCGAATGCAGGCCATGCATCTGCCACAGCAGCGGCGCATCGAAATGGAACGATTCAAACTCGTGCACCTCGTCAGCCAGGGCGACGAAGCCGGCCAGCGGCAGCAGCACGCCACCGAACAGCAGGACCAGGCGCCAGGCATTGCGCGCCATCCAGTGGCGGAAGCCGGAGGCGGACTCCGGTGCAGCGAGGATCGCAGGCTTATCCGGCGCTTCGGACATACTTGTGTTCGACGTAATCGTCGATCAGGGCGACGAATTCCTGGGCGATGTTCTCGCCACGCAGGGTCACCTTCTTTTCGCCATCGACGAACACCGGCGCTGCAGGTGTTTCACCCGTGCCGGGCAGCGAGATGCCGATATTGGCATGGCGCGACTCACCCGGCCCGTTGACGATGCAGCCCATCACCGCCAGGGTCATGTTCTCCGCACCCGGGTGGTGGATCTTCCACAGCGGCATCTTCTCGCGCACGTGGTTCTGTACCACCTTGGCCAGCTCCTGGAAGAACTCGGAGGTGGTGCGGCCGCAGCCCGGGCAGGCCGTGACCAGCGGCGTGAAGGCGCGCTGGCCGGTGGTCTGCAGCAGCTCCTGGGCGACGATCACTTCCTGCGTACGCGACTGGCCCGGTTCCGGGGTCAGCGAGATGCGGATGGTGTCACCGATGCCCTCCTGCAGCAGCACGCTCAGCGCCGCGGACGAGGCGACGATGCCCTTGCTGCCAATTCCGGCCTCGGTCAGGCCCAGGTGCAGGGCGAAATCCGAGCGCTGGGCCAGGTCGCGGTACACCGCGATCAGCTCCTGCACGCCACTGACCTTGGCCGACAGTACGATGCGGTCGCGCGGCAGGCCGAGCTCCACCGCCTGCTCTGCCGAATCCAGCGCCGAGCGGATCAGCGCCTCGCGCAGCACGCGGCCGGCGTCCCACGGCTGCTCACGCAGGTTGTTCTCGTCCATCAGCTTTGCCGCCAGGGCCTGGTCCAGCGAGCCCCAGTTGGCACCGATGCGCACCGGCTTGTTGTAGCGGATCGCGAACTCGATCAACTGGGCGAACTGCAGGTCCTTCTTCTTGCCGAAGCCGACATTGCCCGGGTTGATGCGGTACTTGGCCAGCGCTTCGGCACAGGCCGGTTCGGCGGTCAGCAGCTGATGGCCGTTGTAATGGAAGTCACCGATCAGCGGCACGTCGATGCCCATCATCGCCAGCTTGTCGACAATGCGCGGGATCGCCGCAGCGGCTTCCACGGTATTGACGGTCAGCCGCACCATTTCCGAACCCGCACGCCACAACTCGGCCACCTGCTTCACGCTGGAGGCCACGTCGGAGGTATCGGTGTTGGTCATCGACTGCACCACGACCGGCTTGCCTCCGCCTACGGTGACCCCGCCGATCTGGACGGCATGGGTCTGGCGGCGGGGCCAGGCAGTGGCATCGGAAGGGGGCGTCGGGCGGGTAACGGCGTCGTGCATGGGCGCATTCTACCGCCCGCCTCCGCATTCCGGGTGACTCGCATTCAGCCGGCGGCACGGCTGCGGCCGATTGTCGCAGGCACGGTCACGCGTGAACGCATACGATGAGCGTGAATGACCGGTCCCGACGCCCCGTTTCTCCGAACCCTGTGCAGCCTGCGCTGGCTTGCCGTAGGCGGCCAGGCCGCCACCATCCTGGTTGCCACCTGGGTGCTGGGCCTGCCGTTGCCGCAGCTGCCATTGTGGGCGGGCGTGGCCGTGCTGACCCTGTTCAACATCTACACCCAGCTGCGCCCGGAGGCGGCCGACACCGCGCCACTGACCGCATTCGGCCACATTCTGGTGGACGTGATCATCCTGACCTGGATGGTGGGCTGGAGTGGCGGCATGGCCAACCCGTTCAGTTCGCTGTTCCTGATCCTGATCGCGCTCGCCGCGTTCGCCCTGCCCCTGCGCTGGGCACTGGCGGTGGCGCTGGCCTGCCTGCTCGGCTACGCCGCCAGCGGCATCTTCGGCCAGTCGCTGCCGGATGGCTATTTCCGCGCCCAGGACCTCAACCGCTGGGGCGTGGTCGCCAATTTCCTGATTTCCGCAGCGGTCGTGCTGACCTTTTCCACCCGCCTGGCACTGGCGCTGCGCCAGCGCGAACTGGAACTGTCGGCCCTGCGCGAACGCTTCGCCCGCAACGAGGGCATCGTCGCCCTGGCCACCCATGCCGCCTCGGTGGCGCATGAACTGAACACGCCGCTGGCGACCATGACGCTGCTCGCCGATGACGTCGCCGAGCGCAGCGAAGAGCCCGAAGTACGCGAAGACATGGAAACCCTGCGCGAGCTGCTGGTGCAGTGCCGCGAGCGCGTGCTGGCGCTGGCCGCACCGGCCTCGGCCGATGCACCGGGTCGCAGCCACTCCAGCGCCCAGCAGGTACTGGAACAGTGGCGCCTGGTGCGGCCGACCATCGACCTGCATCGCAATGACGATGCGCCGCTGCGGCTGCCACTCGACCCGGGCGTGGGCCATCTGCTGATGGTCCTGCTCAACAATGCCGCCGATGCCGGCGAACAGGCCGGCCGGCCGCGCGTGGACCTGGACCTGCGCATCGAAGGCGACGACTTGATCGGCGAAGTCCGCGACTACGGCCACGGCTTCGACGCCCGTGCCGCGGTGCTGCCGGGCAAGCTGTTCGGCAGCAGCAAAAGCGAGGGCATGGGCGTCGGCCTGGCCCTGTCCCATGCCACCATCGAACGCCTCGACGGCGAGATGTGGATGCGCCCGGCCCAGGGGGCCGGCAGCCGCGTCGGCTTCCGCCTGCCGCTGACCCCACGTGAGGACACCCCATGAGCCTTCATCACTCCACCCTGGGCCTGCTGGTCGACGACGACGAGCTGTACCTGCGCACCCTGCAGCGCAGCCTGGCCCGCAAGGGGCTTGAAACGCAGACCGCACAGGATGCCGCCAGTGCGCTGGCGCTGGCCCGCCAGCATCCGCCGGCGTTCGCGCTGATCGACCTGAAGCTGGGCAGCGATTCCGGCCTGGCACTGATCCAGCCGCTGCGTGCCCTGCGCGCGGACATGCGCATCCTGCTGGTGACCGGCTACGCGAGCATCGCCACCGCCGTGGAGGCGATCAAGCTCGGTGCCGACGACTACCTGCCGAAGCCGGCCACGGTGCCGATGATCCTGCGCGCGCTCGGCGAGGAAGACGACGGCCCGGCCGACGATGGTGAAATGGAAGTGCCTGATGCGATGACGCCGATCAGCCGCCTGCAGTGGGAACACATCCAGCAGGCGATGCACGAGACCGGCGGCAACGTGTCCGCAGCCGCCCGCCTGCTCGGCATGCACCGGCGTTCGCTGCAGCGCAAGCTGGCCAAGCGGCCGAGCCCGGAACGCGATCCCAGCCGTTGATCGCCGGACCCGTCCGGCTCAGACCTCGGCCAGCACTGCTCGGTCCTGCGCGGCGCTGGAGCGCGACGCCGACGCATCGACCCGCGCCGCTACCGTCTCCTGCAGCAGCGGCGACGGCAGCGTGCAGGCCGGATGCATGCGCAGGAAGCCATAGATCGTACCTGCCAGACCGATCATCAGGCCCGGAGTAAAGGCCGCGCGGGTCAGCCCGCCGACCATGCCCCGGTGCTCCTCGATCGAAGAAACGATCTCGATGGCGGCCTCGTCCTGCGGATAGGGACACCCCTCCGGATCCAACGCAGCCGCCAGCACCAGCAACTCCCGGGTGGACACATCGCCATGGCACAGGGTGTGGCTGAACCCCCATTTGCCGCGCGCGTCGGCCACAGCCCGCCGCATGTCACGCAACTGCGCGGGATCGCCGGTGCGGGCGTACAGATCCGCCGCCGCCAGACCGATGCCAACACTGCCATGGCACCAGGTCGGGAAATTCTTCTGCCCGTCCTCCAGGTGGATATCGCGCCAGCGCCCGGTATGCGACTCGAACAGCGCCGCCTGGAACGCAAAGGCTCCTTCGGCCAGCTGCCGCCAGGCGGCCCGCTCAGGCACGCTGCCGGCATCCGAACGCGCCAGCCGTGCCAGCGCCCAGCCCATGCCCATCGCGCCGTGGCCAAAGCCACCGATCGGCTCGCGGAACTGTGGCGTCGGCCAGCGTGCGCCGTCGGCATCGACGATCGCTGCTTCCTGCATGCGGCGCCCGGCTGCAGCCGCCAACTCCAGCCAGCGCGATCTGCCGGTGGCCTCGGCCAGCGCCAGCAACGGCAGGATCATGCCGGACACGCCATCAATCAGTTCGAATTTCACCGGCCCCTGGAAACCACGACGTTCCACTCCTTCCGCACAGCGCTCGGCCAGCGCGAGCAGTGCGGGGCGCTGCAGCAGATCATGCAATGCCAGCAGGGTCCAGATCTGCGAGCCCGAGCCGACGAAACCACCATCGATCCCGGCGGGATGGCGCTCGCACATGGTCTGGAACACCGCAATGGCGCCTTCGATGGCCGGATCCAACCCAGCCACCGGATCGGCACGTCCCTGCTCCACTTCCCGGCGGTAGGCCGCCAGCGCGAACGCAATGCCTCCCAGCCCGAAATACAGGTCGGGCTGCACCGGCTGGACGGTCCATCCTGTGCGGGTCACCTCGGGCGTGATCCAGGTCATCGAACCGTCTTCACCGTGCACGGCAAGCCGCAGAAGATTCTTCACCGCGTGTGCCGCAAGCGTTCGTCGGCGCAGGTCCAGATCGTCCGCGCGAGGCTGCTGCGCGGCGTAGCTATAGCCGGCCCGAGCCTCGGCGCGGGCCAGCGCGTGCTGGTTCAGGTCGGTGGCCACCAACGTGCTGCGGATGGTCACGTCTTCGAGGTCGATGCGCATCGCACGCCAGTTGTCGGCGATGGAGCGGATGCGGGTCGCGTCAAGCTGTGAAGTGAAGATCGGAATGTCACCGTGGCGCAGGTCGTCCACTTCTCCACGTACGGTTTCCAGGTCCGATGGCGCAGCCGGTGACACCGCTGCATTGCGCACCAGCAGATCGATCGCGCGTTCAACCGCCTGGGCTTCCTTGTGCAGCGATGCCGGATGCCAGAGCATCCGCCCGAGCTCGGCGTAGGCCATGGTCGGCCGCCGCACATCGCGCACCTGGCAGCCTTCGAAACCGGCCAGCAACGGCATCAGTTCGCCCCTGGCATCCAGCGCACGCAGGCGCCCGCTGGCATCGACGAAACCCTCGCTGATGTGATCCCAGTACAACGACACATCGGGCTGCGGGCTCGGATGGTTCTGTGCGATGGCGACCTCTGCCTCGACCAGGCCCAGCCGCGCCGGCGCCGTCCCGTCTTCGATGATCACCGGCACCTGCACACGCGGCTGCTCGCCCGGCAGTGCGCCGGCGGCGGACAGGTCCACGCCTTCCATGCCGAGGCCGGTGGTGCGGAACGGCACGATACCGGTGCGCAGCACCGAATTGCGCATCAGCTTGACTGCCGTGTCATAGGCATCGCCCAGACCGGATGGTTCGACGTCGATGACCTGCGAGAACACGCTTTCGGCGTCGACCACCACCGGCACCGGCCCGACCGCGATCAGGTTCTCCAGATGGATGTCGGTCCCGCCCACCAGGCGCAGGATGGCCAGCCAGTGACCGAGACCGCGGTAGTAGGCGCGCAGCTCTTCGTCACCGGAACAATAACGGTGCTCGGCAAATGCAGCCCAGCCGTGGCTGCCACGATCCACCACGCGCGGCACGCGTACCCGGCCAGGGCCCTCGCCGAAGACGGCTTCAAGCAGGCCATCAAGCGTGGCATCGATGCGCAGCGAGCGCGGCTTGTACATCAGCGTACCGCCGTCGAACTGCAACCGCGCCACGGTCCGGCCGCCACCGTGCAGGTCACCGCGCCCCAGCGACACCGCACGCAGCGATCCTGCCGGACTGCCGAGCAGGTCCGTCAGCAGCGCACGATCACGGCCGATGCGCGCGGCCAGCTCCACCACAGCCGCACATTGTCCTTCGAGCATGCGCGACAGTCGCGGCAGCAGCACCGGGTAGCGTCGCTGCAGATGCTCATGGAAGCCCTCGCCGGTGGCGAGGGCCACGAATTCGTCCAGCGCACCGGCGCCCTCAAGCGGGCCGATGTCACCACCGCGCGCGGCCGCATGCAGTTCCAGCAGCAGTACGCGGTTGAGCTTGAGCTGGGCATGTTCACGAAGCGCCGCATCGCCCTGCTCATGCAGGAGTGCGCGCTCGTCTGGCCGCAGATCGATGGCGGGGTCATGCAGGCCAGCCGCCAACACTGTGCGCGCGTCGACAAGAGAATGTTCGGTGATGCGCGCAAACGCGGCCGCAGCCGGAGAAGCGGTCATTACGCCCCCTGCAAAGTGTCCAGAGTCTGTTCCAGTCGCCGGCACGCAGCGCAAGCCGCTGCGTGCCGGCTCGGGCTACATCAACAGCACAGGCAGTGATTGACCACCGACATCGTGGTGGTGCACTCGGTACCGCCACCGGTGATCAGGGTGTCGGAGGCCGACGTGAGCGCGGACTCGGTGGCCCCAGCGCCATAGATGAACAGCGAACCCGCAGGGTTGGCACACCCATCCACATCGTCCGAGCCATTGAGCCAGCCGGACACAACATCGTCGTTCAGATCCATTCGCAATCTCCTGTCATTCACAACATGAGGCGTTGAGGACATGGATCGATTCCACGTCCCTTCGGATACGGCCAGTCCCTGGCATCAACATCATGCTGCGAGCGATACTGGATGACAGGTACAGCCGCCCGTGCACACTGCATCCGCGTGCGAAGTGCGTCAAGCTGCGCTGCGGCAGGGCGCACGAATACGCTGCACGTGCGGTACGGAAGTGACGTGGAATGAGTGGCCGCGCCGCCATTCCTGCGCGACCGGATCGAAGGCAACCCCAGAGGCATCGGATGGCCGGCCGGCGCCGGCACATCCGCAGGCCGGGTCAGCCCTTCAGCTGCGCCAGGATCTCGCGGGTCATCGGATCGGCAATCGCCACATCCTCACCCTGCAGCGCCGGCAACAGGCCACTGGCCAACTGCTTGCCAAGCTCGACACCGAACTGGTCGAAGGCATTGATGTTCCAGATCACCGACTGCACGTACACGGCGTGTTCGTACATGGCGATCAGCGCACCCAGCGCCTGCGGGGTCAGCGCGTCGAGCAGGATCAGCGTGCTCGGGCGACCGCCCGGGTAATCACGGTGCGGATCATCGCTGCTCTGGCCATTGGCCAGTGCCTCGGTCTGTGCGAGCAGGTTGGCCAGCAGGGCCTGGTGATTGATCGTGTAGGGATCATCGTTGTGCACGCAGCCAATGAAGTCGGCCGGAACGATGCTGGTGCCCTGGTGCAGCGCCTGGAAGAAGCTGTGCTGCACGTCGGTGCCTGCCCCGCCCCACCACATCGGCACGGTGTCGGTGGTGACCGGCGCACCATCACGCTGCACGCGCTTGCCCAGGCTTTCCATCACCAGCTGCTGCAGATAGGCCGGCAGCAGCGCCAGGCGCTGGTCGTAGGTCATCACCGCATGCGTGGCATGGCCCAGCACGTTGCGGTTCCAGATGTCGGTCAGGCCGTGCAGCACCGGCAGGTTGCGCTCCAGCGGTGCATCCAGCGCATGCGCATCCATCTGCGCCGCGCCTTCCAGCAGCTGCTCGAAGCGCTCGAAGCCGATCGCCAGCGCGATCGGGAAACCGACCGCCGACCACAGCGAATAACGGCCACCGACCCAGTCCCACATCGGCAGCACGCGATCGGCGGCGATCGCGAAGGCCTTCGCGGCACGTTCCGGATTGGCGCTGACTGCATACAGGCGCTCGCTGCCGCCCAGCCAGTCGTGCAGGATCTGGCCGTTGAGCAGGGTTTCCTGCGTACCAAAGGTCTTGGAGATGAGGATGCCGGCGGTCTTGGCCGGATCCAGCGTGGCCAGCGTGCGCTGCATGGCGGCGCCGTCCACGTTCGACACGAAATGCACGCGCAGGCGCGCACCGGTGACCGGACGCAGCGCGTCGGCGACCAGACGCGGGCCAAGGTCGGAACCACCGATGCCGACACTGACCACATCGGTCACGCCACTGTCTTCCAGCGCGCGCACCAGCACGCCCATGCGCTGGCGGATCCCGCGCGCGGTGGCATAGGCCTCGGCTGCAACCGGCGCATCGACCACGTCGCCGCGCAGCGCGGTATGCAGCGCGGCGCGACCTTCGGTCAGGTTGACCTGCTCGCCACGGAACAAGCGGGTGATGGCACCACCGACATCACGGTCGGCGGCCAACGTGAGCAGGGCCTGCAACGCCGCGGCATCGTATTTCTGCCGCGCGAAGTTGACGTACAACGGACCGACCCGCAGCGCTAGGTCCTGCACGCGGCCGGGTTCGGCGGCGAGCAGGCTGGGAATGCTTGCGCCCTTCAGGCGCTGGGCGTGGGAATGCAGCGAGTCGAATCCGTTGTTCGTTGTCATGCGGCCTGGGTCGGGATCGTGTCGTTGGTATGGGAGATCTGGTTCTTGCCATCAACGTACACCAGCTTCGGCTTGAAGCTGTCAGCTTCCTGCTCGGTCATGCTGGCGAACGCGGCGATGATGATGATGTCACCGACCTGCACGTGGCGCGCAGCACCACCGTTGAGCGAGACAACGCCGCTGCCGGCTTCGGCGCGGATGGCGTAGGTCGAGAAGCGCGCACCGTTGGTCACGTCCCAGATGTGCACCTGCTCGAACTCGCGGATGCCGGTGGCAGCCAGCAGGTTGTCATCGATGGCGATCGAGCCTTCGTAGTTCAGCTCGGAATGGGTGACGGTGGCGCGGTGGATCTTGGTCTTGAGCAGGGACAGGTGCATGGGGGCGCTGCAACGGCAAAGGAAAGAGCGGATTCTAGCACCCGCTTGGCCATCGTCAGGGGGCCGCAACAGGACGCTGAAGGCTGTTCAGGCCCCCTCCCCCGGCGGCGGCGGCGCGGCATGCCCGGAACGGCCCTCCAGAGACAGCCGGAACACCGTATGGAAGGCCAGCCCGGCGACCAGGCCGAAGCCACCTGCGGCCAGCACCTGCAAGGCATAGCTGATCACGTCGAGGGTGTCGACATAGCGCAGGCGCTGCAGCAGCGGACCATTGTCCGCGCCCGGCCAGGTGCAGGTGGCCATGGCCAGCGCGCCCAGTCCGAAACCGACCAGCACGAATCCAGTCCGGCGCAGCCGCTGTTGAGACTGCAGGATCAGCGCCATCGACAGCAACACCGCGATCGCATTGCACACGGCCAACACGAACATCAGCCCACCGCCGGTGAGCGCAGGCATCGGCGTGCGCCTGAATTCAAGCGCGAACAACAGGCCGCCAAACAACTGGGCCGGCAGCATGCCGGCGGCCAGCACCGCCAGGATCGAGGCCTGGGCAAGACGGCCGGTATCAGTGCTGGGGGTCTTCATTTCCGGTCTCCCGTCCGTGGGAAGTCGAGAGGCGCCCGTTGCGGGCGCCCCGGAGCCGCATGCGGCTCAGAACTCCAGGTTGTCGATCAGGCGCGTGCTGCCCAGGCGTGCGGCGATCAGCGCCACGCGGCCACCGCCGTCGAAGGTCGGCTCGGCCAGCTCCGGCGTGCGCAACACGGCGTAGTCGACCTGGAAACCATCCGCCTGCAGCGCGGCCGTTGCGTCGGCCTCGATCTGCGCGCGCGACTGGCCAGCCACGTAACCCTCGCGCATGCCCAGCAGGGTGCGGTGGATGCTGGTCGCGACCGGGCGCTGTTCGGCGCTCAGGTACTGGTTGCGCGAACTCTTGGCCAGGCCATCCTCGTCGCGCACGATGTCCGCACCGACGATCTGGATCGGGAACGACAGCTCGGCCACCATCTGGCGGATGACCGCCAGCTGCTGGTAATCCTTGCGGCCGAACACGGCCACATCCGGCTGCACCTGCAGGAACAGGCGCGCCACCACCGTGCACACGCCATCGAAGTGCCCCGGACGGCTGGCGCCTTCCAGCACTTCACTCACGCCCGGCGCGTGCATGCGCGTGGTCTTGTCCACCCCCAGCGGGTACATCACCTCGACGCTGGGCAGCCACACCGCATCGCAGCCGGCCTGCTCCAGCCCGGCCACGTCGGCCTCGGGCGTGCGCGGGTAGCGACTGAAATCCTCGTTCGGCCCGAACTGGGTCGGGTTGACGAAGATGCTCGCCACCACCTTGTCGGCGTACTGACGGGCCAGGGTCACCAGCGAATGGTGACCTCCATGCAGGTTGCCCATGGTCGGCACCAGCGCCACCCGCAGGCCCTCGCGCTTCCACTGGGCGATCTGCCCGCGCAGTGCGCCGAGCTCGTTGAAGGTCTGGATCATTGGGCGTAGGCGTGCTGTTCGTCGGGGAAGCTGCCGTCGCGCACCGCGTCGGCATAGGCGCGGGTGGCACCGGCCACCGAACCGCCTTCTGCAAGGAAATCCTTGACGAACTTGGGACGGCGATGACCACTGTCCAGGCCGAGGAAATCGTGCAGCACCAGCACCTGGCCATCGCACTGCGGGCCTGCGCCAATGCCGATGGTCGGCACATCCACCGCAGCGGTCACTTCGGCGGCGACCGGAGTCGGCACGCATTCGAGCACCATGATGCTGGCGCCGGCAGCGGCCACAGCCTTGGCATCTTCCACCAGCTGGCGCGCGGCATCGCCACGCCCCTGGATCTTGAAGCCGCCCAGTCGCAGCACCGACTGCGGGGTCAGGCCCAGATGCGCGCAGACCGGAATCTCGCGCTCCACCAGGTAGCGGATGATGTCGACCTTGAAGCCGGCACCTTCGATCTTGACCATCTCGGCGCCGGCCTGCAGCAGCTGCAACGAGGCATCCAGCGCGCGCTCCGGGGTGGCATCGGCGCCGAACGGCAGGTCGGCCACCAGCAACGCACGCTGCAGCACGCGGGCCACGGCGCGGGTGTGGTAGACCATGTCGGCCACGGTCACCGGCAAGGTCGAATCATGGCCCTGCACGACCATGCCCAGCGAATCACCGATCAGGATCAGGTCGACGCCGTTGGCATCGAAAGTGCGGGCGAAGCCGGCGTCGTAGGCGGTCAACATGACCAGCTTCTGGCCATTGCGCTTGGCCTCGGCCAGGGCGGGAACGGTCCAGGGCTTGCTGTCTGCGTGGGTGCTCATGTGCTGATAACCGGGGGAGATAACCCGGGCATTATCACCCTATCGGCGCAATCCCGCAGGCATCCACCCGCATCACTGCATCCCGCACGCGGCCATGGCCGGGAATGGCCAGATCCGGCGCGATTTCGGCCAGCGGCACCAACACGAAGGCACGCTCGTGCAGGTAAGGATGCGGCACCTGCAGACCAGGCTGGTCGAGCACCTGCGCGCCATACAGCAGCAGGTCCAGGTCCAGCGCGCGCGGGCCCCAGTGCACCGCCGGATCGCGTACGCGACCAAAACGCTGCTCCAGCGCCAGCATCGCCTGCAGCAGCGTATCGGCGGGCAGCGTGGTCTCGACCGCAGCCACCGCGTTGACGAACGGCGGCTGGTCTTCATTGCCCCAGGCCGGCGTGGCGTACAGCCTTGAGGCTTGGCGCAGGCGGGTATCGGGCAGCCCGTCGAGCGCGGCAATCGCCGCGCCGACGGTGACGGCCGCGTCGCCAAGGTTGGCGCCGAGGCCGATCCAGGCGAGGGTCATCGTTTACTCGCCAGCCGCGCCGGCCGGGGCACCCGGACGACGGCGGCGACGGCGGCGCTTGCGCGGTGCCCCGCTCTCGTCATCCCCCTCTTCGCTGTGCATCACGTCCAGCGACGACTCCAGCTCACGACCGGACTGCGCCTGCGCCTCACGCCAGAACTCGACATCGGCGGCGTGCTCGGCCGAGGCCACCTGGCGCAGACTGAGGAAGTCGAACGCAGCGCGGAAACGCGGATGGGTCAGGGTACGGAACACGCGCTTGCGCTGGCGCGAGCTGAAGCGCGACTGCAGCAGCCAGATTTCCTGCATCGGCAGCGAGAAGCGGCGCGGCAGCGCGATGGTGCTCAGCTGCTGCACCGTGACGCGATCGGCCGCACGGCGCTGCGCCTCTTCCGGTGCCACGCCCTGCTTGAGCAGGGTTGCCTGGGCGCGGCAGAACGCCGGCCACAGCAGCAGCGCAAACAGGAACGCGGGCGAGACTGGTTCATCGTTGGCCACGCGTGCATCGGTGTTGGCCAGGCCCTCCACCAGCATGCGGCGCAGCGCGCCGGTGCGGTTGGACTTCAGCGCCTTGGCGCTCTCCGGGAACAGCACGTCCAGCAGGCCGTAACGTTCGAGGCCTTCGAAGCTGGCCACGCCGTGCCCGGACAGGAACAGCTTGAGCACTTCCTCGAACAGGCGCGCCGGCGCGGCTTCATTGAGCAGGCCGGCCAGGTGCGGGATCGGCGCGGCGGTGCCCTCTTCGATCTGGAAGCCGAGTTTGGCCGCCAGGCGCACCGCACGCAGCATGCGCACCGGATCTTCGCGATAACGCTGCTCGGGGTCGCCGATCAGCTTCATCAGGCGCGCCTGGACGTCTTCGAAGCCACCGGTGTAATCGCGCACCGAGAAGTCCTCGATGGCGTAGTACAGGGCGTTGCAGGTGAAGTCGCGGCGGATGGCGTCGTCTTCGATGGTGCCGTACACGTTGTCGCGCACGAGCATGCCGTTTTCCATCTCGCGGTCGCCGCTGCCGTCATCGCTGTTGGCACGGAAGGTGGCGACTTCGATGATCTCGCGGCCGAACACGACGTGGGCGAGGCGGAACCGGCGACCGATCAGGCGGCAGTTGCGGAACAGCTGCTTGACCTGTTCGGGCGTGGCGTCGGTGGCCACGTCGAAATCCTTGGGTTGGCCATTGACCAGCAGATCGCGCACCGCGCCGCCGACAAGGTAGGCGCCGAAGCCGGCATCGCGCAGGCGATAAAGCACGCGCAGGGCGTTCGGGCTGATGTCCTTGCGGGAGATCGTGTGCTGGTCGCGCGGGATGACGCGCAGGCTGAACGGTGATGTAGCAGAGGAAATGATGTTGGCGCTTCCGGTTGAAGTTTCGGGATTGCCCAATGGCATCGAGGTGCATATACTAGCGCTCCTGCCTCGGCAGCGACACAGTTACGCTCCCTTCGTCTAGTGGTTAGGACGTGGCCCTCTCAAGGCTAAAACAGGGGTTCGAGTCCCCTAGGGAGCGCCAGTCGCCGCAGCAGGAACCGAAAAAGCCCGCCTTTTGTGCGGGCTTTTCTGTTTTCCGGGGATTGCATTGGCATCGGTCGGCCTGGTCGCAGTAGCGCCTCCCTGTTCCTGCGCGGGAGGGGGCAGGCCACCCCGGCCTGGACACGCAAAAGCCCATCCATGGTGCTCGATGGCGCCTTGCTCGCGTGCGCTGTCCTGCGCACACGGCAAGACCGGGGTTGGGCTCCTGGCCAACCCGTCGGGCGCATGCACCCAACCCATGGCGCCAACGGTCCCGCCCTGAGTGACCCCACCGGCTCTGGACGGTTTCCCGCGACCCTCGGCAACAACCGACCAGCGCTTCGCCGCGTCCGCACGCACCATGAAACTGTCAGGAGGGGGCAGACCGCCCTCTCCAGGACCGTTGGCGCCATGGATGGCGCCATCGAGCACCATGGACGGGCTTTTGCGTGTCCTAGAGAGGGTGGCCTGCCCCCTCAAACTCGGGACAACCAGGCGCCAACAGGATGCAACCGAAGCCGGGCAGCGTCAGCCTTCCATCTGCTCCAGCTCCTTGCCTTTGGTCTCGCGTACGTAGCGGACCACGAAGAAGATCGAGAGGATCGCAACGACAGCGTAGATGCCGTAGGCCCCGGCCAGGCCGATGCCGGCCAGCAGCATCGGGAAGGTCACGGTGATCGCGAAGTTCGAGGTCCACTGCGCCGCACCGGCAACGGCCAACGCCGGGCCGCGGATCTGGTTGGGGAACATCTCGCCCAGCATCACCCACATCACCGGGCCCCAGGACATGTTGAAGAACACCACATAGACGTTGGCCGCAACCAGCGCCAGCCGGCCCATGCCATCGGACAGCTGCAGCCGACCATCGGCCAGGCTGCCGCTGGCAAATGCCACCACCATCAGCACCAGCGCCACCGACATGCCAACCGAGCCGATCCACAGCAGCGGCTTGCGCCCGATGCGGTCGATCAACAGCACCGTCAGCAGGCAGGCACCGATGCTCAGCCCACCGGACAGCACGTTGATCAACAGCGCGTCGCTTTCCGAAAAGCCCACCGCCTGCCACAGCACCGCACCGTAATAGAACACCACGTTGATGCCGACCAGCTGCTGGAACATGGCCAGGCCAATGCCTACCCAGAGGATCGGGCGCAGCTTGCCGGTGACCGTATCGCGCAGGTCGCTGAAGCGCGGCTTGTGCTGATCCTGGGCCAGGCTGGCTTCGATCTCGGCCTGCTTGGTCGCCGCTGCCGCCTCGCCGTACAGCCGCGACAGTACCGCCCTCGCCTGCTGCTGACGCCCCTTCAGGACCAGGAAGCGCGGGCTTTCCGGAATCACCAGCAACAACAGCAGGAACAGCCCGGACGGCAGCGCCTGCATCCAGAACATCCAGCGCCAGGCCTCATGGCCCAGCCATAGCGGCTCGGTTGACGCCCCAGCAGCTCGGGCCAGCAGGTAATTGCTGAGGAAGGCGGCGAACAGGCCGCAGATGATCGCCATCTGCTGCACCGTGGCCAAACGCCCGCGATAGCGCGCCGAGGCCACCTCGGCAATGTAGGCCGGCGACATCACGCTGGCCGCGCCCACCGCGAAGCCGCCGAGCACGCGTGCGGCGATGAACAGCCAGGAGGCGTGAGCGGCACCGGCGCCCAGCGCCGAGACCAGGAACATCAGTGCCGAGGCGATCAGCACGCCACGACGGCCCAGGCGATCCCCCAGCCAGCCGGCCAGGAAGGCACCGATCGCGCAGCCCAGCAGCATCGAGGCGACTTCGAAACCGAGCGCCGCCTCGCTGGAGTTGAAGGCCTGGCGCAGGCCGTCGACCGTGCCATTGATGACACCACTGTCGAAGCCGAACAGGAATCCACCCAGCGTGGCCACGCAGCTGATCAGGACGATGAATGCAGTGTTCTCACCGCCATGGGAGGCGATGTTGGGCTGGGCTGGGGACATGAACGATCCTGCTGGGAAGGGGGCCGGCCATCCAACGCAGCCGGCTGACCCGCAGCGTCGCACAGGCCTCACCCTGCCGCCAACGACCACCACGGCCGCGCCTGCCAGACGCCCGATTTCCGCCCCGCGCCGACACCGGGGGCCAACCTGTTCTAGAATTGGCGGGTTCAGGAATCGATCCACCCCCAGCCCATGCCCTTTGTCGTCACCGAAAACTGCATCAAGTGCAAACACACCGATTGCGTGGAAGTATGCCCCGTGGATTGCTTCCACGAAGGCCCGAACTTCCTGGTGATCGACCCGGATGAGTGCATCGACTGCACCCTCTGCGAACCGGAATGCCCGGTCAATGCGATCTTCCCGGAGGACGATGTTCCTGCCGGCCAGGAGAGCTTCGTCGCCCTCAACGCCGAGCTGGCGAAGGAGTGGCCGGTACTGACCGTGCGCAAGGACCCGCCCGCCGACGCCGGCGAATGGGACGGCAAGCCGGACAAGCTGAAGCTGCTGGAGCGCTGAGAAGCGCCTCTTGCGGCAACGAAAAGGGCGCCTATGGCGCCCTTTTTCGTTGCTCGGCAGATACCAACCGCGCGATCCGGTCGGTGCCAACCGCAAGATCCGGTAGCTGCCAACAGCAGGATCCGGTAGGTGCCAACCTTGGTTGGCACCGAAGCGCCGACCAAGGTCGCCCTCTACCCGGGCACGTGCGGACCTGGGCCCGCACCCACCCGACCGGCCCTTACTGGGCCAGCTTTGCCTTGAGCGCGGCGATCAGCTTCACCGGCGCTTCTGCAGTCGCCGGCAGGCCACGCGGGTCGACCGCGGAGATGTAGGCGCCGGCATCGACGGCGACCACGCGGACCAGGAAGTTGCTGCCTTCGTAGGCCACGTCATACGAGCCCAGCAGCTGCGCGCGGCTGGCGATGGTCACGCCTTCCACGCCTTCCAGCGCGGTGCCGACCTTGGCGAAAGCCTCGTCCTTGCCGCCGGCGATGGTGAAACCGGTGTTGCCCACGGCCGGGGCCGCAGCCACCGGGGCCGCCGGCTTGGTCGCCGAGGCAAGGGTCGGCACCTTGTTGTCACTGGTGGCGTTGGGCAGGTTCAGGTCCGGCGGCACTTCCAGCGGACGCATTTCCGGGGCCAGGGCGTAGTCGCCCTTGACGCCACGCTTGAAGCAGCCGGTGGTGCCGGCGGCAACGGCCACCGCAAGCAGGGCGTAGGACAGCACGCGGACGGTGGATACGGATTGACGCATGTGAATCTCCTGGGTCAGACCAAGACGGAAGGTCAGTGGCTGGAAAGGGCTTCGAGGGCGGCGATGTCGCCGGCAAGATGATCGGCCGCCGGATGGTGCGCCACCGACAGCGGCAGCAGCGGCAGGCGCAGGTCGTGACCGATGCCGATACGGCGCAGCAGCGCCTTGACCGGAATCGGGTTCGGCTCAACGCCGCAGAAATCATGGAACGGCTGCAGGCGCGCATCCCAGGACCCGGTGGCTTCGTGGTCGTGGGCGGCAGCCAGCTCGCACATCCGGCGGTAGGCGCCGGGCAGCACGTTGGAGCCGACCGAGATCAGGCCATCGATACCGGCCTGGATCGAGCGCGCCGCCGTACCGTCGTCGCCACTGAACACGGCAAACTGCGGGCTGCGCAGGGCGAGCAGCGCCTGCACCCGGCCGGTGTCACCCACCGCCTCCTTGATGCCGACGATGTTGGGATGGCTGGCCAGTTCGGCCACGGTCTCCGGCTGCATGTCGCACCCGGTACGGCCGGGCACGTTGTACAGCACGACCGGCAGCCCGCCCTGGTCGGCAACCGCGCGGTAGTGGGCGATCAGGCCAGCCTGGGTCGGCCGCACGTACGGCGGGGTGACCACCAGCGCGTGGCTGGCGCCAAGCGCGGCGGCACGGCGGGTCTGTTCGATGGTCTTGGCGGTGCCCGACAGGCCGGTACCGGCCATGACCGGGATGCGGCCGCCGATGCGCTCGACCGCGCTGGCCAGCAGCAGGTCGTACTCGGCATCGGTGAGGGTCGCTGCTTCACCGGTCGAGCCGGCTACGACAACGCCATGGACGCCACCTTCCAGTTGCAGGTGCAGCAGGCGCTGCCAACCGTCGGGATCGAGGGCGCCGTCGGCCCGGAACGGGGTCGCCAGCGCGGTGATGAGGCCGGAAAGGGACAAGGACGTGCTGCTCTTGGCTGGAAAGGGAAAACGCCCGCCACGAAAGGCCGGGGGCGACCTGAATGTTACTTGCGGCGCGAAAGCACGGGCAAGTATGCTGGACACCGGTGGATCCCCGCCTCTGGCGGGCATTCAGACTAACGCATGCATTACCCGGAATCGCCTTGACCGACACCACCCCGCGCCCCGCGCCGAGCGAAAACCACCTCCTGATCAACGCCTACACGACGCATCCGGAGTCCCCCCTGCTGTCCGTCACCCGCCGCATTGCCGACAGCGGCTGCAATCTGGTGGACGCACGCCTGGCCACGGTCGGCCGCGATGTCTCGGTCACCGCCCTGGCCACCGGCTCCTGGGACTCGGTGGCCAAGCTGGAAGCGATGCTGACCCGGCTGGAGCGCGAAGAGGGCCTGAAGCTGGTCTGGTACCGCACTGCCGCCAAGCAGGCGCAGTCCAACCTGCTGCCGTACATCGTCGAAGTGATCGCCGCCGACAAGCCGGGCATCCTGTTCCAGCTGGCCGATTTCTTCGACCGCCAGGGCATCACCATCGAGAACCTGCAGAGCACGCGCTACCGCGCCATGCAGACCGGTGCGGAGATGTTCAGCGCGCAGGTCACCATCGGCGTGCCGGCCAACATGCACATCGCCGCACTGCGCGACGACTTCCTTGAATTCTGCGACCACCTGAACCTGGACGCGATCATGGACCCGATGAAATTCTGATTCTTCGCGCGCCTCTCACGGGCGCGTGGCGTTTCATGCAATTGTCGTAGAAAGAACCCAGGCTCGACAGAAGGACCTCATGAACAACGGCGATACCCTGGACAGCACCACCCTCTCCCTGCCGCTGGCGCTGTCCGGTGGCGAACAGGCCACCCTCGGCGACTACGCCGGCCACTGGCTGGTGCTGTACTTCTATCCCAAGGACAGCACCCCCGGCTGCACCACCGAAGGCATCGACTTCAACGCACTGCTGCCGAAATTCAAGAAGGCAGGCGCGGTGGTACTCGGTGTCTCGCGCGACTCGGTGAAGTCGCACGACAACTTCTGTGCCAAGCAGGGCTTCAACTTCCCGTTGGTCAGCGATGGCGACGAAGCGCTGTGCAGCGCCTTCGACGTGATCAAGATGAAGAACATGTACGGCAAGCAGGTACGTGGCATCGAACGCAGCACCTTCCTGATTTCCCCCGACAGCCGCATCGTGCAGTCCTGGCGCAAGGTCAAGGTTGCCGGCCATGCCGATGCCGTTCTCGCCGAACTGAAGGCCACCCAGTCCAAGTGAGTCCCACTGCCTACTGTGTCTGCCATCACCCTGCCCCGCAGCAGGCCGTGGTGGTTTTTCCCTGTCCGTAACCAGGAATCGACGATGACCCGAGGCAAGCGCATCTACGTGCTGGATACCAACGTGCTGATGCACGATCCCACCGCGCTGTTCAAATTCGAGGAGCACGACGTCTACCTGCCCATGCAGGTGATCGAGGAGCTGGACAACGGCAAGAAGGGCACCTCCGAAGCGAGCCGCAACGCCCGCCAGGTGAGCCGCTTCCTCAACGAGCTGGTGCAGGAATCCGGCCTGGACAACCTGGCCGACGGCATTCCGCTGCAGCGACCCAATGGCCTGCAGCTGCGCGGCAAGCAGAGCGCCGGCAAGCTGCGCTTCCAGACCAGCCATTTCGACGCCGGCAAGAGCTTCGGCAAGGTCATCCCGGACAACGCCATCCTCGGCGCGATCCTGGCACTGAAGGAAGAAACCCCGGACCTGCCGGTGGTGTTCGTCTCCAAGGACATCAACCTGCGGATCAAGGCCGCGATCGCCGGCATCGTGTCCGAGGACTACGAGAACGACCGCGCGCTGGACGATTTCAGCCTGCTCTACACCGGCGCCACCGAGCTGCCGGAAGACTTCTGGAAGCGCCACGGCGATGACCTGCGCAGCTGGAGCGACAAGGGCCGCACGCATTACGAAATCCTGGCGCAGGATGGCGAGGAGTGGTACCCGAACCAGTACGTCTACCTGCCTGGCGAAGATGAAGTCGAGCTGCGCGTCAGCCGCGTGGTCGGCGACGGCAAGGTGGTGCTGTCACTGGTCGATGATTTCCGCCACGGCAGCCACGCCGTGTGGGGCATCAGCGCACGCAACCGAGAACAGAACTTCGCGCTCAACGCACTGATGGATCCGGAGATCGACTTCGTCACGCTGCTGGGTACCGCCGGCACCGGCAAGACCCTGCTGGCGCTGGCCGCCGGCCTGGCGCAGACGATGGACCAGCAGCGCTACCGCGAGATCATCATGACCCGCGCCACGGTCAGCGTCGGCGAGGACATCGGCTTCCTGCCCGGCACCGAGGAAGAGAAGATGACGCCGTGGATGGGTGCACTGACCGACAACCTGGAAGTGCTCACGCACAACCAGGAAGGCGGCACCTGGGGACGCCAGGCGACCAACGACCTGCTCGCCAGCCGCATCAAGATCCGCTCGATGAACTTCATGCGCGGCCGCACCTTCCTGTCGCGCTACCTGATCCTGGACGAGGCGCAGAACCTCACCCCCAAGCAGATGAAGACGCTGATCACCCGCGCCGGCCCCGGTACCAAGATCGTCTGCCTGGGCAACGTCGAGCAGATCGACACCCCGTACCTGACCGAGACCACCTCGGGCCTGACCTACGCGGTGGATCGCTTCAAGAACTGGCCGCATAGTGCGCACATCACCCTGCGCCGAGGCGAACGCTCGCGCCTGGCCGATTACGCTTCGGAGGTGTTGTGAACCGCTGCACCCGCCTGCTGCTGCCCACGGCTGCGATCGCCCTCGCAGCCGCCCTGGGTGCCTGCACCACCACGCGCGGCCCGGCCAGCGTGCCGACCGCCGAGCGTACCGGCCAATCCTGGGTGGTCACCCGCCCGATCATCGCCGCGCAGGTGCTCGACACCTGCTCGCGCCCCAGTCCCGGCCGCGAGGCCGGGCGGGTCAGCGGCTACTGGGCACCCAGCCGGCAGCAGATCGACCAGCTGGAAGCGCAGCTGTCGTCGCTGGAATCACAGGTACCGAAGGTGCTGGACTTCGACCGCCAGTACGTCGGCATCGAAAGCGCCGGCAAGCGTCTGATCTACATCAACGCCTTCCATCTGCCCGACGACAGCGGCATCAACCCGGCACGGGAAGCGATCCGCGTCTGTGACGGCGGCACGCAGTTCTGGGGCGCGGTATTCGACCCGGCCAGTAACACCTTCAGCGAGCTGCAGTTCAACGGCGGCTTCGGCGGGCCCTGAGGGGCCCCGCCGATGGGAATACGCCTGCCCACCTGGGTCTGGATCGGCGCGGTCGCGCTCTCGTGCGTGGCCGGCATGGTCAACGTGGTCGGCTTCCTCGGTTTCGAACACCAGGCGGTCAGCCACATGACCGGCAGCACCAGCCAGCTGGGCATGGCGCTGGCCCAGGGTGACTGGCGCGCGGTCGGCCACCTGTGGGGATTGCTGATCGCGTTTTCGCTGGGCGCGATGCTCAGCGGCCTGCTGATCCAGGACAGCGCATTGCAGCTAGGCCGCCGCTACGGTGTCGCGCTGGCGCTGGAATCGGCACTGCTGCTGGTGGCCATTCCGCTGTTCGAACAGCATCAGATCTGGGGTGCACTGGCCGCCGCCATGGCCTGCGGCCTGCAGAACGCGATGGCCACCACCTTCAGTGGCGCGGTGGTGCGCACCACCCACCTCAGCGGCATGTTCACCGACCTCGGCATCGGCCTGGGCCACCTGCTGCGCGGACTGCCGCTGCAGGTACGGCGGCTGACCCTCAGCGGCCTGATCATCAGCGGCTTCCTCGCCGGCGGCATCCTCGGCGCCTGGTTGTTCATGCGCTGGCAATACGACGCCCTGCTCGCCCCCGCCCTGCTGACCGGCCTGACCGGGCTGGGGTATGTGGTGTACCAGCAGTGGGCGCGCTGGCGGCATTGAATCAAAGGCATCCACGCATGGCGTGGATCTACCTTCCCCTGCGGGACCACGGCACAATCAACTGATGAGCCCGACCACTCCCGTTTCCGCCCTCACCATCGCCGGCTCCGACTCCGGCGGTGGCGCCGGTGTCCCTGCCGATCTCAAGGCCTTCGCCGCGCACCGCGTGCATGGCCTGGCCGTGTTCGCCGCGCTGACTGCACAGAACACCCGTGGCGTCACCGCCGTGCATGTGCCACCGATCGCATTCCTGCAGGCGCAGATCGAGGCCTGCTTCGATGACTTCGACATCCATGCCGTGAAACTCGGCATGCTGGCCAACGCCGAGGTGATCCATGCCGTCGCCGACGCACTGGAAAAGCATCGCCCGCCGCACGTGGTGCTGGACCCGGTGATGGTCGCCACCAGCGGCGCGCGCCTGCTGGAGGAAAGTGCGCTCAAGGCCATGCGCGAACGCCTGCTGCCGTTGGCGACGCTGGTTACGCCCAATACCCCGGAAGCAGAACTCCTGATCGGCCGGAAGATCGGCAACGGCGATGACGCCGAACAGGCTGCCTCTGCCCTGCTCGAGCTCGGTGCCGGTGCGGTGCTGCTGAAAGGCGGCCACCTGCAGGAAGGCAACCGCGTGATCGATCGCTACTTCGACGGCGTCAGCAGCGAAGAATTCATCCACGCCCGCCTGCCGCTGGACGCACATGGCACAGGCTGCACGCTGGCCTCGGCCATCGCCGCGCAGCTGTGCAATGGCCTGAGCCTGGCCAATGCCTGCGAAGCCGGCATCGACTACGTTGCGCGCGGCCTGCAGCAGGGCTACGCGCCTGGTCGCAGCGAGGTGCTGGTACTCGATCACTTCGGCGCGGCACCGCACGCATGAGCCTGACGTCGAGCGTCCTCGCCGTGCAGTGCGACGACGGCCATCGCTACGAAGTGATCGCCTGCGTGCCTGCACAGCCCATCGCGCGCCTGCTGTGGCTGCCAGCGCTGGGCGTGGCCGCGCGTCACTACCTGCCACTGGCATTGGCGCTGGCGGCGAAGGGCGTGGCGGTCTACCTGCATGAGTGGCGCGGCAACGGCAGCAGCTCACTCCGCCCGTCGCGCACGCAGGACTGGGGCTATCGCGAGGTACTCGAACAGGATCTGCCGGCCAGCCAGGCCGTCCTGGCCGCAGCCGATGACGCCGCCGACGCCCTGCCCTGGATCATCGGTGGACACAGTCTGGGCGGGCAGCTGGCCTGCGTGCATGCCGGCCGCAACCCGCAGCACTTCAACCGGCTGTGGCTGGCCGCCAGCGGCTCACCGTTCTGGCGCGGCTTCCCACCACCGCGTGGCTGGCTGCTGCCACTGGTCTATCGTTTCCTGCCGTGGATCGCGCAACGCCAGGGCGTGCTGCATGGTCGGCGCCTCGGCTTCGGTGGCACCGAAGCGCGCGGGCTGATCGCCGACTGGGCGCGCGTTGGCCTGAACAACCACTACGCCGCGGCCGGCATGAACGAAGACCTCGATGCGCAGATGGCGCGCGTGCATGGCAGCGCACAGGCCGTATTGATGGAGCACGACTGGTTGGCACCGACCGGATCGATGCAGACGCTGCTGGCGAAGCTGCCGAATGTGGACGCGCAGCTGCGCGTGCTGTCCGCGCAGGAATTGGGCACGCGCGCCGATCATTTCGCGTGGCTGAGGGCGCCGGAGGCCGTAGCTGACAGCTTTTTCATTCAGTTGGATGAAAATTTTCACAAAACTGTTGACGGTACGCGCCGACATCCGCATAATTCCGCTCCTGTCGCAGGGCGCCCGTAGCTCAGTTGGATAGAGTACCTGGCTACGAACCAGGCGGTCGGGAGTTCGAATCTCTCCGGGCGCACCACTCGACAGGTTTTCAGCATCCGCCGCTGGAAATGCAGTAAAATTAAGCAGTAAGTTGATTGTGTACCGCGCGCCCGTAGCTCAGTTGGATAGAGTACCTGGCTACGAACCAGGCGGTCGGGAGTTCGAATCTCTCCGGGCGCACCATACACAGTCAGCACAACAAGTTTATGTAATTGGCGCCCGTAGCTCAGTTGGATAGAGTACCTGGCTACGAACCAGGCGGTCGGGAGTTCGAATCTCTCCGGGCGCACCATTACACCGAAACAGCAGGCCTCGGCCTGCTGTTTTTTTATGTGTGTTTTTCGGCAGGGCTGCGCCCTGCACCCCTGGTAGTGCCGGCCGCTGGCCGGCAACCTCAACAGCAAAAGCAAAAGCAAAAGCAAAAGCTGGCATTCCGTGGGTTGGCGGGGCGGTGTCGGAGTGCGGGGACGCCGCAAGTACGTCCCTGTAGGCTTGGCAGCCGCATCCATGCGGCGGACACCCCGCACTCCGACACCGCCCCGCCCCCGACAGATTCCCGGTGGTCAGT
>NZ_JAWIRR010000014.1:0-35086 GCF_036320065.1 Stenotrophomonas sp. SMYL8
CCCCCCGGCACTACCGATGAAGAGGCATCACGGCAGGCCGCGCCACTCCGGCACGAACAGGCCGGCCAGGAACCACAGGCCGTAGACGATCCACAGGCAGAGGAAGTACAGCTTGATCTGCGCTTCGTCCCACAGGCTGCCCCAGCTGTCGACGAAGGCCAGCGACTTCCAGCCTTCCATCCAGGCCGCGCCACCCCAGCGCAGCACCCAGGTGGCGAACAGGCTCCAGGCGGCGAACATCCCGATCCAGGCCAGCAGGCTCATCGCTTTTCCCTCCCCGGGGAATGGATGCCGGGTAGTGCCGGTCGCTGGCCGGCAACCCTTGGATAATGACCGAAGCCGGCCAGCGGCCGGCACGGCCGTGTTGCGATCAGTCGCCGCCCTGGTCAGCGTTGGCGGCGCAGCTGAAGCTCTTGCGCTTGTCCACCAGGCGGCCCATCAGGCGGTCGCTCAGCGGCAGCGCATCGCCATTGAGGCGCCAGTCGTAGATCACGCTGAAGGCCAGCACGCGGGCGACGTACTCGCGGGTTTCCTTGTAGCTGATGGTCTCGATCCACAGATCCGGATCGAAGCCCGGGCGCTGGCCCTGCCAGCGTGCCGTCGGCGTCGGCCCCGCGTTGTAGGCGGCGATGGTCACGTACGGCAGGCCGTCGTACTTGTTCATCAGCTGGCGCAGATAGGCGGTACCGATGGCGATGTTGGTGTCCGGGTCGTACAGGCTGTCGGCGCCGCCGTAGCCGGTCAGGCCGATCGACTTGGCCACGCCGGCACCGGTGGCCGGCAGCACCTGCATCAGGCCCATGGCGTTGGCAGGCGAGCGCGCGCGCGGGGTGAAGGTGCTCTCGGCGCGGATCTCTGCTGCCACCCAGGCCGGATCGATCGCGTTGCGTGCCGATTCGCGGCGGATGGTGGCGTCGTGGTGCAGCGGGAAACGCAGGTCGTACAGGCGCTGTTCCTGCGGCTGCTTGCCGAGTGCGAACACGGCGCGGTCGAACCAGCCATTGTCCTGCGCCACGCGAACGGCGAGGCGGCGCTGGGTGTCATCGAAGCGCGACAGCGCGCTGTTCCATTCGGCCACGGCCCAACCGGCGCGATCTATCTGGTACAGCGCCATCGCGCGCTGGATCGCCGGATCGCGCGCGATCACCGCCTTCGCCTGCGCGCTGTCATTCGGCTTCCAGGGGCACAGGGTATAGCCTTGCTGCAGCTTGTCGGCGGCCAGGAAACCGTGGAAGGTCGGTGCGCGCGCGGCCTCGCGGAACAACGGCTGCGCCTGTTGGGCCTGGCCGGTCTTCTCCAGCATGCGGCCTTCGAAGTAGCGCCAGCGCGGGTCGCTGCGCTGCTTGCTGCCCATCTTGCGGATCGCGGTCAGCGCCGCCGGCCAGTCGCCGCGCGACATGGCTTCGCGCACGCGCCACTCGTGCAGGCGCTCGTCATATGCCGATTCCGGAACCGCGTTGAGGCGGCGCGCCGAATCGGGCAGGTAGGACGCCACCGTCCACAGTGCGATCTGGTACAGCACCTGGCCTTGCTGGTCGGCACTCAGGCCCAGTGCCTGCGCATACTGCGGCAGCTGCTGTTCGGTGGCGCCGGGATCGGCCTTGGCCAGCTTGGCCAGGCCGTCGGTGGCGATGCGCCGGCTGCGCTCGTTGCGCGGCCAGTTCAATGCGCTGGCATTGGGCTTGTCGACAAAGGCGGCGTAATTGTTGGCCAGCGCCAGGTCGGTGGCAGGCAGGCCACGTGCGGCGCTGCGCATCACGGCCGGCTGCTGGGCGTCGGCGGCGGCATCGATGCGTTCCCAGCGCAATGCGTCACTCAGTCCGCCCTGTGCCTGCAGCACGGCGAAAACGGCGTCACAGCCGTCTGGCAGCGACTTGCCGTTCTTGCGCCACAGGTCCTGCGCTTCGCTGATCCACTGCGGATCAACCTTGCCGGTCACCTGGCGCGCGGTCAGCTGCGCACAGCGCAGGCCGGCGTTGTCGGTGGGCGCCCAGTTGGCGAGCAGGGTCGGCCAGTCCTGGCGGCGTGCGACCGAGGGCAGCCATACGCTGCGGAACGTGGTGGCCACGGCCTGGCCGTCGTAGCGCTTGAGGAAGGCCTGCGCCTGCGCGGTATCGACGGTGTCGATGTTGCGGCGCAGGTTGGCGTACTCCAGCCAGCCGTATGCCGGATGGCGGCTGAGTGCGGCGGCTTGGCCGGGATCGAACTGGCCGCGTTCGGCGGCAGCGATCGCGGCCTTCAGCTGTGCGTTCTGGGCGTCGAGGGACTGGGCATTGGCGCAGCCGATCAGCAGCGTGGTGGCCAAGGGCAGCAGGGACAGGGCGGTCGAAGAGCGTCGGGTCATGGCGGGCAGCATAGCGGGCAATGGCTGAATTCAGTTTCGCATTGCGTGCACGCGATGGGTCGGCAACGGCAGCTGAATGCTCGTGCTGCAGGCACTGCCTCGCGAGCCTGCGGGCGACGTAGTGTCGAGCTTGGGCGAACGGCCCGGCTGCAGGGAGCGGCACATGGCGTTCAGTAGCGCAGGAAGAAGCGGCCCGCTGGCGGACATCAATGTCACGCCACTGGTGGATGTGATGCTGGTGCTGTTGATCATCTTCATCGTGACCGCGCCGATCGTGGCCCGGCCGATAGCCGTGCAGTTGCCACAGGCCACCGATCGCGTGGTCGACCGTCCCGAACCGCCACCGCCGATCGAGCTGCGCCTGGACGCTGCCAACCAGCTCAGCTGGAATGGTCAGCCGATGGTGATCAGTGAGCTGCAGGCGCGCCTGCAGGCACAGGCGGGCGAACATGCCGGCAACCTGCCGGAGCTGCGTATCGCCACCGATCCGGCGGCCGAATACGAAGGCATGGCGAGGATTCTGGCCGCAGCCGAGGCGACCGGCATGGAGCGCATTGCGTTCGTGCGGTAGTGCGATGTCTCACTGCCGCTCATGCGGTGATTGCCGCATGGGCGGCGCTTCCCCTGCTGACAGCGTCGCATCCAGGATCCGCAGAAAGGCCATTTCAATCTGCGCTGGAACCGGGGTTGGATGTGCTCGCCACCTTCCGGTCCCAGGGGCACGTTCAACGTCGAAAGCAGTCAACTCGGCTCTCTCGAAATCCACCACAACCGTCAATCCCTCTCCCGAGGCCAAGGCCGCATCGCTGGGAGAGGGGCAGTTGTTGCACTCGATCACGCCGCCTGCTCTCGATTCGCCCGCCAGGGAAAGAAGCAGCGTCATCACCGTCGTGACACCCAGCACCGCACTCACCGCTTTCATGATCGACCCTCCCGCGAATGGCTGGAGGTGCGAGTCTGCGCTGGATCGACTAGCGGCGCCTTCTGAAAGAGGGAATTTCAAACTATTCCTGAAACGGTCCGGCAAAGACCTTTTCCATGAATGTGGCAGCCCCCGGCGCGCGCTGTCGCAGCCGGCATCAAGGCTGCCTGTCGTGAACAATATCGTCCGGTCATAACCTGCAGCCATCTGACGCAATCGGCCTGCAATTGCGTCAATTCCGCGTGAAAGAGTGTCGATCATCACGCCGCGATTTTTACCACTTGTTTACAAAGGAGACGGCGCCGCCATGCAGGGAGGGAGTGCGGCAGCCCATGTCCCGACATTCCTTTGGAGAGAGAGCGAATGAATCACCTGCACCACCGCCCTTTGGCGGTTGCCGTCGCGCTGTGCGTGATGACCCTGGCACCGTTGGGTGCCGCTGCACAATCCACCACCAACCTCGATGCGGTGGAAGTCACCGGTACCCGCATCAAGCGCGCTGAAGTCGAAGGCCAGGTGCCGATCCAGACGCTGACCCGCGGTGATATCGAACGCACCGGCCTGACCTCGATCGGCGAAGTGCTGCAGCAGCTCACCGGTTCCGGTTCCGCGCTCAATGCCAAGTTCAATTCGTCCGGCAACTTCGGCTTCCCGCCCGATGGCAGTGGTGTAGGTGCTGGCTCGGCGCAGGTGGACCTGCGCCATCTGGGCGCCAAGCGCGTGCTGGTGCTGGTTGACGGCATCCGCTGGGTCAATGAGTCGTCCGCTTCCGGTGTGGGCTCGGCCACCGACCTCAACACCATTCCGCTGGCCATCGTCGAGCGCATCGAAGTGCTGGAAGATGGCGCGTCGTCGCTGTATGGCTCCGATGCCATTGCCGGTGTGGTCAACATCATCACCCGCCGTGACTTCGATGGCGGCCAGGTGACCCTGAACTACGGCGAGTACAGCAAGGGCGATGGCACGCAGAAGGGCGTGGATCTGGCCTGGGGCAAGAGCGGCGACCGCTTCAGCCTGTTCCTCGGCGCCAGCTGGACCAAGCAGGATCCGGTGTTCGCCAAGGACCGCGAGCAGTCGCGCTTCCCGATTCCCGGCACCGGCCTGGCCTTCGGCAGCGGTGGCATTCCGCAGGGCCGTTTCATGTTCACCGACCCGAACACCGGTGCGGTGCAGAACATCGTGCCCAATACCGGCGTGAGCAACCCGCGCTACGACGGCAGTGCCGGCTGCGCGCGCACCGATGACTATCACTGCTTCACCAGTGCTGATCGCTTCAACTTCGCCGAATACAACATGGTGCTGACACCGTCGGAGCGTAAGGGCCTGTTCGGTCAGTTCCGCTTCGACATCACCGACAACGCGCAGTGGTACGTCAAGGCACTGGGCAACCGCCGTGAGTCGACCAACCAGGCCGGCCCCGAGCCGCTGTTCTTCGGCCCCGATGGCGCCACCGGCAATCCGCTGGCCGACAACATCACCGTGTCTGCGCTCAACCCGTACAACCCGTTCGGCTTCGACCTGGTCTCGGGTGACAACCTGAGCCTGATCGGTCGCCGTCCAGTAGAAGGCGGCGCGCGCGTGTTCAAGCAGGAAGTGGACACCACGTATTTCGCCACCGGCTTCGTCGGCAACTTCCAGGCGGCTGACCGCAGCTGGTACTGGGACGTCAACGGCATGTACAGCAAGAACAAGGCCGAACAGACCAACTACGGCAGCTACAACATCTACAACGTCAACATGGCGCTGGGCGATCCGTCCGTCTGTGCGGCGACGCCGGGCTGCGTGCCGCTGAACATCTTCGGCGGTGCCGGTTCGATCACTCCGGACATGCTGAAGTGGATCCAGCCGGTGGTGCGTGACCGCAGCCAGAACGAACTGAGCCTGTTCACCGCCAACCTGTCCAGCGACCTGTTCACGCTGCCGGCCGGCCCGGTGTCGTTCGCTACCGGCTTCGAGTATCGCAAGTACGAGGGTTCGTACCAGCCCGATCCGCTGACGGTGGCGGGCCACTACAACGGCGTGCCTTCGCAGCCGACATCCGGCTCGTATGACGTCAACGAGGCCTATCTGGAGTTGAGCGTGCCGATCTTCGCCGACTCTTCATTCGGCAAGAAGCTGGACCTGAGCCTGGCCGGCCGCTATTCGGACTACTCCACCTTCGGTGGCGAATTCACGCCCAAGTACGGCCTGCGTTGGCAGGTGACCGACGATTTCGTGCTGCGCACGACCTATGCCGAGGGCTTCCGTGCACCGTCGATCGGTGAGTTGTACGGTTCGGCCGCGCGTGCCGACCTGCAGTTGTTCGATCCATGCTCGGTGGGCCTGGGCGGTACGCCGCCGCGCGGCAGCGCCGCCAACTGTGCCGCGCTGGGCGTGCCGGCCGGCTTCCAGCAGGCCAACTCGCAGATCTCGGTGACCACCGGCGGCAACCGCGAGCTGGATCCGGAGCGCTCGCGCAGTTTCAGTGCCGGTTTCGTGTGGAGCCCGTGGTTTGGCAACAACACCTCGTGGTCCGAGCGCTTCGACGTGGAGGTGACCTTCTATCGCCATGCCATCGATGGCGCGATCCAGGCAATCAACGCGCAGACCCAGCTGGACCTGTGCGTGGAAACGCTGGATCCGATCTACTGCGATGGCATCACCCGCGCCAATACCGGTGCAGTGAGCAGCTTCAACAACCGCCTGACCAATCTCGGCTCGATCAAGACCGATGGCTGGGACGTGGATCTGTTCTGGACGTTGCCGCAGAGCTCGATCGGCCAGTTCAAGCTGGGCTGGAAGAACACGTTCGTCGGCCGCTACGAGGCCACCGGTGCGGCGGGCCAGAAGCAGCCGCAGAAGCCGGGCGTGGAAGTGGCCGACAGCTCGATTCCGGAATGGACCAGCAATGCCAGCATCGGCTGGACGCTGGACCGCTGGAGTGCCAACTGGACCGTTCGGCATATCTCCGAATTGACCGAGAACTGCGGTGACGCCTCTGTATTCCCGGTCTGCAGCAACCAGGCCGCAGGCACCAATACGCTGTCGGCCACCACCTTCCATGACATGCAGGTGGGCTACAAGATCGACTGGATGAAGGGGTTGCAGCTGACCGCTGGCCTGAACAACGTGTTCGACAAGGATCCGCCGATCTGCCTGTCGTGCTCGTTGAACGGTTACGACGCTTCGACCTATGACATCCCGCGTGGCCGCTACTGGTACCTGCGCGCGGACCTGCGTTTCTGATGAAGGGACGGCGCCGGGCTCAGCCCGGCGCCGTTGTGGTGTCGAGCCGTGCTCGACTACCCCGTGTGATCGAGTCGAGCATGGCTCGACGCTACAAGGCCGGTTGGATCAGAACGCCCAGGTGAACGTCAGCGAGCCATTGCGGCCGTCGCCGTAGGCACCGTAGCCGGTGATCTGCGAGTAGTACTTCTTGTCCAGCAGGTTGTTGAGGTTGGCCTGCACGCTGAACTCCGGCGAGATGCGGTAGCGCACGAAGGCACTGACCAGCGCGTAGCCTTCCTGTTCGAAGCGGCCCACTACCGGCGCAGCGTAGTAGATGCGGTTCTGCCAGTTGGCACCGCCGCCGACGGTCAGTTCCTGCAGCGATTGCGGGGTGTAGCTGGTGAACAGCTTCAGCGCGGTCTGCGGCAGGTTGGTGTTGATGTCGGCGCCGTTGATGTCCTTGGCCACGTAACGTGAAGCACCGAAGGTCGCGTTCCAGCCCGGTGCCAGTTCGCCGTTCACTTCGAACTCGAAGCCGCGGCTGACGGTGCCACGTGCAGCGATGTAGGCGGTCTCGTTCATTTGCCCGTCGACCTTGTCCATGGTTGCCTGGCCAACGTTGTCCTGCTCGATGCGGAACACTGCCACGGATGCATTCAGCCGGTTGTCGAACCACGCGCCCTTGACGCCGACTTCGTAGCTCTTGCCATCGACCGGATCGAGGTAGCTACCCTGCTTGTTGCGCAGCGTCTGCGGCTGGAAGATCTCGGTATAGCTGGCGTAGGCGGAGTAGGTATCGTTGATGTCGTAGACCAGGCCGGCATACGGCGTGGTCACTTTGTGCGAGCGGTCGTTGCCTTCGTCTTCGCTCTTCCAGTCGGTGTAGCGCGCACCGATGATCAGCTTCAGTGGATCGGCCAGCGACAGGCGTGCGGCGGCATAGCCGGCCTTCTGGGTGATGGTGCCCTGGCTGGCAAGCTTCAGCGGTCGCCAGTTCGGCTGCGGGAAATCACCGGTCCAGCCGAAGTAGCTGGCCAGCGGCAGGTACTGTGCATTCGGATCGTTGAAGTCAGGCTGGAAATCACCATAGTTGGCGAACTCACGCTTGTTGTAGCTCAGGCCGGCCATGAACTGGTGCTCGCGGCCGAACAGCTGGAACGGCCCATCGATGTAGCCATCGATGCCATCAACCTTGCGCTCGGTGTTGTAGAAGCCGGCCATCGGCGTGATGCCGGCGCCTGTGGTCTTGTTGAACGCGGTGTAGGCCGGATAGAACAGCTTGTCGTCGGCCTTGGTGCGGTCGTGGGTGGCGCCGATCTTGAACTTCCAGCCGTTGCTGAAGGCATGCTGCAGGGTGGCGAACGCACGCTTGCTGGTGGTGTCCCAGTAGGTCCAGTCCGGCGACGGATTGAACGAGGTCGGATAGTTGGTCGGGCTGCCATCGGCGTACCACATCGGGAAGCCGCCCCAGGTCGCGCCGTTGGCGCGCTTCTGCTGGTAGTCGTAGCCCACGCTGAGCTGCGTGTCCGGGGTCAGGTCGGCGTCGATGACGGCATAACCCAGCGTCTTGCGCTGGTTGTAGCGGTCCATCTGACCATCGGTGTCCAGGTAGCTGCCGATCACCCGGCCGCGCACCGTGCCACTGGCGTTCAGCGCGGTGCCCACGTCCACGGTGGTGCGTGTGCGGCCCCAACTGCCGACGTTCACCGAGACGCTGCCGGTCAGTTCTGCGCTGTCGGCGTGTTTGCGGATGAGGTTCACCGAGGCGGACGGATTGCCGGCACCGCTGAGCAGGCCGGTAGCGCCGCGTACCACTTCCACGCGGTCGTACAGCGCAAGATCGAGGCCGGAATCGCCGTAGCTCCAGTTCTGCACCATCTGCGTCGGCAGGCCATCGAACTGGTAGGCATCGATGTAGAAGCCACGCGCGTAGAACTCGGTGCGCTCGCTGTCGGACTGGGTGCTGGTCACGCCGGTGGTGTTGGCCAGCACGTCGATGATGTCGTCCAGCTTCTGATCTTCGATGCGCTGGTGGCTGATGATGCTGACCGACTGCGGGATCTCGCGCGGTGCCAGATCGAAGCGGGTACCGGCCGAGGTGCGGCGCACCGAATACCCTTCGGCACGTTCGCCCTTGACCACCACCTTGTCCAGCGTGGTCGGATCGGCGGCGGTGTCGGCGAAGGCGGCCGGGGCCACGGCGCAGAGAACGGCAAGCACGGCAACGGACAGCCGCTGCGGCTGCAGGGTACGGAAGGCGGGACGGGTCATGGGGGTCCTGGACGAGCACGCGCGTTCGGCCGGCATCCAGGAGGCGAGGCGCTACGGGTAGGGGAAGGGCGGGCAGGCCGTCCTGGCACCACCGGAAACGAAAGAAATGGTAATACGAACTATTCCTATTTACAAATCATGAACGGTTCGGTGCGCGGGTGCGCCGTGGCGATCAGCGCAGCAACGGCAACGGGTTGCGGGGGCCGTTCGTGCCGTAGATGCCCCAGTGCAGATGCGGCGGCGTGCCCTTGGCATTGCCGCTGTCGCCCACGTGGCCGAGCAGGTCACCGGCCTGCACCACCTGGCCGCGCGCCAGGCCCTCGGCCCAGCCTTCCAGATGCGCGTAGTAGTAGCGTTCCCGCCCGGGCCCGATCACCCAGACCTGGCGACCACCGAGGCCGCGTTCGCTGACATCCGCGATGACGCCGGCAGTGACGCTGCGCACCGGCGTGCCGCGCTGGGCGAAGATGTCGATGCCGGCGTGGGAGCGGTCGCGGCCGCGCGGCGCGCCGAAGGTATCGGCGATCTGGCGGGGGTGCACACCCTCCACCGGCACCGGGAGTTCGGTGGCCGGCGGTATGCGCGAGAGTGTCCACAGCATCTTTGGTGCGGCGGCCCAGGGACTGTTCCACAGCGCCATCGCGGCAACGACGGCAATGGCCAGCCACAGGCCGCGCAGCAACCAGCGGCGCAGGCGACCGGCAGGAGAGGACGGAGTGCTCATGGTCTCCGACTGTAGCGGGGGGGCCCGGTCGGGGGGGGGGGGGGGTAGGAGATAAAACAGGAGGGCGGGAGGGCGAGGCACAAAGACACTGTAGCGTCGAGCCATGCTCGACGGCTGTTGCTTTGCGATAAAAACGCAGTCGAGCATGGCTCGACGCTACAGAACCGGTGCCAGCGGGACCTCGAAACTCCGCTTCAAGGTGCCCAGTGCCACCGAGGTACGGAAGCGCTCGATGTTGTCATCGCCACCGAACAAGCGCTCGGTGATCGCCTCGTACTCCTCCATCGACGCCGCTGAAAGCAACAGCAGGAAATCGCCATCGCCGGTGATCGAGTAGCACTGCTGCACGGCCGGGTCGTCCTGCACGCGACGCTTGAACGGCGCCACGCGTTCGCGCTGCTCGCTGACCACGCGCACCTCGACGATGATGGTCAGCGGTCGTCCGACCTTCGCCGCAGCGACCACGGCCACATTGGCCGCGATCACGCCGCTGTCCTGCAGGCGCTTGATGCGGCGCTGCACGGCCGGGGTGGACAGGTGCACGGCCTCGGCGATTTCGCGCTGCGGCAGGGTGTTGTCCCGCTGCAGCAGGTCGAGGATGGCGCGGTCGAAACTGTCGAGCACGGGGGCGATGGCCATGGCGAGCAGAAGTTGCACGAACGGGCCGTCAATTGAGCCAAGTGCTCGGCGCCGGCGCAATAGACTTTGCGCATGCAGACCTCACGACTCGCGCCGATGTTGCCGGCGCTGGCGGTGCTCGGCTCGGTCACCTCGCTGGCCATCGGCACCTCCTACGCAAAACACCTGTTCCCGCTGATCGGTGCCCAGGGCACCAGCGCGCTGCGCGTGGGCTTTTCGGCGCTGTTGCTGCTGCTGTTCTGGCGGCCATGGCGCTGGAAGACCAGCCGCGTGGATGCGATCACCATCCTGCGCTACGGGCTCACCCTGGGCCTGATGAACCTGCTGTTCTACATGGCCCTGCGCACGATTCCCTTCGGCATCGCGGTGGCCATCGAGTTCACCGGGCCGCTGACGGTGGCGATGCTGTCATCACGACGACCGATCGACTTCCTGTGGGTGGGCTGCGCGGCGGTGGGGCTGCTGTTGCTGTTGCCGATCGGTGGCGGCCCGGCGCTGGATCCGGCCGGCGTGCTGTATGCCATGGGTGCGGCGGCGTGCTGGGGCCTGTACATCGTGTTCGGCAAGCGTGCCGGCCATCTGCACGCCGGGCATTCGGTGTCGCTGGGGCTGCTGGCGGCGTCGCTGGTGGTGGTGCCGGTGGGCGTGGTGCATGCCGGCGCCGCACTGCTCGATCCGAAGATCCTGGCGGCCGGCCTGCTGGTGGCGCTGGTGTCCAGCGCGATTCCGATGTCGCTGGAGATGATGGCGCTCAAGCGCCTGCCCAAGGAGACCTTCGGCATCCTGATCAGCATGGAGCCGGCAGTGGCCGCGCTGTGGGCGATGCTGCTGCTGCACGAGCACCTGCATGGGCTGCAGTGGCTGGCGATCGGCTGCACGGTGCTGGCCTCGGTGGGCAGCACGATGACCGCGCGGCGGCTGAAGGTGCGAGTGGTGCAGGCGGGGTAGCGCCGGGCCATGCCCGGCGGAGAGCGTGCCAACCAAGGTTGGCACCCACCAGGAGCGGTCAGCGCAGGGCGTCGGCCGGAACGTCGATCTGCATCGCCAGGGCGAGGTGATCGGAGAACGCGGCCGGTACGGCTTCCACGGTACGGGTCTGCAGGCCGCTGCTGACCAGGATGTGGTCGATGGCGCGATCGGGGCGCCAGCTGGGGAAGGTCGGCACGATGCAGCCGGGGGGCTGCAGCCGGGTCTTCTGGTACAGCACCTGCATTTCCGGGCGTTCGGCCAGGCAGTTGAAGTCGCCCATCAGGACGGCATTGGGATGGTCGGACAGCAGCTCGGCAATGAAGCCCAGCTGCGACATCCGCGAGCCCGCGCCCAGCGACAGATGGGCCACCGCTACCGCCAGGCCATCGGCGCCGTCGCCGAACTTGGCCAGCAGCACGCCGCGCCCGCCGATGCGGCCGGGCAGGGCGTGATCCTGCACTTCCACCGGTTCCAGCTTGCTCAGCAGGCCGTTGGCGCTGGAGGCGACCCCGCCCATGCGCCGGTTCGGCTGGTGGCTCCAGTAGTTGAAGCCGGCACGCTGGGCCAGGTAGTGGGTCTGGTTGGTGAAGCCCGAGCGCAGGCTGCCCGGGTCGGCCTCCTGCAGGCCGACGATGTCATGTTCGCGCGCCAGGGTGGCGATCGCGTCCAGGCTGCTGCGCTTGCGGCCCGCCGGCAGCGCATGTGACCAGCTGCGGGTCACATAGTCGCTGTAGCGGCGGGTACTTGAGCCGGCCTGGATGTTGGCCGTCAGCAAGCGCAGGGTCCGTGTACGGGGGGAATTCACGGCCGGGAAACGCTTCTCTTGGATCAGTGAGCCTGGGCCGCACCGCGTTCGCGGGCGATCAGGTGGTCGGCAATACGCAGCATGTCCGGGAAGCTCTTGCCCTTCACCAGGTACTTGCCGTTGACGATGATCGACGGGGTGCCGCTGATCTGGCTGCGCTGGGCGAACTGCTTGGCCGAGTTGGTCTTGGCATTCACCGCGAAGCTGCCCATGGTGGCGGCGAACTGCTTCGGATCCACGCCGTAGGCACCGTAGAACTTGGCGATGTCGTCAACCGAATCGGTGCCGCGCTCGCCCTTCAGGGTCTTCTGCGAATGGATGGCAGCGTACAGGGCTTCGTGGGTCTTCTCCTGCACGCCCAGGGTCTGCGCGGCGTAGAAGGCACGGGCGTAGTTGTCCCAGGTACCGCCGAACATGGCCGGCACGTAGACGAAGTTCACGTCGCTCGGCAGGCCGGCCTTCCACGGGCCGACCAGCGGCTGGAACGCGGCGCAGGCCGGGCAGACATAGCCGAAGATCTCGGTCACTTCGATCTTGCCGGCGGCCGGCTGGAACGGCTGGCCGTTCGGGATCACCTGGTAGTCGGCGCCTTCCACCGGGGCCGGGCCGGTCAGTGCGGTGGTGGTCGGGGCCGGTGCAGCGGCCGGTGCGGCTTCAGCCGCGTCCTTCTCGCCTTCGGCAGCGGCCGGGGCGGCGCCTTCGGTACCCGCGGCCGGAGCGGCCGGTTCGGTGGTCGCCGGAGCTGCAGCCGGTTCGGCCGGGGCCGCGGTGGTGTTGGTGCTGCCGTCGTCGGCCTTGCAGGCCGCCAGGATCGGCAGCAGCGCTGCGAGGGCGAGGGCGTAACGGATCTTCATGGAAACGTCTCCAGCATCTGGAAAGGTGGGGCCGGCGTCATGCGCCGGCCAGGGGGAAATGATGACACGCGGCGGCGAAAGCGCCGTGTCGGTGGTGGGTGTTGGTTCAGCGGCCGCGGGCGGCGCGGGCCTGGGCGATCAGCGCCGAGGCGATGCGCAGCTGGTCGTCGAAGCTGTCGCCACGGACCAGGTACTGGCCGTTGATGATCAGCGCCGGGGTCCCGGGGATCTTGGTGCGCTGGGCGAACGCGCGGGCGGCATCGACCTTCTTCTGTACGGCATCGCCGCGCAGGGCCTGCAGGTAACGGTCCGGGGTCACGCCGTAGGCCTTGTAGAAGGTGGCGAGCTCATCGGCCGAGACGTTCTGCATCGGCAGCGAGCCGTCCTGGTGCAGGGCCTTGAACACGGCGCCATGGCTGCGCTTGGCCACGCCGACTTCGTCGGCGGCGTAGTAGGCCAGTGCCCAGGCATCCCAGGCGCCGCCGAAGGCTGCCGGAACCGGAGTGAAGCGCACATCGGCCGGCAGCTTGGCTGCCCAGGCTTCCAGCTGCGGTTCGAAACGGGCGCAGTGCGGGCAGGTGTAGCCGAAGACCTCGACCACCTCGATCTTGCCGGCCAGCGGCTGGAACGGGCCCGGCTGGGCGATGCGCTCGTAGTCCTTGCCTTCGACCAGCGGGGCATTGGTGGGGGTGGCGGCGCAGGCTACCAGCGGCAGCAGCACCAGCACAGACAACAGCAGGCGGGAAATCAACCTCATCGACACGCATCTCCGTTGAAAAAAGCAACGCCGGCGCGGTCGCCGGCGTGAAGGAAACATACCGCAGCCGCGGGCCGGCGTGGCGACCCGGGCCGACCAGTGGTGGTCAGGGGGCGGCAGCCGGTTGTGCCGGCGCGGTGGCAACGGCCACGTCGTCGGCCTTGTTGTGCAGGCCCTGCAGGTAGCTCGACAGCGCCTGCACCTCCTGCTCGCTCAGCTTCTGCGCAACCGCAGCCATGATCTGGAAGTGCGCCTTGTCGGTCTCGTTGGTCTGGCCGGCCTGGTATTCCTGCAGGCGGCGCGCGACATAGCTGGCATGCTGGCCACCGATGTGCGGATAGGCCGGCCCCGGATTACCGGCGCCACTGGGGCCGTGGCAGGCCATGCAGGCCGGCAGGCCACGCTTGGCATCGCCGCCACGGTACAGTTGCTGGCCGATCTCGTAGAACTTCATGCCCTTGTAGGGGCCGTCGGTGACCGCCGTGTCATCGGCGATGCCGGCAGTGGCCTTCTGCGTGGCGAAGAACGCGCCGATGTCGCGCATGTCCTGCGGGGTGAGGTTCTGCACGAACGGCACCATCGCCACCGCCGCGCCGGAGCTGCGCTGCCCGTTGGCGATCAGGGCCATCTGCTGGGCGACGTAGCGTTCGCTCTGGCCGGCGATGGACGGGTACATCTCCACCGTGGAATTGCCGTCGGCGCCATGGCAGGCCGCGCAGGCCGAGGCCTTGGTCTGGCCGGCCTTGGCATCGCCCCAGTGGGTCTTGCTGAAATCGACCTCCAGCGAGGCGGTGTTGATCGGCCCGTTGTCGGGCAGCGGGGTCAACGTGGTCTGCGCGAACGCAGCAGCGGCAACAACTACGGCAGTGGCAAGGGCGGATACGGCAAGAACGCGAGCGTGGCGCATGCTAAAGCTCCGTATGGACCGGGCCGGGCGGCAGCCACGGCATCGTCCGGATTATCAACGCCGTTTCCGCGCACGGTCAACGCAGCAGTGCAGCATTTTCCCGGCGGAGGGCCCGGGGCCGGGCGCGCGGTGCCACAACATGCGATCCTATGCACATGTCATTGCTCATCGAACGCGCTCAATACCACCTCTCTGCCCACAACATGGGGCAGCTGCCGCCCGATGAGGGGGCCGAAGTGGCCTTTGCGGGCCGCTCCAACGCCGGCAAGTCCAGTGCTCTCAACGCATTGACCCGCCAGAACAGCCTGGCCCGGGTCTCCAAGACCCCCGGCCGCACCCAGCAGCTGGTGTTCTTCCAGGTGACCCCGGAAGCCCATCTGGTCGATCTGCCCGGTTACGGCTACGCCAAGGTGCCGCTGGACCTGCAGGCGCACTGGCAGGCCTTCATCGACCGCTACTTCCGCACCCGCAATGCGCTGAGGGGCCTGGTGGTGGTGATGGATATCCGCCACCCGCTGAAGGACTACGACCGGCAGATGCTGGCCTATGCCGTGCAGCGTGGCCTGCCGGCGCATGCGTTGCTGACCAAGGCCGACAAGCTGAGCCGCAGCCAGCAGATGCAGACCCTGCAGAAGGTGCGCAAGGAACTGCACTCCTCCTTCGGTGATACGGTCAGCGTGCAGGTGTTCTCCGGCGCCGCCCGCACCGGTGTGGACGAAGCCCGCGGCATCATCGGTGGTTGGTTGGGGCTGGAATAGGGCATTTTCGGTCGCCCGGCTGGCAGCCGGGCGCTACCGGATCGGGTGGGTGCCGACCTTGGTCGGCACACCCTCACAACGGCGAATACTCCGCCGGCACCCACGCATAGGCCTTGCCCTCGCCACGCACATGGCCCAGACCGGGGAACGGCAGGTGTGCACCGGCCACCCACCAACCGTTGGCGGTTGCCTGCTGCAGCAGGCCGCGACGGCTGGCGATGGCCGCTTTGCGGTCCGAATCGGCCTCGAAGGCCGCCTCCGGGTGCGCGAACTGCACTGCGTGGAAGTGCAGCACATCACCCCACACCAGTAGCGACTGGCCTTGGCTGTCGAACCGGTAGGAGACATGGCCGGGCGTATGGCCATGGGTGTCCATCGCCACCGCGCCACCGGGCAGGGCATCGCCGGGACTGAAGGTGCGCAGGTGGCCGCTGGCCTGATAGGGCGCTACCGCGTTGCGCGCCAGCGGGAAGGCAAAGCGCACGCCCTTTGGCGCGCTGGCCTCGCTGGCCGGGTTGAGCCAGTAGTCGGCATCGGCCTTGGACAGCCACACCGTGGCATTCGGGTAGGCCGGCTTGCCCTGCGCGTCGAGTACGCCGCACAGATGGTCCGGATGGGCGTGGGTCAGCAGCACCTCATCCACCTCGGCCGGGTCCACGCCGGAGGCGCGCAGGTTGCCCAGCACCTGGCCCAGGCCGGGGCCGAAGCACTGCGCGGTACCGGTATCGACCAGGGTCAGGTGGTTGCCCTGGCGCACCAGGAAAGCATTGATCGCGGTCTGCAGGCCCTTCTTGTCTTCGGGCACGTAACGGCCTTCCAGCAGGCGGCTGACCAGCGTCGGCGGCACGCCCACGACTTCCTGCCGGCCCAGCGCGACCACGCCATCGAACAGGGAGGTGACCTGCAGCGCACCGACGCGCTGGTGGTAGACGCCTGGGACCTGCTGGGTGGGGGCAGGCGACGTGGTTTCGGCCAGCGCGGCCAGTGGCAGGGATGACAGGGCCAACAGCAGGGCGCGGTGCAGCGGCAGGGGACGCAGGGTCATGGTGGTTCTCGGTGGACGACGGGCGGTTCCGTTGCCGTATAGCGTGCCGTGGCCGACGTGTGTGCGGCGCTCAAACCACTACGCGGAATGCTCAGGGAGGGGTGTTGTCTGCAGGGCTGTGCCCTGCACCCGCAGAGGCAACGGCAACGGCCGAAGCAACAGCAACAGCCGAAGCAACAGCAACAGCGGGCTATCCGTGGGATGGCGGGGTGGGTCCGGTTGCGGGGGCCGCTGCAAGTACGTCCATGTAAGCTCGGTCGCCGCTTGCTCGTGTGCGCTGTCCTGCGCACACGGCAAGACCGGGGTTGGGCGTCCTACCCAACCCGCCCGAGGCATGCCTCGGGCCCATGCGGCTCACGCCCCCGCAACCGGACCCACCCCGCCTTCGACAGTTTTCTGCGATCTGTCGGAACGGCAAACTTCTCTGGTGGGTGTCGACCTTGGTCGACACAGTAGATCCACGCAATGCGTGGATGATTCATTCGATATCTGACAGAAAAATCGTGTCGACCAAGGTCGACACCTACCAACAGCCGCGGAGATCTGTCAGAGGCGGGGTGGTGTGGGTGAGCAGGACCGTTGGCGCCATGGCTGGCGCCCTCGAGCCCCCATGGATGGGTTTACGGCGGGTGCTGGCCCCCCCCCCCGCCCCCCCGAGCCGCCGGGTGCCCCGGTTGCTGTTGCTGTTGCTTCGGCCGTTGCCGTTGCCTCTGCGGGTGCAGGGCGCGGCCCTGCCGAACCCCCTCAAATGTCTGTGGGAGCCAGTCCGTACTGCTCGGCGAAGCGCTTGCTGAAACTCGCCGCAGACCGGTAGCCCGCGCGTGCTGCGACGGTCTTCAATGGCAGGTCCGTGGTGTAGAGCAGCTGCATGCCATGCGCCAGCCGGGCCTCGGTAAGCAGCTGGCGCAGGCTGGTGTCCTCGGCGGCGAGACGACGACGCAGGGTCGCACCGCTCAGCGCGAACTGTTCTTCCACATCACGCGATTGCCAGTCGCGTGCCGGTTCGGCGGCGATGCGGTCGCGGATCTGTTCGCCCAGGCTCGGTGCCTGTGGCAGCAAGAGGTTGCCGTGGCCCTGCCGGCACAGGGTCAGCACCAGCGAGGCCAGGGCCAATCGTGCCTCGCTGTAACGGCCGTCCTGCAGCGATTGCCGCCACTGGCGCAGCACCGGGCCATGGTCGATCAACGGCAGACGTGCCATCGCCTGGCCCGGCGCGGGAAGGTCCTCGCTCCACAGCGTGCGTGCGGCCGCCAGCACTTCGGCACACAGCGGCACGATGGCACTGAGGTAGCGGCCGGTCCCCGGGTCGGGCGTGTTGACCACATCGATCCGGCAGCGCTGGGTCAGCAGCAGGATGTCGCCGGGGATGAATTCCAGCGACTGGTGCGCGGTGCGCACCTGCTTGCGGCCCTCCAGCAGGATCGCGAACTGCGGTTGCGGAATCTCCACCGAGCTGGCGCCATGCTCGCGACGGGCGGTGATGCAGGCATAGCCTTCGGCGCGCTCACAGCCCGCCAGACTGGCCATCTCGGCCAGCAGTGCGGTGGCCGGGGGCAGCATGGCGGTCATGTCACGTGTGCGCCGAGCAGGCGACCGACGCCGGCGGCCGCGGCCATCGCCAACGCGCCCCAGAACATCACCCGGATCGCGCCGCGTACCGGCGGTGCGCCGCCGGCCTGGGCCGCCATCGCGCCGGTCAGGCACAGGCCGAGCAGGGTGCTGGCGGTGGTCATCATCGCGACCTTGTCGACCGGCGCGAGCAGCGCGGTCAGCACCGGCAGTGCCGCACCACAGGTGAAGGCGCCGGCCGAGGCCAGCGCTGCCTGCAGCGGGCGCGCGCGCAGGGTATCGGTGATGCCCAGCTCGTCGCGGGCGTGGGCGCCCAGTGCGTCGTGGGCGGTGAGCTGCTCGGCCACCTGCCGCGCCAGCGCCGGCTCCAGGCCGCGGTGGCGGTAGATCGCGGTCAGCTCTTCCAGCTCGCTGTGCGGATCTTCGTGCAGTTCGCGCTTTTCCATCGCCAGGTCGGCGTCTTCGGTGTCGGCCTGGGTCTGCACGGAGACATACTCTCCAGCAGCCATCGACATCGCGCCGGCCACGGTGCCAGCCACGCCGGTGGCCAGAATGGTCGCCGCGGAGGCGCCGCTGGCGGCCACGCCGACCACCAGGCCGGCCACCGAGACGATGCCATCGTTGGCCCCCAGCACGGCGGCACGCAGCCAGCCGACGCGCTCGGAGCGGTGCAGTTCGGGGTGTCGTGAATGGCGGCTCATGGCCCCGAGTGTACGAGGGTCAAGAGGGCGTCGGTAGGATGCTGAAAACCGTCTCCGTCGCATGACGCAACGGGTCGCCACGCTATAGTGCGCCCTTGCGATGGAAGGCCCCGGGCCCCACATCCCCCGCCACTGTCCAGCGAGCCTTCCCCTTGTCGAGCCCCAGCCACGTCGCCGATACACCCATTACCGACCGCTCGCAGCTGGTGGAGGTGATCGCCTCCGGCGAGAAACCCCGCGCGCAGTGGCGCATCGGCACCGAGCACGAGAAGTTCGGGTTCCGCCTGGATGACCTGCGCCCGCCGACCTTTGAAGGCGAGCGCGGCATCGAAGCGCTGCTCAACGGCCTGGTCCGCTTCGGCTGGGAGCCGGTGCAGGAGAATGGCAACACCATCGCCCTGCTGCGCGATGGTGCCTCGGTGACGCTGGAACCTGCCGGTCAGTTGGAACTGTCCGGCGCGGCGCTGGAGACCATCCACCAGACCTGCGTGGAGACCGGCACCCATCTCAACGAAGTGGCACAGGTGGCCGGTGAGCTGCAGCTCGGCTTCCTCGGCATGGGCTTCCAGCCGAAATGGAAGCGCGATGAAATGCCGTGGATGCCGAAGGGCCGCTATAAGATCATGCGCGCCTACATGCCCAAGGTCGGCTCGCTGGGCCTGGACATGATGACCCGCACCTGCACGGTGCAGGTGAACCTGGATTACGCCACCGAAGCGGACATGGTGAAGAAGTTCCGCGTGTCGCTGGCGCTGCAGCCGATCGCCACCGCGCTGTTCGCCGATTCGCCGTTCACCGAAGGCAAGCCCAACGGCTACCTGAGCTACCGCTCGCACATCTGGACCGACACCGACGCCGACCGCACCGGCATGCTCGACTTCGTGTTCGAGGATGGCTTCGGTTACGAGCGCTATGTCGATTACCTGCTCGACGTGCCGATGTATTTCTCCTACCGCGATGGCATCTACCACGACGCCAGCGGGCAGAGCTTCCGCGATTTCATGCAGGCCAAGCTGCCGGTGCTGCCGGGCGCGCTGCCGACGCTGCGCGACTGGTCGGACCACATGACCACCGCGTTCCCGGAAGTGCGCCTGAAGAAGTATCTGGAAATGCGCGGTGCCGACGGTGGCCCGTGGAGCCGCCTGTGTGCGCTGCCGGCATTCTGGGTGGGCCTGTTGTACGATGACACCGCACTGGATGCGGCCTGGGACCTGGTACGTGATTTCACCCTGGCCGAGCGCCATGCACTGCGCGACGGCGTGCCGAAGCATGCGATGAACCTGCCGTTCCGCACTGGCAGCGTGCGCGACCTGGCCCGTGAAGCGGTGAAGATTTCCGTCGAAGGCCTCAAGCGCCGCGCGGCGCGCAATGCCGACGGCCAGGACGAGAGCAAGTTCCTGGACGTGCTGCAGGAGATCGTCGAGTCCGGCCTGACCCCGGCCGAACGCAAGCTGGCGCTGTTCCATGGCCGCTGGCACGGCGACGTCGATCCGGTGTTCCGCGAGTTCGCGTACTGACACTGTTCCGGCGGGTGCCAACCGGGGCCGGCACCTGCCGTTGCGTCACCACCCGCGCGCTGCGAACAGGCGCGCGTAGATGCCGCGAACCACATCCTGCTTGCTGCGGTTGTAGGCCTGCACGTTGGCATTGCCCTGCAGTGCTGCCTGCTTGGCCTGTGCATAGCGCCTGCGGTCATCTTCATGGCTGCGCAGCCAATCGCGGAACAAGCAGTGGCGGAGGTGCTCGGCGCAACCAGGTGCGAACACGTGCAGGTTCACGCGCGGCACGTCCAGTCGCAGCATGCGGTGCTGGTACCACGAGGGTTCGCGGATGGTAAGCACGTAGCCCAGTGCCTGCAGCGCTGGCAGCCAGGCCGCTTCGTCGGCGGGATCGGCAACCAGCAGGTCGATGTCCAGTACCGGTTTGGCCGGCAGGCCCGGCACCGCGGTGGAGCCGACATGTTCAATGCCCAGCGCGGTGTTGCCGAGTGTCGCCTGCAGCTGCGTGCGCTGCTGCTCGAACTGGTCGGCCCACAGCGTGGACCAGGGCACCACCTGCAGCGCTTCCGGCTGCGGCGCGCCGAGAACCCAGGGATTCTCCTCAGGGTCGCCATCGGCGAAGGTGGTGATTGCGGTGGGATCGAGCGGGATATCGGACATGCCCATCATGGTGCCATGCCCGGCGGTGATGTCAGCCCGGCTTGCCGTCGCGCCGTGGGCTCAGGTAGATCCAGCCCAGCCGTGCCACCCACGGTGCCAAGGCCAGCAACCAGCCGATGGCAGCGGCGAAATGCCACGCATAGGCATCGGGCATCAGCTCGGCGAGGATGCGCATGATCGCCACCGCCTGCAGCGCGACGAACGCAAACCAGGCCACTGCCGGCATCACCAGCGGTCGGCCGGAATGGCCCTGGGTGACCCGGGTCACCATCGCCACCAGCAGGCTGCCGAACAGGCCCACGGCGAGGGCATGCAGCGGCGCGCGGCCGAGCAGTTGCGGATGGCCCAGCATCTGGCCGATGTCCTGCAGCAGATACAACGCGAAGCTGATCGGCAGCCACGCCAGTGCCAGGAACAGGGCCGCGAGCAGGCCCGGCATCGGCTCGCGTGGCCACCAGTGCCATAGCGCCTGCAGCGACAACATCAGCAGCGGCGCATCGGCCAGCCACAGCAGGTCGTCGACCTGCAACGCGCTCAACAGCAGGCGCAGCATCAGCAGCGCCCACATCGCAGCCAACCAGCGCAGCGGGCGCCACGCCACATAGCCATCCACCACGTTGTTGGCGAAGAACGGGATCATCCGGTGCGCGACGGTGAGGTAGACCGGCAGCAGCAGGCCGAAGGTGCCGAGTGCCACCGTGACTGGCATCAGCGTGGCGTGGCCGCGCCCCACCGCCATGAACAGCAGCAGCCCCAGCCAGCCCAGCAGCAGTGCGGCATAGCAGGCGCGCGCATGCCAGTTGCGGTTGGGACCGGCGGCCTTGAGCACGCGTCCCAGCACGATCAGTCCGGCGCTCCAGCCGGCCAGTGCCAGCAGCAGGCCGGGCCACAGCCCGGGTGTCCACCCGCAGGCGGCGGCAATCAGCAACGCCTGCCCACCAAACAGGCCGATGCCGACCGGCGCATAACGGCTGCGTGGCAGCTCCGGCTGTGCCATCCAGCGCGGGAACACGGTGAGCAGGAAGCCGAAGATGAAACTGGGCAGCACCAGGTACTGCATCAGCAGCGCGTGCAGCCAGGCCGGTGGCAGCGGCGGTGGCTGCGGCGTCCACAACCCGCGCAATGCGCCCAGCCACAACGCCCACCACAGCATTGCCAGCAGCAGGTTGCTGGCACCGATGAAGAACAACAGTCGGTGCGGCGCACGCATCAGCATCGCAGGGGAGGGCAGGCGGGCCATGCGGTGAGTCTGCGCCCGAGCGATGGCCGCTTCCTTGACCTTCGTCATGCCCAATGCACGACCAGAAGAATCCCCGGCAGTGCCGGGGTTCTTCGTTCACAGTCGCCGATCGATCAGGCGGCGTTCTTCATCGTCGCCATGTCGATCACGAAGCGGTAGCGCACATCGTTCTTCGCCATGCGCTCCCAGGCTTCGTTGACGTTCTTGATGTCGATCATCTCGACATCGCTGACGATGCCGTGCTCAGCGCAGAAATCCATCATTTCCTGGGTTTCGGCCATGCCGCCGATCGCCGAGCCGGTCAGGTGCTTGCGGCCGAAGATCACGCTGCCGCCGGTCAGCGGCGGATCCAGTTCGGTCAGCACGCCGACCAGGCACATGGTGGCCTCGCGCTTGAGCAGGCCCATGTACGGGTTGGTGTCATGGCCAACCGGAATGGTGTTGAGCAGGAAGTCGAAGCTGCCGGCGTGCGCCTTCATCTGCGCGGCATCGCGCGAGACCAGCACTTCATCGGCGCCCAGGCGCTTGGCATCGGCACCCTTTTCCGGCGTGGTGGTGATCATCACCACGTGCGCGCCGAGGGCCTTGGCGAACTTCACGCCCATGTGGCCGAGGCCACCGAGGCCGATCACGCCGACCTTCTGGCCCGGGCCGACCTTCCAGTGGCGCAGCGGCGACCAGGTGGTGATGCCGGCACACAGCAGCGGCGCGGCTGCCTTGAGGTCGAGGGTGTCGGACACCTTCACCACGAAGCGCTGCTCGACCACCACGTGGTCGGAATAGCCGCCATACGTCGGCGCGCCGCTTTCGCGCTCACGGCCGTTGTAGGTCCAGGTCGCGCCTTCGGCGCAGTACTGCTCCAGGTCGTGCTCGCAGGCGTCGCAGTGGCGGCATGAGTCGACCATGCAGCCCACGCCGGCGTGGTCGCCCACCTTGAAGCGGGTGACGTTGCTGCCGACCTCGGTGACGCGGCCAATGATCTCGTGGCCCGGCACCATCGGGTAGATCGAGCCACCCCAGTCGTCGCGGGCCTGGTGCAGGTCGGAGTGGCAGATGCCGCTGTAGAGGATCTCGATACGTACATCGTCCGGGCCGACCGCGCGGCGTTCGAATTCGTACGGGATCAGCGGGTCGGTATGTGAATGGGCGGCGTAACCACGGGCGAGGGACATGGGGAATCCTTGGCAGGGTTTGTCGAAAGGCGCTTTACAATACGCCCCGTACCCAGTGGCAAAAAGCCCGGATATCGGCATGATTCATCAAGTGAAACTGCACAATCATGGCCACTGACAATCTCTCCCACCTGGCTGCGTTCGCCGCAGTCGCCCGGCACCGCAGCTTCCGCCGTGCCGGCGCCGAGCTGGCGCTGTCGACCTCGGCGGTGAGCTATGCGATCCGCGCGCTTGAAGAACGGTTGGGGGTGGGCCTGTTTCATCGCACCACCCGCAGCGTGGCCCTGACCGAGGCTGGGCAGCGCCTGCTGGAGCGCCTGCAGCCGGCCTTGGGGCAGGTGCACGATGCGTTGGAGGAGATGAACCAGTTCCGTGCTGTCCCGGCTGGCCTGCTGCGCATCAACGCCACCCGTGCTGCGGTGGCGACACAGCTGGGACCACGGCTGGCGCGCTTCCTGCACGCCCATCCCGACGTGCGGGTGGAGCTGACCGAGAACGACGGCCTGGTCGACATCGTCGCCGAGGGCTATGACGCCGGCGTGCGCCTGCACGAGTTCGTACCCGAGGACATGGTGGCAGTGCCGATGGGGCCACCACTGCGCGGGCTGATTGTCGGATCGCCGGAGTATCTGCGGCGGCATCCCGCGCCACAGCATCCGCGCGATCTCGCTGCACACGAATGCATCCGCTTCCGCTTCGCCAGCGGGCATCTGTACAAGTGGCAGTTCGAGCGCGGTGGGCAGGCGCTGGAGATCGACGTGCCCGGACGGCTGACGCTGGGCGAGCAGGGCACCGTGGTCGGCGCGGTACTCGATGGCATCGGCCTGGCCTACGTGCTGGAAGACACCGCGCGGCCCTACATCGAATCGGGGCAGATGGTGGCGGTGCTGGAAGACTGGAGCGAGCCGTTCGCCGGCTTCGCGCTGTACTACCCGAAGCAGCGGCAGATGCCCGGTGCGCTGCGTGCGTTCGTGGATATGCTGCGCGAGTGAATCGCGGTGGATGGCGCAGTGCCGTCCAATGACCGGCTCCAACGAGAGCTTTCCGGGTAGATCCACGCCATGCGTGGATGGCGTTCACCCGCTAGAGTGAGTCTTCTCAACAAAAGGACGTCATTGAGCATGCTCGCCGATCTCGAACAGGCTTCCGGCCAGACCTTCCCGCCGTTGTTCCGCCAGCTGGTGGAAGGCAACCGTTTCAGCTGGGGCGAGCAGGGCCCGAACTGGTACCGCACGGTGTTCCCGCAGGTGCAGCCGCAGCCGCCGGTACTGCTGTATGCCAACGACTATGAACCGATCGAGCCGAGCGAACTGCGCGCAGCGTGGGAAGATCTGACTGCCGAAGATCATTACAACCCGCTGCGCGATGACCTGAAACTGCTGCCGTTCGCGCGCACCGGCGCGGGTGATCACTACTGTTTCTGGACCAATGCACCGGGTTCCAGCGAGTCGCCGGTGCTGCTGGTCTGGCATGACGATGATCGCGCCGATCTGCTGGCCGCGAACTTCCAGGACTTCCTGTTCCGCAAGATGGCCGAAGCGGTGGTGGAGCTGGAGGAAGAGGATTCGCTGCTTTCGGAGGGCGATATCGGAACCAATCTGCAGGCTTGGCTCGGTACCCATCGTGGCTGGCTGCGAGGGGACCAGGTAGCGGCGCTGGAGGCGTTGTATGCACGCGTGGATGACATCACTGCGGGTGAGATCAGTGACGAGGACGTGCAGCCGCTGCTGCAGCTGATCGCGTTCGACGGTATCGACAGCGAAATGCCCTACGTGCAGGCGTGACCTGATCCGAAGCGCTGCCGGTAGAACCTCGCCATGCGTGGATGCGGCCGGCTACGGCACCTGCAGTACGGGTGCCAACAATTCCAGGCAATCACGCAGATGCACCTCTACCGGCGCATCCTCGGCCACCACACCGATCACGCGTTCGCGCAGCGGCTCGGCCACGGCCATCGCCAGGATCAGCCGCGCCATGCACGCGGCATCTCCCTCGCGCAGCAGCCCGCGCTGCTGCTGACGCGCCAGCCAGTCGGCCAGCAGCGCACGGCCGCGTTCGATGCCATTGTCCAGATAGGCCTGCAGCAGCGCGTCCTTACCAGGAAAGTCGGTGGCCAGCAGGCGGAATACCTGCACTGCCTGCGCCGACAGTGCCTGCGCGCACACCGCGTGCAGGATGGCCTGCAGCAACGGCATCACCTCGTCGGCGTCGTGCGCATCGCGCTGCAACTGCGGCGCGAAGCCGTCGGTCCACTCGCGCACGGCCAACCCGACCAGTTCTTCGCGGTTGCTGGCGTGGCGGTACACGGTCTTCTTCGCTACCCCGGCGTGCGCCGCCACCGCTTCGATGGTAGTGGCCTCGTAACCCTGTGCCAGCAGCAGCTCCAGCGTGGCCTGCAGCACGGCGTGGCGGACTTCGGCTTCCGGCCGCGCAGGGCGGCCGCGGCGGCGGATTGGTGAGGGTGGCTCGGGCAGGGTGGTGCTGTTCATTGCGCCCATCTTACCGCATTCGGATAATTGAGAAACGAAGAACGTTTCCGTATTGTCAGGTCTCCCGACATGCAGGAGACCCCGATGGATACCGCTGTGAACGCCCGCGCCTGGCTGGACCACCACGATCTGCTCGACCCCGCACCGATGCGCTTGGAAACCGGCATCCAGCGCCGCGAAGATGGCACCCTGCTGGTGGCGGTGCGTACCGATCTGCACGGTTGCAAGGGCCGCATGCTGGACTGGTGGTTTACGTTCTTTGAGACCACACAGCACATCCGCTGGTGGCATCCGGTCGATCATGTCGAGCATCGCGGCTGGGACGCGGCCTGGCAGCGCGGACGCAGCTACCACGGTGCCAGCATCCACGCGGTGGAATCGCTGGCCGACATCCCGCCGGTGGCGGCACGCCTGAAGTTCCATGACCCGCGCACGTTGCTGGTGCCCGAGCGCCTGCAGGTGGCACAGGATGCAGGCGATGTGTCGGCGGTGATCGCCGCGCGCATCGGCTTCGGAGATCACGTACGCCTGGATGCAAACGGTGATCCCTGCGACGGGCAGATGCTGCATGTCGCACGCGATACGCCGTTTGGCTGCGTGCTGCGCAGCCGCTTCGTGCTCGGCCTGGACAGCACCGATCCGCACTGCGATGCCGGCGATGCGGTCGGCCTGGGCCTGCTCAAGCACTGCTACACGGAGTTCAGTTTCCTCTCGCGCCTGCTGCCGTCGCTGTACTACGGTGAGCGCGCCAACGGTGAAGCGGCGCCATTGCCGTGGTGAACGATGCGCCGGTCACTCGGCCAGCGCGTCGTAGCCTTCGCCACTGAACTGGATCAGGCAGAAGCCGTGGCCGAACGGATCGGCCAGCACGGCGATGCGCCCCCAGCGGCGCTCGCGCACGGACTGCTCAAGCGTCGCCCCGGCCGCAACCGCACGGACCAGTGCGGCTTCGATGTCATCCACCACCCAGTCCAGGTGCAGCGGCGTCCAGTGACGCTCGTAGTCGCGCACGTCGCCGTCTTCGGTGGCGGCGCTGCCGGCCTCGTTCTGCAGCAGGTACAGCGGCGTTGGCCCACCGAGCAGCTCCACGGCGCCCGGGCCTAGACGGCGCCCGATGCGCAGGCCGAAGGCTCGGATGTAGAAGTCCTCGGCAGCGGCAAGATCGGGGACATCGAGGTTGACGATGAACGATGCGGTGGGCGTATCCATGGGCAGATCCAGTGGATGCGGGTGAGCAGTGTACGCCCGCATCCACGCATCGCGTGGCTCTACTGCGCGCGCGGGTAGTCGAGGTAGCCTGCCTCGCCGCCACCGTAATAGGTATTGCGGTCGGGCGTGGCCAGCGCGACGTTGTGCTGCAGGCGTTCGACCAGATCCGGGTTGGCGATGAACGGCTGGCCGAATGCGGCCAGGTCGATGGTGCCGGTCTCGACCAGCTGCAGGGCGCGCTCCCGGGTCATGCCACCGGCCAGGATCACGTTGCCACCGTAGGCTTGCTTGAACTGCTGCAGGAACGCCTCGCCCAGCACCGACTGCCCCGCCTGCAGGTTGTCGTTGAGATGCACGTAGGCCAGCCCGCGCTTGCCCAGTTCCTCGGCCAAGTACAGATAGGTGGCCTCGTTGTCGGGGTAGTACGGCATGTCGAAGGTGAGGTTGTTCGGCGCCAGGCGCACGCCGATGCGGTGCGCGCCGATGCGCTCGGCCATCGCATCGACCGTCTCCAGGATCAACCGCGCACGATTCGGCAATGAGCCGCCGTAGCGGTCCTCGCGTTCGTTGATGAGCGGGTTGAGGAACTGCTCGAACAGGTAGCCGTTGGCGGCATGCAGTTCGATGCCGTCGAAGCCGGCGGCAATGGCGTTGTCCGCCCCGCGTACGAAGTCGTCGATGATGCCGGGGATCTCCGCAGTCTCCAGTGCACGTGCCGGGGTGGGATCGGCATGGCCGCGGCTGCCGTCGTCCAGATAGACGAACGAGGTGTTCTTCGGTGCGCTGGCCACCGGGCGGGTACCGGCGCTGACCGGTTGTCCACCCCCGGGCTGCAGCGAGGCATGCGACATGCGGCCGACGTGCCAGAGCTGGGCGAACATCGTGCCCTGCGCTGCATGCACCGCCTCGGTGACGAGCTTCCACCCGGCCACCTGTTCGGCCGACCAGATGCCCGGCACATCGATGTAGCCCTGGCCCTGCGGCGAGACCGGCGTGCCTTCGCTGATGATCAGGCCGGCGCTGGCACGCTGCCGGTAGTACTGCGCGGTGAGCTCATTGGCGACCGAGCCGGGGTTGCGGGCACGGGTCATCGGGGCCATCGCGATGCGGTTGCGCAGGGCGATGCCTGTCAGGTCGAACGGACGGAACAGGGCGGCGGTCATGTTGGTCATCTCGGTGCGGGGAAGAGCGCCAGCGGCGCGATGCACACAGGATGGAGTTGACATGCGGGCGCATAAAGCGCTTCGATCTCCCTTGGTGGGGGACTATTTGTCCCCAATGGGGTGCGAACGATGCTGCCGCTGGAATCCTTGAATGGCCTGGTGACGTTCGTCACGACCGCACGCTCGGGCAGCTTCACCGAGGCGGCAGACGCGCTGGGCATCTCGCGCTCGGCGGTGGGCAAGGCCATCGCCCGTCTGGAAGCGCGGCTGGGGGTGCGCCTGTTCCATCGCACTACGCGGCGCATCGCACTGACCACCGATGGCGAGGCGTACTACGCCTCCTGTGCGGCGGCGCTGGAAGAAATCTCCGCGGCCGAGGCCTGTCTGGGTTCGGCGGGCCTGCCCAGCGGGCGGCTGCGCATTGACATGCCGTCCTCGTTCGGGCGGCTGGTGGTGCTGCCGGTGCTGCTGCGGTTGTGCCGCCAGTATCCGGACCTGCAGTTGACGATGACCTTCACCGATCACTTCGTCGATCCGGTCGAAGAGGGCATCGACCTGCTGATCCGTTTCGGTGGGCTGCACCAGGCCGAGCACCTGGTCGCGCGCCGGCTGGGGCGCCAGCGCCTGGTCACCTGCGCATCGCCGGCGTACCTGCAGGCGCATGGCGTGCCGCGCACGGTGCAGGAACTGGCGCAGCACCGCAGCATCGTCGGCTTCCGCCACGGGCAACCGATCTGGTGGCGGATCGGCAGCGAGGAGGACGAGGGAACGTTCATTCCCAGTGCGCCCTATCAACTCAACGATGGCGACGCGGTGATCGAAGCGGCCATCGCCGGCCTCGGCATCTGCCAGATGCCCATTTCACTGGTGCGCCGCCATCTCGATTCCGGCGTGCTGCAATCGGTGCTGGACGAACACATGCAGCGGCACATCGACATCCATGCGCTGTGGCCACCGACGCGTCACCTGCGGCCGAAGGTGCGCTACGTGGTGGATGAGCTGACCCGGTTGGCGGAACAAGGTCTGTTTGATTGAGCGGGGCCCGTACACCGGGCCCCGCCTGTGGAAACGCTGCGCCAGGCCTACTTGAAGTTGTAGCGCAGGCTGGCCATGTAGCGACGGCCCAGTGCATCCAGTACATACGGGAACGGCCCGATGTCATCGCCCACGTTGATCACCGACAACGTCACGCGCGCGGCGTCGGTGATGCGGTAGGTGACGTTGGCGTCCCAGGTGGTCCAGCTGTCGCGGTAGAAGTACTGACGGCTTTCCGGGGTATCGGTCATCGTGTACTGGGCGCGGCTGGTGTAGTTGGAGGCCACGCCGTAGTTCCAGTTGCCGATGCGATGCTGGGCCGTCCAACGGAACTGGCGCTTGGGCTCGTTGAAGCTGCCCGCCTGTTCGACGAACGGCACGTCCCGGTTCGCGGCCTGGCCACGGTTCTTCGGCATGTAGCCGTAGAAGTCCAGGTCCAGTACGCCGAAGCGCGACAGGTCCCAACGGTAGCCGACTTCGGCGGTCCAGCCACGGAACATCAGCACCGGGCCGTTGCCATACTCGGTCTTGATGCTGGTAGCCACGCCGGTGTTCGGATCACGCGTCACCAGGCTGCAGAAGCGGTTGGCGTTGGGCACGTTGGCGGCGTTGAAGTCGGCAGTGTCGAAGCAACCGGTGATGATGTCGTTGGCGCTCAGCGACGTGATCACGTTGTTGATCTTGATGTCATACCAGTCGGCGGCGACGCGCAGGCCCGGGATCCATTCTGGGGCGAACACGATGCCGGCCGTCCACGACTTCGCCGTTTCGTTCTGCAGGCGGGTGCTGCCGTTGGTCGAACCCAGCGTATTGGTCGGCTGCTGGCGGAAAGTGTTCGGATCGGCACCCGGGTAGGCGGCGAAGAACGCCTGGCAGTTGCGGCGACGCACCGCCGGATTTGAGCCGCCGCTGATGTTGTCCAGCGAGCACACTTCCGGGATGTTGTAGTAGGCCGGCTGCTGGGTGGTGTAGAGCTCGGCGATGGAGGGCGCGCGCAGTGACTGGGTCTTGTTGCCGCGCAGCTGCAGGCCGGCGATCGGTTCGTACTGGATGCCGTAGGTGAACGCATTGAACGCGCCGGCGACGGAGTTGTCGACGCGGCGGAACTTGGCGGTCAGGTCCAGGCGATGCAGGCCCGGGATATCCCAGTCGGGATTGAACAGCGGTGCCAGCACTTCGGCGAACACTTCGTTGGTGTGGTACTTGCCCTCGGCCGCCTGGGTCGGCACCGAACGGCCCTGGCCCAGGCGCTGGTACTCGCTGGGGGTGAAGGAGCCTTCTTCGCGGCGGTGTTCGAAGCCGGCCGCCGCGGACAGCTCGCCGCCGGGAAGATCGAACAGGCCGCCGGATACCGACGCATTGATGACGGTCTGGCGGGTCTGCGCCTTGGCCACGGTCCGGGTGGAGACATAGTCCAGGGCTTCGCGCGACGCCTGGTTCTCGCCGAACAGATTCAGCGGGCGGCAGTTCGCATCGGCCGTGGTGCCCGGGCGGGTGGCATCACAGATGATGCGCCCGCTGGCGTCGGTGGTGACGTTGATCGCATTGATGAAGTTCTGCTGGATCAGGCCGGTGCCGAGGTAGTCGAAGTCACCGCGGCCGTGGGTGACGCTGGCTTCCCAGTTGAAGCTGCGCTTTCCGACCTCGAAGAAGCCGTTCAGCCCGAGCACCGCACGGGTCAGGCGGGTTTCGGTGCTGGCGTTGTTCATCGACAGGTCGCGCGAAGATCGCGACAGGCGGAACGAGGTGATGCCGTTGTCGGCGAGGATCTTGCGGGTTTCCGCACTGAGGAACGGATTGCTGGCGCTGAAGGTCAGTGCACCGCTGGCGGTACCGCCGCCGTCCAGGCGCGCATTGCCGAAGGACACCGCGTTGTAGACGTTCTGGTCGAGGGTTTCGCGGGCGGTCGCTTCGTATCGCGAAAGCTCGAAGAAACCGCGCACGTTGTCGGTGAAGTCGAAGCTGCCGGTGGAGAATACCGAGCGTCGTTCGAGGTCGGCGATCAGCGGCACCGTCTCGAACAGGTTCAGGCCGTCACCGCCGGAGGCGTTGCCGCCCGCGTAGCTGGTGCCGGGATTGAACTCGACCAGCTTGCCCTCGTTGTTGAACTGCCACAGTTTGTCTTTGTTCGGGCCGAAGCCAAGGATGTCGCCCAGGCCGTTGCGCGTGTAGCTGCCGGTCGCCGGCATCACCAGGCCACCGAAGGTCATGCTGGCAATGCGCCGGTTGCGGATCCAGACCTGGTCGGGGATACCATCGCGGGGCCCGGTGTTGAACGGAATGCTGCCGTCGATGCGGCCATCATTGGTCGGCCGGCGCAGGGGCTGGGCAGTGGCATTGGCCGCCGTGGGATTGGCCTGCAGGCTGTAGCCCTGGCGGTAGAAATCGCGTTGCAGCGCGTTCACCCCATCGGCGTTGTCCAGCTCGGCGGCAACCACGATGTGGCCACGGCCATCAGCGAAGTCGGTACCGAAGATGGCCGACCAGGAGTAGCGCTCGTTGTCGTTCTTGCTGGTCCTGCCGTAGCCCAGCTCGACTTCGGCACCCTCGAACCGGTCTCGCAGGATGATGTTGTTGACGCCGGAGATCGCATCCGAGCCATAGGTGGGTGCACCGCCAACGCTCAGGCTTTCAATGCGTTGCACCATGACGCTGGGAATGGCGTTCATGTCCACCTGGATGCCCGAGCCGCCGCCGGCTCCGAAGATGGTGGGCGGTGTAGAGGTGACGAAGCGGCGTCCATTGACCAAGGTCAGCAGGCGATTGCTGCCCAGCCCGAACTTGCTGGCGAAGTTGACGCCTGCACCGAAGCCGGCCTGGTCGCCGCGCGAACTGACGCCGGCACTGACCCCGGGAATCCGGGTCAGGGCATCGATGAGGTTGGTGTCGCCATAGTTCTCGATCGATTCACGGCTGACCACCGCGGCGGGCTCGAGCGTGTCGAAACCGGCGCGGTAGATGCGCGAGCCGGTGACGGTCATCCGGTCCAGCTGCACGGGGGTCTTGCTGCTGGCGGGCTCGGCCTTCTGTTCCTGCGTGGCGGCCTGCTGCGCCATGGCCGGTGCGGCGGCCACCAGCACCAATGCCGAACCCAGCGCGGCAGACAAGCGACTGCGGGCGAACAACGGTCGGTACATGATTTCTCCCTGGTCACGCCAATGTGACTCGGGGGTAAACGCGGGCGGAAGGCAGGCACCCTACGTCATGAAAAAGTAACAAATGAATCTATTTATTATTCATTCATATTCCGGGCTGGTCTGTCTCTGGAGCCTGCCTCGGCAGCACCAGATCGTTTCATTCGCCCCTGTGTGTATACTATCCCCCAGTATAGTTCCGAGGTGGCCCCGCCATGCCGCACTCCCCCGAAGAGAAGAAGAAGGTCCTGGCCCGCGTGCGCCGTATCCGCGGCCAGTGCGATGCGCTGGACCGCGCGCTGGAAGCCGGTGCCGACTGCGGGCCGGTGCTGCAGCAGATCGCCGCCATCCGTGGCGCGGTCAACGGCCTGATGTCCGAGGTGATGGAGGCCCATCTGCGCGAGGAGTTCGGGCAACCCGCTGCCTCAGACGAACAGCGCGCCGAACGCGTGCGCGACATGAGCGCATTGATCCGCTCGTACCTGAAATAAGCATCGGCGCCATATCCCGCCGATCGTCCTGCCATTCCCTTTCCGCCTGATCCTGGAGAAGCCACCATGAAGTCCCGTGCCGCCGTCGCCTTTGGTCCCGGCCAGCCGCTGCAGATCGTCGAGATCGACGTCGCCCCGCCGAAGAAGGGCGAGGTGCTGGTCAAGATCACCCACACCGGTGTCTGCCATACCGATGCCTTCACCCTGTCCGGCGATGATCCGGAAGGCCTGTTCCCGGTGGTGCTGGGCCATGAAGGCGCCGGCATCGTGGTGGAAGTGGGCGAGGGCGTGACCAGCGTCAAGCCGGGCGACCACGTCATTCCGCTGTACACCGCCGAGTGCGGCGAGTGCCTGTTCTGCAAGAGCGGCAAGACCAACCTGTGCGTGTCGGTGCGTGCCACCCAGGGCAAGGGCGTGATGCCCGACGGCACCAGCCGCTTCAGCTACAACGGCGAGCCGCTGTACCACTACATGGGTTGCTCGACCTTCAGCGAGTACACCGTGGTGGCCGAAGTCTCGCTGGCGAAGATCAACCCGGACGCGAACCCGGAGCACGTCTGCCTGCTCGGTTGCGGCGTCACCACCGGCATCGGCGCGGTGCACAACACCGCCAAGGTGCAGGAAGGCGACAGCGTGGCGGTGTTCGGCTTGGGTGGCATCGGCCTGGCGGTGATCCAGGGTGCGCGCCAGGCCAAGGCCGGCCGCATCATCGCGGTGGACACCAACCCTTCCAAGTTCGAACTGGCGCGCGAATTCGGCGCCACCGACTGCATCAACCCGAAGGACTACGACAAGCCGATCCAGCAGGTCATCGTCGAGATGACCACCTGGGGCGTGGACCACAGCTTCGAGTGCATCGGCAACGTCAACGTGATGCGCGCTGCGCTGGAATGCGCGCACCGTGGCTGGGGCCAGAGCGTGGTGATCGGCGTGGCCGGTTCGGGCCAGGAGATCTCCACCCGTCCGTTCCAGCTGGTGACCGGGCGCAAGTGGATGGGCACCGCCTTCGGCGGCGTGAAGGGCCGCAGCCAGTTGCCGGGCATGGTGGAGGACGCGATGAAGGGCGATATCGAACTGGCACCGTTCGTCACCCACACCATGGACCTGGACAAGATCAACGAAGCCTTCGACCTGATGCACGAAGGCAAGTCGATCCGTTCGGTGGTCCACTACTGAGCCGCGTCATGGGCTGGCTGGATGCCCTGCGCCGGCCGCGTGCGGAAGACCCGCGCGCGGCCCTGGTGGCTCCGATCGAGCAGGCGTTGCGTGCGCTGGGCTGGGTAGTGGGCGAGGTGGGGCCACCGCGTGCGGTGACCTCGGCCTTCGGCAGCGACGATGGCATGCCGTTCGAGCAGTGGCTTGCGCAGGTATTCCTGCCGCGCCTTCATGAGGCGCGCGCAGCCGGACAGTGGCCGCCGCGCAGCGATGTGGCCGTGGCGGCCTGGCGCAATCTTGATGGCCAGCCTGGCGTCGAATCGTTGCTGCGCCTGCTGGCGCAGCTGGATGAACGGATCAACAAAGGCATCCACGCCGCGCGTGGATAAGCCGACCAAGGTCGGCATCTACCAGAAGCACGCGTGCGCTGACGCGCCGCGCAGGAGAACACCATGGAACGTATTGAACACCGCGCCTGTTTCGGCGGCTGGCAGGACGTCTACCGGCATCATTCCACCACGCTGGGCTGCGACATGCAGTTCGCCGTGTACCTGCCGCCGCAGGCGGAAACGCAGAAACTGCCGGTGCTGTACTGGCTGAGCGGGCTGACCTGCACCGAGCAGAACGTCATCACCAAGGCGGGCGCGCAGCGCTACGCGGCCGAGCATGGCGTGATCATCGTCGCGCCCGATTCCAGCCCACGCGGCGATGACGTGGCCGATGCCGAGGGCTATGACCTGGGCAAGGGGGCGGGGTTCTACCTCAATGCCACCCGTGCACCGTGGGCGAAGCACTACCGCATGCACGACTACGTGGTGCAGGAACTGCCGGCACTGATCGAGGGGAATTTCCCGGTCACCGATGCGCGCGGCATCAGCGGCCACTCGATGGGCGGTCACGGTGCGCTGGTGATCGCGCTGCGCAACCCGGGGCGCTACCGCAGCGTGTCGGCGTTCTCGCCGATCGTTGCGCCCAGCCACGTGCCGTGGGGGCAGAAGGCCTTCCACGCCTACCTGGGCGACAACCCGGCGGACTGGGCGCAGTGGGATGCCAGCGAACTGGTCGCCGTGGCCACTGAGCGCCTGCCGTTGCTGGTCGACCAGGGCGAGGCGGACGAATTCCTGCAGACCCAGCTGCAACCGCAGCGCCTGCAGCAGGCCTGTGATGCCGCCGGTCATCCGCTGACCCTGCGCCTGCAGCCGGGCTACGACCACAGCTACTACTTCATCGCCAGTTTCATCGGCGAGCACATCGCCCACCACGCCCGCGCCCTGCACGGCTGACGGCTTTCCGGTAGTGCCGGCCGCTGGCCGGCAACCTGCAGCCCTGTGATTCCCCGGGATTGCCGGCCAGCGGCCGGCACTCCC
>NZ_JAWIRR010000014.1:35096-43003 GCF_036320065.1 Stenotrophomonas sp. SMYL8
CCGGGCGCCCCGCCCCGCGCCCCCCCCCCCCCCCCCCGCCCCCCCCCCGGGGGGCCCCCCCCCCCCCCCGCCACTCCCATGGGGGGGGCACGCGACGTGTCGTATTGCCGTATTGGATCACGTGGCCGTGGCGCGGGCGGGGCTATCGTGCGTCCATACGGCCTTGCGGATCGGGGGATGCAGCCGGTAGTGCTGGCGCTGCTGTATGTGCTGTGCCACGGCCTGGTCGTGGCCCTGTGGCCTGGCCCCGCCGGGGTCGGCTCCTTCGTTTTCCTGACCGGCGCCCCGTTGCTGGCGGCGGCCGCCTGCCTGTGGCGGGCCCGCCGCGACCGCGCGGCACTGGGGTGGCGCGCCACGGCATTGGCACTGCTGCTGTGGGCCGGCGGCATGGCGTTCAACATGATCGACGCCTTGGGCGCCGGGCGTGCTGATTTCACCCCGCGCGCAAGCCTGTTCCTTTACGTGCTGTATGGCGTGCCCCTGGTGTTCATCCTGGCGCGGGCACGCCGCGAGCGTCTGAGCATCAGCCTGATCGACGCGGCGATGGCGGCGCTGCTGGGTGTGCTGTTCTTCGTGCACACCGCATCGTTCGCCGCCCGTGTCGAGGTCGACGCCCATGCGATGTCCAACATGCAGCGCATGTTCGACATCCAGAACCTGTGTATCGCCGCGTTCGCCGTGGTGCGATGGCTGGCCGGCGACGTGCCCGAACGGCGCAGGTTCTTCCGCGCACTGGCGCTGTACGCACTGGCCTATCTGCTGGTGGCCTACTACATCAACCACTACACCTCCGATGATGCATTCGGTGCGTTCAACGATCTGCTGATCGACGTACCTTTTCTGCTGATCGCCTGCCTGGCGCTGGACACGAGGCCGGACACAGGCACCACGGCACACCCGCGGCTGGCGAGGACGGTGCAGGCCGCCGGTCCGATCATCCTGCCATTGCTGCTGCTGGTGGTCGGCACGCTGGTGGTCGATCATGCGCGGCCGTTGGCCGTTGCCGGCTTCGTCGTAGCCACCCTTGGCTTCGGCCTGCGCAGCGTCCTGCTGCAGACCGATCTTCTGGAACGCCAGGCAGCACTGGATCAACTGGCGCGGCAGGATGGCCTGACCGGCGTGGCCAACCGCCGCGAGTTCGACGCACGGCTGACGTCCGAGTGGAATCGCGCACGGCGCAGCGGCACCGAGCTGGGCCTGCTGCTGGTGGATATCGACCACTTCAAGGCCTTCAACGACCAGCACGGCCATCCGGCCGGTGATCGTTGCCTGCAGGCGGTGGCCGGGGTGCTGAAGGCCATAGCCGGTCGCGGTGGTGACAGCGTTGCGCGTTATGGCGGTGAAGAGTTCGCCGTCATCGTGCCCGGAAGCCCGTTGTCGGGCGTGCTGGCGCTGGCCGAGCGGCTGCGCGAAGCGGTCGAAGCGCTGCCATTGCCGGAAGGCCCGGTCAGCATCAGCGTCGGCGTGGGTTACCTGCATCCGCCGGCTCTGGCCAGTGCCGATCAGTTGCTGGCAGACGCCGATGCCGGCCTGTATGCCGCCAAGCGGGCTGGCCGCAACCAGGTGATCCTGCATGCGCACGTGCTGGATGACGAGGGCAGCACGCACGGAACGATGGACTGCTGAGCAGCTCTCTGCATGCGATCACACGGGGGGCGCGACGGCTTATCGCTGCCGCAACCAGCCGGTCGGATCGAGCAGCCTCAGCCCGACCGGTGACAACGAGCGCTGCCGCAACGGCAGGTTTGCCGCCTGCACGGCCATCGCACAGCGTGCCAGTTGCCGGCGCAAGGGTGCCAGCGTGTCGTCTTCGCGGGGCCGCGCATGCCGCCATTGTGCGATGCGCAGCAGGCAGACCAGCAGGTCCAGTTCGCTGGCCGCGATGAACGGTGAGCCAGCGGGCAGCAGGTCGATCGGGGCGGTGGGCGTGGCCAGCAGCGGCAGCAGGCCGACGAACGCGTCGCAGCCTTCGGGATCAATACCGAGGCTGCTCAGCTGGGCGAGTCCATCGGCCTGTTGATCAGGATCGTGCAGCTGGCGTATCGCCGCCAGCAGTGCCTGTTCGCCGCGGCCGAACTGGCGGCCGAAGGCGCGGTAGTTGACGCGGGTGGGAAACAACGGGGAACGGGAGGCCATGGTTGCTAGGGTTGTGGGTCGCGGGTTTCCACCAGCACGGGACAGGGCGCGTGGTCGATGGTCCATTGCCCGATCGAGGGTTCGAACAGGCGTTCCAGGCGGGACAGGTGGCGATGGCCGATGACGATCAGGTCGCACTTCAGGCGCCGGGCCTGCTCGCTGATCACTTCGCCCGGGTCACCCGAGGGAATCTGCGCGATGGCGTCGACGCCGCGCTCGCGCAGCTCGGCCAGGGCTTCGGCCAGCACCGCTTCGGCCCGCGAGCGCTGGCGGGCGGCTTCCGGGTACTCGATGCGGTCGGCTTCGCTGGCATCGGCCGCCAGCGCGAATTCGGGGTCGAGCACGCACAGCAGGTGCAGGCGGCTGTGGGGGCCGGCGATGGCTGCGGCCAGGTCCAGCACGCGTGCGTGCTGGGGGCCACCGTCCAGGGCGACCAGCAGGGTATTGAACATGGATGTCTCCTTGGCAGGCCGGGGATGGTCGCCGATGTCACTGCGCGCACCCATGCCGTGCGCGTCAGTCAATGAATGCGTAAAACGCAATCCGCTGTGGTTACAAGTGTCGTAGAGTCATCTGATTTACTGGAGACTGTCATGCCCCTGCCGGACCTGAACCTGTTGCTGGCACTGGACGTGCTGATTGACGAATGCAGCGTGGCCGCCGCCGCGCGGCGGATGAACCTGAGCGCGCCGGCGATGAGCCGTACCCTGGGCCGGATCCGCACCGCGCTGGGCGACCCGGTGCTGGTGCGTGCCGGCCGCGGTCTGGCCCCCACGCCCCGCGCGCTGCAGCTGCGTGAGCAGGTCCGCGATGTGATCGAGCAGGCCCACCGTGTGTTCAACGCCGGTCGCGAGATCGACCTGCGCACCCTGGAGCGCACCTTCAATGTCCGCGCCAATGATGTCTTCATCGGTGGATTCGGCGGACGCCTGCGTGAACTGTTCCGCCAGCAGGCGCCGCGCGCGGTACTGCGCTTCGTGCCCGAGGGCGATACCGACGACGATGCGATGGCGCAGGGCCGGATCGACCTGTACATCAGCACCGCCGGCAAGCATGCACCCGATACCAAGGTGCAGAACCTGTTCAGTACCTCGTTCATGGGCGCCGCGCGCGAAGATCATCCGTTGTTCGATGAGGAGATCAGCGCCGAGCGTTTTGCTGCCTGCGACCACATCGCGGTGTCGCGGCGGGGGCTGCCGCGTGGCCCGATCGATGACGACCTGGCCACGCTGGGCCTGCAGCGGCGGGTGGCGCTGATCAGCCCGACCTTCCACGGCGCGATCTTCGCTGCCGCCGAGTCGGACCTGATCCTGCCGCAGATGCCGAGCGTGATGCTGGAGCGGATCGTCAGCATGCGCCTGCCGCTGCGCCTGTTCCCGCTGCCGATCCCGGTGCGCACCGCCGCCATCGTCCAGGCCTGGCACCCGCGGCTGGACAACGATGCTGCGCACCAGTGGCTGCGGCGCTCGATCAAGACCATGTGCGAAAGCGCAGGGGAGGCTCCGCGCTGACACTTTCATGCGTGCGCGTGACGCACGCCTGGGATGCGGGCTGCGCCATTTTTCGCAGGGTACCAGCTCCCTAGACTGCGCTCCCCGGAGTTTCACTGAGCGCATTCCAATGACCCCCAACATGCCGTGCACTGCACGGATCGGTGCCCGGCGATGAGTACGCCGGCCGCCGCTGTCCCGGCCGCTGCTGGGCCCCGTCCTGCCGCCGCCCCCGGGCTCGACCGCCGCGTTCTGGTCGGCCTGTGTGGCGTGCTGCTGGCGGTGCTGGTGTCGGGCTTCAACGAGAACATCACCAAGGTCGCCCTGGCCGACATCCGCGGTGCGATGGGTTTCAGCGTCGATGACGGCAGCTGGATCGTCGCCCTCTACAGCGCGATGTCGGTCAGCGCGATGGCCTTCGCCCCGTGGTGTGCCGCCACCTTCTCGCTGCGCCGCTTCGCGCTGGCGATGATCGGTGGCTTCATGGTGCTGGGCGTGCTCTGCCCGCTTGCCCCGAACCTGCAGGTGTTCCTGCTGCTGCGCGCGCTGCAGGGGCTGTGTGGTGGTGCCCTGCCGCCGCTGCTGATGAGCGTGGCACTGCGCTTCCTGCCGCCCGGCATCAAGCTGTATGGCCTGGCGGGCTACGCGTTGACCGCTACCTTCGGCCCGAGCATGGGCACGCCGCTGGCCGCGTTCTGGGTCGAGCAGGTGGGCTGGCACTGGGCGTTCTGGCAGATCGTGCCGTACTGCCTGGCTGCCATGGCGATGGTCAGCTGGGGCCTGCCGCAGGACCCGCTGCGGCTGGAGCGTTTTGCCCAGTTCGATGGCGTGGGCCTGGCGCTGGGCCTGCCGGCGCTGGTGCTGCTGGTGCTGGGCCTGGTGCAGGGCCCGCGCCTGAACTGGTTCGACTCGCCGATGATCACCCTGATGATCGGTGGCGGCGCCGGCCTGATGGTGCTGTTCATGATCAATGAATGGTTCCACCCGCTGCCGTTCTTCAAGCTGCAGCTGCTGGCCAACCGCAACCTCAGCTACTCGCTGGTGACGCTGGGCGTGCTGTTCGTGCTGCTGGCGGTGATCTCGATTCCCTCCGGATTCCTGGCCAGCGTGCAGGGCTACCGGCCATTGCAGACCGCACCGATGCTGCTGTGGGTGGCGCTGCCACAGGTGATCGCACTGCCGTTGGTGGCGGCGTTGTTGAACATCCGCGCAGTGGATTGCCGCTGGGTGCAGGCCACCGGCCTGGCGATGCTGGCGCTGGCCTGCTGGCTGGGCTCGCACCTGGATGTGGCCTGGATCCGCGACAACTTCCTGTGGGTACAGCTGCTGCAGGTATTCGCCCAGCCGATGGCGGTGTTGCCGCTGCTGATGCTGGCCACTGGCGGGCTGGCACCGCAGGACGGTCCGTTCGCCTCGGCGTGGTTCAACACGGTCAAGGGCTTTGCTGCCGTGCTCGCCAGCGGCGTGCTGGATGCCGTCGCCCAGGGCCGCCGTCATTTCCATTCCACCGTGCTGGTCGACCGCCTTGGCGAGCAGCCGTGGCTGGCCGAGGGCCCGCAGCTGGGCGCGCGCCTGCATGCGCAGGTGCAGGCGCTGACCTCGGCCGACCTGTACTGGGTGGTCGCGCTGGTGGCGCTGGCCTTCATTCCCCTCATTGCCTGGATGCCCACCCGCATCCATCCGCCACGTGCCGTGGCCTGAACCTTTCGCAGGAACCCCCTCATGACGATCAATCGAACCACTCTCAATACCGGCCTGGGCCTGGGCGTGCTGGCCTTGGCCATCGGTGCCTGGCTGCTGCTGCGTGACGGCGGTCACCAGACCACCAACAATGCCTATGTCGTTGCCGACTACACGCTGGTTGCGCCGAAGATTCCCGGCTTCGTCAGTGCCGTGGAAGTAGAGGACAACCAGTCGGTGAAGGCGGGCGACGTGCTTGCCCGCATCGACGACCGCGACTACCAGGTGGCCCTGCAGGCGGCCCGTGCCGACCTCGCCAACGCCCGTGCACAGCTGGCCAACGCGCAGGCCGCACTGGCCCAGCAGGACTCGCTGATCGAACAGGCCAGGGCCAGCGTCGATGTCAGCCGTTCCGAACTGACCCTGGCCAGCGCCGACCAGCAGCGTTACCGCGAACTGGCCCGTGATGGCGCCGGCACCGTGCAGAACGCACAGCAGGCGCAGTCGAAGCAGGCCGTGGCCAGTGCGCATCTGCAGCAGGGCCAGGCCGCGCTGTCGACCGCACGCCAGCGCACCGACATCCTCAGCGCTGGCGTGCAGGCCGCGCAGGCGGCGGTACAGCGTGCAGAAGCGGCGCAGGCGCGTGCCGAACTGGACCTGTCGCACACCGTGCTGCGCGCGCCGATCGACGGCATGGTCGGCCGCCGTGCGGTACGCGTGGGCGCCTACCTGACCCCGGGTACGCCGGTGGCTGCGGTGGTACCGCTGAAGCGCGCCTTCGTGGTCGCCAACTTCCAGGAAACGCAGATGACCCGCATGCAGGCCGGCCAACAGGTCGAGCTGAAGGTGGACGTGTTCCCGGGCAAGCCGCTGCGCGGGCACATCGACAGCATCGCACCGGCCACCGGCGTCACCTTCGCCGCCGTCGCACCGGAAAACGCCACCGGCAACTTCACCAAGGTGGTGCAGCGCATTCCGGTCAAGATCGTGCTGGAACCCGGCCAGCCACTGCTGGACCAGCTGCGTGCCGGCATGTCGGTGGAAGCCAGTGTTGACCTGGGCAGCCGCGCCCGCGCGCAGAGCGTGCAGCACAGTCCCGGCCACAAGAGCGGGGAGGGTGCATGAGCGCAGTCACCGTGTTCCGCACCTTCGTTGCGGCCAGCCTGTGCACGGCCCTGGCTGCCTGCACGATGGGTCCGGACTTCGTACGCCCCCAGGCGGAACTGCCCAGCCACTGGCAGAGTGAGGCCGTCGCCGGCAACGCCATCGACCAGGACGCGGCCTGGTGGGCCGGCTTCGACGATCCACTGCTGGGGCAGCTTGCCGGCCAGGTGCTGGCGGCCAACCTGGACCTGCAGCTGGCCGCCAACCGCGTGCAGCAGAGCCGCGCCGCGCGTGGCATCACCGCCGCCGATCGCCTGCCCAGCGTCAGCGCGAGCGCCAGTGGCGTGCGTGCACGCAACAGCGAGGTGGGCCTGAATGATCCGTCCGGCAACGGCGGCCGTGATGACTACGGGCTGTTCCAGGCCGGCATCGGCCTGAGCTGGGAACTGGACCTGTGGGGGCGTGTGCGCCGCCAGGTGGAAGCGGCCGACGCACGCGTGCAGATCGCCGAGGAGGATGCACACGCGGTGCGCATCGCGCTGCTGGCGGAAACCGCGCGTGATTACCTGCAGCTGCGCGCGACGCGGCAGCTGCTGGCGATCACCGAGGACAACCTCAGCATCGCCCTCGACATGAAGCGCCTGACCGAGGCACGCCAGCAACAGGGCGTGGCCAGCACGCTGCAGGTGTCCAGCGCGTCCGCGCAGGTGGCATCGCTGCAGGCCCGCATCGCGCCGCTGCGGCATCGTGAATCGCAGCTGCGCAATGCGCTGGCGTTCCTGCTGGCGCAGCCGCCGCAGGCGCTGGACGCGCAGCTGCAGGATGCACGCCGTGACTGGCCGGCGTTGCCGGCCGTAGCGGTGGGGTTGCCCAGCGAACTGGCCGAGCGTCGCCCGGACATCCGTCGTGCCGAAGCGGCACTGCATGCGGCAACGGCCGGCATCGGCGTGGCCAAGGCCAGTTTCCTGCCGCGCATCACCTTGAATGGCGACGCTGGGTTCCAGGCCAAGCAGCTGGATGATCTGGATGGCTGGAACGCGCACCGCTTCAGCATCGGGCCGTCCATCAGCGTACCGATCTTCCAGGGCGGGCGGCTGAAGGCCAACCTTGCGCTGAGCAGGCTGCAGCAGCAACAGTCGGCGCTGCAGTTCCGCCGTACCGTGCTGCAGGCCTGGCATGAAGTGGACGACGCCATCGATGGCTATGCCGCCGAGCAGCAGCGCACGGTGCAGCTGCATGTGGCGGTGGACGAGAGCGAGAGCGCACTGGGCGCGGCGCGCCGGCAGTACCAGGCTGGCGTGGTCGACATGCTGGATGTGCTGACCACCCAGCGCATCGCGCTGGACAACCAGGCTGCGCTGGCCAACAGCCAGGCCACGGCCGCGATCGCGCGGGTGGAGCTTTACCGCGCGCTGGGCGGCGGCTGGTAGTGCCGGCCGCTGGCCGGCACCTCCATGGATGTTGCGGTTGCCGGCCAGCGGCCGGCACTACCGTGTG